>NZ_DAOTWH010000045.1:0-13214 GCF_034435895.1 Chloroflexus sp.
TTGATCGCTTGGCGATGCTTGAAGGGTCGGTGCTGCGCTCCCCGCTCCCGCGCCAGTGAGAGCGGGTTTGGGGCTGAGGGTCAGCAGCCCGCGCAGCGGAATGCAGACGGCCTGCCCACTATAGCTGCTCCGCAACGGCGTGGGTAAAAGCAACCCCTCACCTCACGCCGCGCTGCGCCGGCGGACAACCAACATCGTCAAATCATCCTCAGGCTGTTGACGGCCAGTATACGCCATGACTGCTTGTTGAACGGCTGCGAGGCGGTGATTGCTACCGCCTAATGACGGATCAAGCGTTGCCAGCAGCCGATCCTCGCTAAATAGCGCGCCGTTGGGCGCCCGCGCCTCAGTAACGCCATCGGTATAGGCGAAGAGCGTATCGCCTATCACTAGCGTGGTTGTCTCGGTTGAAAAGTGCGCATTGGTGATCCAGCCGGCGGCTGGTCCAGTCGATAACAACATTTCAACGCTACTGTCAGCATGGAGCACAACTGGCGCTGGGTGGCCAGCATGCACATACCGCATGGTTCCGCTAGCCGGATCGATAATCACGCAGAAAATGGTCGAGAAGATGCGACTCGCGTGATGGTGGCGCGCAATATACTCGTTGGTCATCGCCACTGTGTGGAGTGGATCGTCGCCGTTCAACGCAGACTGTTCGGCAAACGCGCGCAAGAGCGACCGGGTTAACGCCATAAAGAGCGCGGCTCCAACACCTTTATCACACACATCACCAAGCAGGCAAACTAGCCGTTGATCGGGCAAGATAAAGGCATCGTAAAAATCACCGGCTACTTCTCGCGCTGGCACAAAAGTGGCTGCAATCTCCCAGCCGGCAATGTGCGGCAGCCGTTCCAGCAAGAAATCGGCTTGCATGCGCCGCCCCAGCTCGAGTTCATAGCGGATCGCCATCAGATACGCTTGCTCTTGGTCAAGCAACCGTTTTCGTGCTAGACAAGCATTGACTCTAGCGTGTAACAGTGTCGTGTTAATCGGCTTTGTGAGATAATCTTCTGCGCCTGCCTCAATGCATCGCACTACATCGTCGATCGCATCAATCGCCGAAATGACGATAACCGGAATGTGGCGCATTCGTGGATCGCGCTTGAGCTGATCTAGCACCGTAAACCCATCCATTTCGGGCATCATCAGATCAAGCAAGATGACATCGAAAGGTTGCTGCTGCGCGAATTCTAATCCCTGCCGCCCATCGACAGCCGTGACGACCGCATAGCCGCGCCGATGGAGTTGGTGCGCAAGCAGGTATCGATTGTGTTCGCTGTCGTCAATGACGAGTATCCGTCCGGTGGGTTGGGCTGCCATAGCGATAGTAACAATATGGTTCGGGTTTTGCAGCCGTTCTGCGCGCGACAACAGGGTTCCAGAATACACGCTTAAGCTGAAAGCGGCATCTGAAGTGCAGCCAGCTAACTGTTACATTTTCCATTCAATTGCTGCTTGATGCCAGTGGATTGTGATCCTTGGTCGAGCTGTAGAAATAGAGACGGCGCTACCCTTCAATAAAGTTTCTACTATTGCAGACTATCATACCATGGCAAGTGACACTCAGTGTTGCCTATGCGCACTCGCTTGCCGGTAGGCTGTTTCGGCAATAGGGGCAAGGTTAGGCCACGCCAAACGGTTTGCAGCCGCTTTTGCGGCGGCGCGTAAGCGGGCGCGCGCTGTTTCATCGGCCAACAGTTCAAGCGCGGCGGCGGCCAGCTCCTGCGCATCGCCTGGTGGCACGAGGAGGCCAGCGTCGGGGGCGAGGTAGTCGCGGGCCGTGCCGACATCGCTCGCCACGATCGGCAACCCGGCTGCGATCAGCTCGACCAGTTTGGCCATCCCGCGCGCGCGGTTGATCAGCGTGTCGCGAATCGGTGCCAACGCGACATCGGCGCTGGCGAGCAACCGCGGAATTGCCGCCGGTTCTTGCCAGCCGCAGTTATCAATCATCGCTGCCCAACCTTGCGCCGTTGCGAGCGCCAAAAGCTGCTGTTCTTCGCCGCGCTCGCCTTTGCCGATCAGCAAGAGGCGCGTGTCAGGTCGGGCGCGGTAAATCGTTGCCAGCGCTGCGGCTACTTCGGCCAGATCGAGTTCCCAGAAGCGGGTGTAGAGCACAATCGTGGGGTGAGGGGCTGGCTGCAGCGGCAACGGCTCAGTGGGTGGCGCGCCGTTGGGCAGATAAAAGACGCGCTGCGGGGGAACACCCATAGCCCAGACCAAGGTTTCGAGCGTATGCGAAACGACTGTGACCGCGCCAGCGCGGCGTGGCAGATCGCGCTCTTGCCACGCAAACAATGCCTTGGCCGCGGGCGGATACGGCAGTAGCTCGTTCCATCCACCCGGCCCTTCCCAATCGTCGCAATCAACCACGAGCGGCACTCTGCCACGGGCCAGCACCGCTAACCCACCGAATCCTTTGGGTTTGAAAAGGTGGAGAACATCGGGCCGTAATCGGCGCGCGCTGCTCCAGAGCGCCACAGTATGCCAGAGGGCTGCCGGCGGGCCGCCCAGAGGCGGCGTGGGGGTATGTGTCACCGTTACCCCGCCGTAGTCGCGAGTTGTGCCGCCGTCAGCCGGATTATGCACCGGCGGCGCCACAATCATAACGGTGTGGCCGCGCCAGTGCAATGCCTGCGCCAATGGCAACATTCGGGCCAGTAGAGTGCCCTTCGGTCTGATGCCGAAGGGCGCGATCATCACAATGCGCATCAGCGGCCAGCTCGGATAATCTCCATCATCTCTTCTACCCGCGTCACCTTCACCCGTGGCCGGCCCTGCGCCGCTCCCTGCGCCGTTTCATACTCGTTCAGCCGCTGCCAATCGGCATAGGTGACAAAATCAACCCCGCGCTCGTGCAACAGATTGGCAATATCGCCGGCAGGCGGCGTGTTCGGCAGGTTGGGCAAGTCAGCCAGCATACTGTTAACGGTGGCAACCGCGTCGGGTTTATTGGTTCCGATCACCCCTGATGGGCCGCGCTTGATCCAGCCGACCACGTACTCGCCGCGGATCGGCTCGCCATTTGGCCCATTCAGTACCCGGCCATCGCGATTAGGAATGGTGCCGCTCGCCTCATCAAACGGCACATCGGGCAACGGCTCGCCACGATACCCGACCGAGCGCAGGATCATCCCGCAGCTCAACTCCTCGGTCACGCCGGTGCCGCGCGGGCGCAAGCTGCCATCGGCGGCCTGCACCAACCGGTTGCGCTCGATCGTCACGCCGGTTACCCGGCCATCCGCGCCGTGAATAGCGATCGGCGAAACAAGGAAGCGCATCACGATCCGGCGCGGCGCACCAGTATCGCCGCGGGCGGCATACTCACGCAGCATCTCCACATTCTTCGCCGCGGTCTTATCCTCAGCCATCGCCGCTTCACTCAGCGGATCAAGCTCAAGGTCAGCCGGATCAACAATGATATCAACCCCCTTCAGTTCGCCAAACTCCTTCAACTCTGGGTTGGTGAAAGCAGCCTGCACCGGCCCGCGCCGGCCTAGCATCACCACTTCGCGCACCTTGCTCTGGCGCAGCGCGGCCAGCGCGTGGTCGGCAATATCGGTTTTGGCCAGCTCGTCGGGATCACTCACCAAAATGCGCGTCACATCCATCGCAACATTGCCGTTGCCCACTACCACGACCCGCTCAACATTCAAATCAACGTCAAGATCGCGGTAATCGGGCCGGCCATTATACCAGCCAACGAAGGCGGTCGCCGGCATGCTGCCGAACAAATCCTCGCCGGGAATGCCCATGCGCCGATCTGACTGTGCGCCGACGGCGTAGACGATCTGATCGTAGTAGGAGCGCAGGTCAGCGTGGGTGAGATCAACGCCAAAGGTGACATTGCCGAAATAGCGAACGTTAGCGTGGGCGGCCAGCTTGTCATAAATGCGCGTAACCGCCTTGATCGATTGGTGATCGGGGGCGACTCCCTCGCGCACCAATCCATAAGGCGTGGGGAAGCGGTTGAAGATGTCGATTTGGCAGACCAGATCTTTTTGTTTGAGCAGAGCTTCAACAGTGTAGAAACCGGCCGGGCCGGCGCCAACAATAGCGACGCGCAGCGGGCGCTGAGCGCTTCCCAGAGGTTCACTCACGGCGCACTCCTTCGTTGTTGTATAGTTGCCTCTTATCCGATTGTGATATACCGCACAGATACCCGCAATGTACCATGTCTCTTACGTCATGTCAAACGGCGCTGTACCGCTTGCTTGAACCGGCTTTGGTCTGCTGCTGCTCTACCTCGTTGCGATCAGTGATCGCTATGCCCTGCTCTGCTGAAGCGGAGCGTTAGCAGGTTGTTCGACAAGCTTTCATGGCGCAGCGTTCGGTTTGCTTATGCAGATATAGAAACTCCCTCTTCTCCCCTGTTGTTGAGTGGCGGACCGAACACTTGGTTGAGTGCAACCGTTGATCGCTTTGCGATGCCGCAACGCTCGGTTCGCTGCTCCTCTCTCCCGCCCTAGTTCAAGGGCGGACAGATCTGTCCGGCGCCCGGCCCTTTAGGGCCGGGCTAGGCTTATGAAGCCCGTTGCGCGGGCTGATTCCCCCACCCCTTGCCCCTCCCCCGCTGGGGGAGGGGTGATGGGGTGCGCAGCACGGGGCTTAACGGCATCGCACAGCGATCGACAGTTATACTCGATTAAATGCTCTATCCGCTTCTCAACCCGCGCCAGTGGGAGGGGTTGGGGGTGAGGGCAAGGTATTGACCGCCAAGGGCGCGGAGGATGCAGAGGATGATCCCAAACCAAAACCTCTTTGCGCCCTTGGCGTTAAAACCGCTGCGCCTTTGCTCGCTTTGCGTCTTTGCGTTGACGCCCTCACCCCCCGACTCCCGCTAGGGGGAGTCGCTCCATTGGTGGGACATGCCCTGCTCGCGCGGAACGCAGCAGTGCCCCTCTCCCGTGTCGGTGGGAGAGGGGCCGGGGGTGAGGGTACACCGGCGCATCACAAAGCCATCAACTGTAGCTGCGCTCATCCATGCTGTTTACCCCTCAACTATCATTGTTTCGGAAACAATGCCCCCGAAGCCAGCGCCCGCTTTCCTCCTGTCATTGCGAGGGGGCGCCGCCCCCGAAGCAATCTCCTTCTTCAGCGGAAACGGTACGCTCAGGCACGCGCTCGCGCTGAAGCGGGGATTGCTTCGGTCGGGCGGCCCCGCTGCGCTGGGGGCGCCACTCCCTCGCAATGACAGCCGAACACGCCGCCGCGCCCGCGCAATGATATCAGCACACATTGCGGGGCGCTGGCTTTCTCCCTCCCCCGCTGGTTGAGGGGCGGACAGAACATCTGATTGAGTACAACGGTTGATCGCTGTGCAATACCTCAATTCAGTGCTACACTCCCCTCTCCTGCGCCAGTGGGAGAGGGGCAGGGGGTGAGGGCGAACCGGCGCATCTCACAGCCATTAACCACGTCTACGCTCATGTGTTCTGTCCGTTCTTGAACCCGCGCTAGTGGGAGAGGGGCAGGGGGTGAGGGTCAGCAGCCCGCGCAGTGGGCTTCGTAATAGTAGCCCGGCCCTTCAGGGCCGGGTGCCGGATCCCATGGTCCGTCTGCCCCTCTCCTGCGCCAGTGGGAGAGGGGCAGGGGGTGAGGGTGAACCGGCGTATCCCAAAGCTATAAACCACATCTGCGATCGCACTCCTCGCACCCTCCATATATGAAATTTCTCTACTCTCCCGCTACCTGTATCATCACCGGTTCATCATCACCATTCACTAACAGCGCCCGCCCCGGCGGTTGCTCGCTGTGGCGCTGATCAGGCAGGGGCAGATTGAGGCCGAGCAAGCGTGTGCCGGTGTCGTACCGTCCCGGCCAGAGTACGATCCCGTTGCGCGCACCGTCAAGCGCGCGCAGCAGCGGATCATCGGCATAGCTGATCCCGGCGGCGATGATCAAGTGGAACGGTTCGTTACCGGTTTGGGCCAATTCAACCAACTGATTGAACAGGTTGGGCGTGGCGCTGTAGCTTTGGGTGAAGTGGTCGCGCCAGCGTTCGCGACACAGATGGTAATCGTCAATGATCAAGAGTTGCCGGTTAGTTGTTTCGCGGCGTAATGCGCTAAGTTCAGCGTTTAGCGCCGCTAGCCCGGCTTCGTCAGCGATGTAGCGTATTGTTGGTGCGAGCGCGCGCAATTGGTTCAGGCTGCGGCGCGGCCCGTCGATGATGATCAGATGCGCTGGTGGTGATGCCGTCAAGGCACTATGGGCTAGCGTGATCAGAGCCGTACTTTTGCCACTGCGACGCGGCCCGATCACCAGTGCGTGCGGTGTTTCTGGGCTGAGGCGCAGTGCTGCCGGGCCGGGAGGCTCTGCCGCCCAACTGCACGGTAGGCGCAGGCCGACAGCGCATTGGCTGGCTGGCGGTAAGGCGCTTTTCGCCAAGCGTTCGGGCAACAGCGCCAATGGCGGCGGGCCGCCAGCGGTTGGCGGCGTGGTGTGTGCTAGTGCCGTCGCTTGGGCCCGGATAGCCAGTGCCAGTTCGCGGCTGTCACTGGCTTCGACACTGCCAGCCGGCAACGCAATCTGCACTTCCAACAGACCCTCATCGCTATGCTGCCAGTAGCCGCGCCCGGCTATGGCTGGCGGCAGTTGGGATGGCGGTCGCTGACCAAAGGAATCGGCGTAGTCGTTGAGATCAGGCATCCGCAGGGCCAGCCGTTGCTCGAACTGTGCCGCCAGCCGGTAGGGGAGGTCGGATGGCCGCTCGGCGCTCACGATCAGCCGTAACCCCAGATCGCGTCCGTTGCGGGCCAGCCGGACCAATTCAGCTAAGTCGCTCTCGCCGTAAGTGTCACGCAGTTCATCGCGCACTACTGCCAGCCGGTCAATGACCAGCAGTACTGGCGGTCCCGGCGGCTGGCCGGCGCTCACGCGCACGCGCCGTTCGCGCAGGTGGTTGTCGAGCTGGTGCAACAGAGTGAGTAACGCTTCACGATCAAAGGGTTGCACCACGGCCCCAACGTGCGGGAGATCGGCTAAGGCGCTTAAGAGCCGGCCATCGCCATCGATCAGATAACACCAGAGCGCATTGGGCCCACATCTTCCGGTAAGGTCGAGGATAATGCGAACCAATGTCACGCTCTTGCCGCTGGCTGGCCCGCCAAAGATCGCCAAATGGCCGGCGTTGAGATCGATCACCAATGGGATTTGCCGGCTCTGCTGGGGTATGTCGAGCAGACCGGCCACTGCCTGTAAGCCGCTTGCCGGTGTATGGAGGGTCAGGTGCGCCGGTAGCAGCGGCTGCCAAATGGGCGGCGGTTGCCAGTTGAGCGCGGTGAGATGAGCGCGTCCGGCTGTGCATAGTTGTTGGGTAATCACCTCAAGATCACTCTGGCCGTCAGGTTGGGTAGCTAGCCGGGCGACTTGCATGAGCCGCACCTCACCGCCGCTGCGCACATAAGCCCGTCCGGGCAGTTGCGGCGGCAAAAAGGCGGCGTCGGGACGTTGCAGCATTTCGCGGCTGTCTTCGCTGCTGCCCAGCCGCAAAGCGATGAAGTAGCTCAGTTGGCTGCGGATCTCGTCACTGACCACGCGCGCCGGTTGTTGGGTGGCGATCAACAGATGTACTCCCAACGAACGGCCCTGCTTGACGACGCGCACCAGTGCGCTGACAAAATCGGGACAACTGCGGGCCATTTCATCAAATTCGTCGAGCACGATCAACAGGTTCGGCAACGGTTCTAGCGGGTGTTGGCGTGCGAGCGCGCGATAATCGGCGATGTTCTCAAGATGAATGCCATACTGTTCGGCAACGGTGCGCAGCATGGTCTTGCGCCGGCGCAATTCGCTGCTGATGGCGGCGATGGCTCGTGTTGCCAAGCGATCGTCGAGATCAGTCACCAGTCCTGTGGTGTGAGGGAGATGCGCAAACGGAGCGAGCGCCGCACCGCCTTTGAAGTCGATCAGCAGCACGTTGAGCCGGTCGGGGCCATGGGTGGCGGCCAGCGCGACAATGATGGTTTGCAACAACACGCTCTTGCCGGCGCCGGTTGCGCCAGCGATGATGCCGTGCGGGCCGTGACATTGTTCGTTTAGATTGAGAGAAAACGGCTTTCTTTCTCCCAAGGCGCCAATCGGCGCTTCGTGCCATGCCAGTGGCGGCGGTTGCAACCAGCGGGGTGGCAGGCCATCGCCAGCCGGCAGCTCAAGCAGCTCGAGCAAGCGGGCGTGGCGCGGCAGATGCTGGCCGGCCCCGATTTCAGTCAGACGGATCGTTGCCAGCCGGTTGGCGAGTTGCTCAATGCTGGCCCGATCGAGCAGATCGGGTTGGAAGGGAGTGGCTGGCCATGCTTCGCCTGCCCGTGTCCACCTGCCCATTCGTTGATCAACTTCGACCACTGCCGCGCAGTATTCGGGCACATTGGCCCAATCATCGGCCAATACCACGACAATCAGGCCATACGCGCCGCCATCGCGAAGGAGTTGGCCGAGCGCGGTGTAGGTGGCGACCAGCGCGGCGCTATCGACCATGATCACCACCGGTACTGGGTTTACCACGGCGGCTTCGCGTCGCCGGCTCAGTTCGTCCAGCAGGAAAGTTGAGAGGCGATCGATCGCCGCCGGTTCAATCGCAGCCAGTACCCTCCCGGCCTGTGGTTCGCCCGGTGTCTGGCAGTGGGGCAAGCGCGCTATCCATTGCCAGTCAGTGGCCGTGTTCGTCTGCGCAATCAGCGCGATGCGCAGCTCAGCCGGCGCATGCAAAGTGGCGGCTTGCGCCAGCAGCGCGTATGCTAACCCCACCACCGCCGGTCGCGGCCCGGCAATACCGAACGAACCGAGCTGGCGCAAGGGCAAGCAGATCGGCACCTGATGCAAGGTGGCGTATTCAGCCAGAAGCTGGTCGATCCGGCGGTCAGCCGGCGCTCCCGGCGGGATCACGGCTCGGCTCGTCGCCGGCAGCGTTCCGCTGCCCACACGCAATTCTAGCGCATCATCATCGCTCAACCGGCGTTCCCATAGCCGTGGCTCCGGCGCGCGGGGCCGGCCATCGGCCCCAGCGATCCGCAACAGTTCCGCCGGATCGGGCGCTAAGTAGCGCCGGGCCGCGCGCTCTTCTTCGTGCAAGCGGCGTAAGCGGGCGCGCGCTGCGGCTAGTCGATCGGTAAAGAGCGTCTGCTGCTCAGCATGGTCGCGCGCGTTGCGCCGGGTCGTGTCTCGCTCGTTGAGGAGCGTGATGCCGCTGCTGAGCACCCCTAACACCAACGCCGGCAAGGCTGCCAACCATGAACCGTAACCAATCAGTGCGCCGGCACTGAACAGTAACGCCGCGATCACTGGTAACAGCGCCTGTAACCACATAGTTGCTGAGCGTGGCTGCGGTGGGTTAGGGGGCGCGGGTAATTCCACCGTCTCGGCGCGCCAGCGCGGACGCAAGCGGGGTGGCCGGTTAAACAAACTAGGGTTGTCCTGCATACTGCGTTGCTTGCTGAGCGGCTTGTCGTTCGCGGTTGATCCGATCTTGTTCAGCGCGCGCTCGCGCGCTGGCTTGGGCTATCGCATTGGCTGCGTGCAAGCATTGTTCGCGCAAGCGAATCGCCTCAGCCTGTAGCGCAGCGTGGCGCGCGGCCCATTCGCGCTGGCGCGGACCTTCCCATCCGCCTAGCAGCGCACTGGCTGCGCTCGCCCGTTGCCGGGTTGCCGCATCGATCGCACTCGCCATGCGCCGCAAGGCGCCACTTGCTTCATCGGCGGCGTTCCAATCCCACCAAACATCGCTCCGGCCTGACATAGACAGCTCCTGCTATGCCGATAACGGCGGTTCCTGAAACCAGTCGAGTTCAACCGGCGGTCGTTCGGGCAATACCGGTGGAGGCAGCAACTCAAATTCGGTGGGATCAACTGTGAACGGCAAGGTCTGCGCCTCGACCGGCAGCCGGCTGTAGTCGAACGTTTCGTAGGCGCTATGCGCCACACTCGGTTGATCGAGCTGGTGGTTGTTGATCTCGAACACCACATCGCGGTAGCGCGCGTCATCGTGCCCGGCACCGACCGATTGCGCTAGCTTATCGTCACTGTCAACGTAATGCCGCACCGTCACCGGTTGATTGTTAATCACCAGCGGTACGTCATCCCATTCGCCTTGCGGGCGTACTGCTCCGAGTGTGACGACGCTGGTTAAGTGAATCTGGCGCTGGGCCAATGCCGCCTGCACCACCGGATCGTTACTTAACAGAATGCACATCCCGCCCCCCATACTGTGTCCCATCAGGTGGAGGGTGCTGCCTGCCGGCATCTGATCGATCAGGCGTATGATCCGCTCGCGCACAGTTTGGTAGTAGGCATTGTGATCAAGCCGCTCTTTCCCGCTAGCCGTCTCGATCACCGAAACCAGCCCATTGGTTCCATACGCCATATTGTCGAGATTGAGACCGCTGATCCCAACGACGTATTCGTCTTTGCCGACCCGCGCTGCCCGCACTTCTTCGCCGAGGTAAGGGCTGATCAGGCTGTGCGGTGTCGCTTGCAACGCTGCTGGTGTGATCCGGTATGGCCGGTTCGGATCTACCATACATTCGTGCGGCGGGAAGACTGCGTTCACATCGGCGTAGCCCTCTGGCTCGGCTTCCGGCCCTGTGGTTGGGCGGGTGAGCGGCCTCAGCATCAGGTTCAAGCGTGTATCGCGGTTGATCTGTTCGAGGTAGCTCACCAACACACGCATTTCATCCAGTGATAGGTATTGGAAAGCGTTAATCCAAAAACCGCTTTCTAACAGCTTCGGCACGTCAGCCGGATTCTGAATGATAGCAGGCAACCGCGGGCCGCTAATAAGGCCCAGCATCGCACCCGCTTGGGCGCTGATGAGCCAGAGCATTGCCGGATGCAGCGCCAGATCTGGTCTAGTCGTGGCGATCGTGCTGCTCATCACGAGACTTTGCTGCAACAGGTGCCAACTCTGTGCCTGGTTGGGCACGAGTGGCAGCCATGGCCCCAGCCACTGCATAGTTTGGAAATATGCGGATTGCCACGCCATCCTCGTGCCGTGTTGGACAAGCTCAGTACAAGCATCGGCGAGCCGTTGCTGCATCGCCAGTGACAACAAGGTAGGAGCCGCTTGCCACACGAGCGGCGCGATCCATGCGGCCAACGCGCCGAAGCTGGCGGGGGTGAAACGCGCCGGCCAGCCGGGTTGGGGCAAGAGTGTGATTGGCGCTGGCCACGTGTGCAGGTGTTCCAACGCCTGCACGAGCCACTGCCGGGTGGCGATCACGCTCAGCGCCGCTTGCCAAGGCAACCATGGCACAATCGTCACCAAGCCGGCTTGCGCCAACCAGCGCCCGTGCTGTATGGATCCGTCGCGCAAAGCCGGCCAAACGCCGCTGAGCCACGTTGGGTTCCAGCGGCTCGCTATTTGGCTTGACCATTGCATCGCCAGCCGCGCCGCGATCCGTATGCCTAGGCTAGCCGGCGCGAATGGCCGCGCCGGTACACGCAATTTCCAGATGAACCGGAAGGCGAGGCGCGCGCCGAGATCGAGCGTGGGCAACCCCGGCCAGAGGGGGCGCCGCCCTGCTAAGCGATGGGCGATACCGGCGCTCATCATCGCAACCGTGGCCCCAAGGATCGGCGAGGTGAGGCCACCGCGATCGGCGGCTTCGATCCGGTTGGCGGTATCGCTCACCCATGCCGCCACCTCGTTGATGGCGCGGCAATGGCTAAATAGTGAATCGCTGAGACCGTCCACCCCCGCTACCGCATACTCGCGGCAGCGGCTGCCGAAACGGCTCAACGCTGTCGCCAGACTGCGCGCTTCGGCCAGCAGTTGTTCCTGTTCGGCGGTGATGGTCGTCGCATATTGGCGCAACTGGGCAGGAATCGCAGCGACAGTGTTCATGCAGCCTCACAGATCCAAGCGCCAAGTTCACCTATCCGTTGGCGCAGGCTATCACCGCCGACTGGCCACAAAGCCAAGCGATCATCGCGATCTGATGCCGGCACGGCCCACCACCCGCCGTTGCGTCCGGCAATCAGCAATGCGCCGCGCGCTTCCGGTTGGGGTTGCCGCATGTGCCGGATAGCTGCCAGCGCATAGCGGGCCGGTTGCGGGCCGATCGCGGTGACAAAACTGCGCGCTAGTGTTGTTGGATGACCTTGCTGCTCTAACGCCCAAACCGCCATGTGCTCATCGTTGTGTTGCAACGCATTGAATGCGGTCAGCAGCGCTTCGCCGCTAAGCAGCAACGGCGTCTGGCGCTCTGGTTCACGCAGGTTGGCCGGCGCCAGCATCCCCAACATCGTGCCAGTCACTTGGTCAGCGCCGGTAAGCGCCTCGAACCGATGGACATCGGGCGCCGGACTGCTGTGCAGCACAAACCGATTGCCAGCGCGGCTGATATGGCCGAGCTGGGTGGGCGGGCCGCTGGCTACAATGAGCAGGCTATCGGCGAGTGCGGCAGTGCGGAGCATATCAGCTAAGGCGGCATGCGGTGTAGGCGGGCTTTCTGGCGATGCGGGCAAGACCAAGAGATTGCGCGCCACCAGACTGCCGGCCGCGGCGCTCAGCGCACCCTCTAACGCTGGCCGCGCCGGCAATGTCCCCTGCCCAAGGGCAAAGGGGCGCGGCAATTCGAGCAGGCCCAGTAACAAGAGCAACTCGGCGTGGCTGATTTGAAAAGCGAGTGACATCTCAGTTTCTCCGTTTCACTCCATAGTGACGTGTGATGGGCCGGCGAGCGCGCATCTCGCCGGCCATCTGCTGCTACTGCCCGCCCGCCTGCATAATGTTCTGATTGATCTGGGCAACCTGCCGGCGTAAATCCTCCAACGCACTCTGAATAGCCATTAACTTTTGGTGCGTTTCCGCCCAATGAGCACGGAATTGCGCCGCCAGCCGCCCATCCCAATTGTTCGGATCCGACAAAAGCTGCCCTTCCCGGTTCAGATCGCCAATCTGCTGCAACAATGGCCCCTGCACAATCCGCTGAAACCGTTCAATCGCCTCACGCGCCGTCGCCGTTGAAAGTACCCGGTCGCTCATACCAACCTCCTGTCAATGCCAGCGAAAAACACCTTGCATGAATGAAACCGCGCGAGATCGCCAAAAGATTCGCGGAAATTTCGCCCAATTTGCCGGCGCGCCTAAGCTGGTTTGTATGGCGACAAATCGCATTCTGATGGGATAAACCGGTGTATGACGAGCCCGCTTGACAAAATCAGCGGCATTCGCTATACTACCCAGCGTTGCGAGGGCAACGGTCTCACCGACA
>NZ_DAOTWH010000046.1:0-24762 GCF_034435895.1 Chloroflexus sp.
GCGGAGCTGGATGCTGCCCGACCGAAGCAATCCCCCCCTTCAGCAGAACCTGTGCCTTTCGGCAATAGCGTCCCGCCTTGACACCGCTTCGCCCGCCGTCTATACTCTCACCGCTATGCATACTGCACTGACCCGCTTTAGCTGGCTTGCCCTCCTTAACGCGCTGCTTGTCGCTGCGCTCGGCGTTGCCGTCTGGCTCGATAACGCCGCTTTCCGCGGCATCGCCCAATACCCGCCGGTCGGCCACCCCTTCCCCTACAGCGATGGCCCGGCGCTGGGAGTGAATGTCTTTAACCTTCACCTCGAACCTGACCCCGCCGCGATTGACCGCACCTTCGCCCTCGCCCGCGATCTCGGCGCACGCTATGCCCGCATGCAAGTGCCATGGGACGACATCGAGATTCATGGGCGCGGCGATTTTGTCGACCGCCGTAACGCGGCGACGATCGGCGAGGTGTCGAGTTGGGCAAAATATGACCGGATCGTCGCTTCGGCGGTGGCCCACGGCATCGAGTTGATTATGCGGGTTGATCGCCCGCCGCAATGGGCCTGCGCCCTTGGCTGTACGACGCCGGAATTTCAGGCCGGCTTGGCGATTGATGGCAATTCGATGGCCCCGCCCGATGATCTGGCCGATTATGGCCGGTTTATCGCCATATTGGCCGAACGCTACCGCAGCCAAGTGCGTTTTTTTCAGATTTGGAACGAGCCAAACCTCATGAATGAGTGGGGTTGGCAAGATCCGAAGCCGGCTGATTTTCTTGCCCTACTGCGGGTGGGCTATGAAGCGGTGAAGCGGGCGAATCCCGCTGCGGTAGTGCTCTTCCCCGGCTTGGCCCCGACCGATGGTCTCGATCCGCGCGCGCCGATGACCGAGATCGAGTATCTCGATGCAATTTACTCCCTTGGCGGCGCTGCTTATTTCGATATTATGTCGGCCCAGAATTATGGCCTTGGCCAGCCGCCTGCCGAGCATCGCTATGTCTTTTTGCGCGGGCGCGACAATTGGCGTTGGGATCGGCCTATCGATACCCGCAACGATGTCAGCCGGGTGGTGTTGCTGCGCGAGGTGATGGAGCGCCACGGTGATCTGGCAACGCCGGTCTGGGTGACGGAGTTTGGCTATAACGCGGCGCCGGATCGCATTCCGCCCGAGCGTCGCTTTGTCTGGGGGCCGCCGGTTGATGAAGCGACCAAGGGTGCGTATCTCGCGGCCCAAATCGAGCGCGCTCGCCGCGAGTGGCCGTGGATGGGGGTGATGAATGTCTGGATGTTGCGCTATGGCGGCTATGCCGAGCCGCATCCTGATGATCCAACCCCCTACTTTGCCCTAGTCAGCCGTGATTGGCAACCGCTTCCTTCGTACACTATTCTGCGCAATTATGTCAAATCACCTGCAATTGCTGCCGTTGGCGTGCATCGCTGGGATCACCCCGCCGTGACGAGTACCACCGATGGCTGGCAGGTGCGGTTTGCCGGTACAGACATTGAGTTGCGCGGCGGCGCGCCGGCGGCGGTGTTACTCGATGGCGCGCCGGTCGCGCTAGCAGACAACGCTCTGCGCGGTTTGCCCGATGCAGTGCATACCCTCGAACTACGCGGCGGCGCGCCTCCTGCCGAGTTTGCTGTGGCACGCCATCTGCCGTGGCGACCGCTCGGCGATTATGGCCCGCTGCTGCTAGTGGTCGCATTGGTCATTAGCAGCGCCTTCACGATGCGCGCTGCATTGCCGCTGCTCGATCATCTGCTAGCCCGCTGGCAGCGGATCGATGCTCATCGCCGCGAGTGGGTTGTCTTCGTGCTACAAGGCATCACGATTGCTATCGCCTACCGCGACTCGGCCCAGTTGCTGCCAACCCTGCTCGGCCTGTTGCCCTTTATCGGCCTTGCCATTGCCCGGCCCGATCTCGCTGTCCGTTGGGTTGCCATCACTGTGACGCTCTACTTTATGCCGAAAGGTCTGTTTGATTCCCGCTTCGGCATTCGCGAGAGCGGCATCTACCTGCCGTTGCACGAAGTGGTGTTGCTGATTGCCGCCTTCGCAACCCTGCTCCGTGACTGGCGCTTGCTGCCGCAATCGTTGCGCCTGCGCTCCTCGGCGTTGATCGCTCTCGCCCCGGCTGCATTCGTTTTACTCGGCGGCATTTGGGGCGTGCTGATCGCCGAAGTGCGCGGCCCGGCCGTGCGTGAACTGCGCTGGATGATCGTCGAGCCACTGCTGTTCGCTGCCCTGCTCTGTTGGCACGAGCGACAAGGCCGATCCACGCTGATGCCCACGCTAATCGGTTGGCTGGCTGCTGGCGCTGTCTCGGCCATCGTGGCATTGGCGCAGTTTGCCGGTCTCAACCTCGTGCCGCTGTTTGGCGCCAAGATCGGGCACGGCGAAGATCTGGTTGCAACAGAGGGGGTTGTGCGCGTCACGGGGTTCTACGGCCATCCCAACAATGTAGGGTTGGCGATGGGACGGGTTTGGCCGTTGGCAGCGGCGTTGGCTTGGGCCGCATGGCGGCAACAGCAGCGTTGGGTCGCGATTGGTTTCACCTTCTGCGCCGCGCTGGCACTAGCTGCGTTGGGAGTGTCGTTCTCGCGCGGCGCGTATCTGGGTGCGTTGGTCGCAGCCGGCGTATTGCTCTCTTTCACGGTGGCGCCGCGTTATCACCGGTTGCTCCTCATCGGCAGCGGCGTTGGTGTGGCAATGGTTGCAGTGACCATCACCGCACTTGGCATCGAACGGCTCAGCCTCCTCACCGGCAGCAGCGCGATCCGATTAGCAACGTGGCGCGCGGCGCTGGCGATGCTGCTCGATCACCCGCTCGGCATTGGCCTCGACCAGTTTCTGATTGTCTACCAACGCTACATCGATCCAGCACTCCGCGACACCAATGAAATTTACACGGCCCACCCCCACAACGTGATCCTTGATCTGTGGCTGCGCGGCGGGCCACTGCTGCTGCTCGGCTTGGCTTGGGCAACATGGCGCATCGTGCGCGCTCCGTCGGCGCAGCCTCATTCTGCCTTGGCGATCGGCGCTGCCGCTACGATAGCCGGTGCGCTGGTGCATGGGTTGGTCGACGCATTCTACTTTTGGCCCGACGTAGCTATCGCATTCTGGTTGTTGGCAACAAGTACCGGATACCGCCAGCCCCAATAGCTGCTCACTGCCTATCGGCAACGCCGTATTGAGGATCATCTGGCTGCTCGTTTCTTGAACGAGCGTCACCGCTGAACAGAGCATAAAGCCATAGCCCCGGACACTACAAATAATGCTCGGCGAGGCTGGTTCTCGTTCAAGCTTCTGGCGTAGCCGGTGAATCCGCATTTTGAGCAATTCGCGCGCTTCAGTATGAGAGAATTCTTGTTCGTAGAGCGCGCCTGCTAGCTCTTTGAATGATGCCATCTGTTGCGGCGACTGCATAAGATAGTGCAACAACTTCATTTCACCTGTGCTCAATTTGATCAACCGTCCCGCGATAATGACGTGACGTTGATATGTATCAACTAGCATTGATGGTGACAGCGGTGACATGAGCGTGGTTAGCTTCGGTATACGCCGGCGGCTTAGGATGAATGGCACCCGTTGATAACGCCGCCATACCTGATCAAGCGCATGCTGTACGCTTAACAACGTCCGTAACCGAGCATTATGCCGAGTAGCGCTTGAATAAACAGTTACAATATCAAACTCTGCCCCATATAAAATCACTAAAGCGTTTGTCTTCTGCACAAAAATATCAATAGCCATACCACTATTACACAATAATAAACGATCAAAGCCACAGATTATTACATCAAGCACCGCCTGCGCGAGGCAATGATAGGCGGCGCTCATATCACTTACCGCGATGACCGCCCAATGATAGGCATTCAGCGCTCTCATCAACAGGCTGCGACGATATGGATTACCTTCAACAAGTAATGCAATACCGGTTACCATGACCCAAACCTTCGCAATGAACCAAGGAAATGTATGGGGAGTATAAAGGATTGCTGTTCGGCTTCGCAATTACCAGCCCTTCCTAGGCACCATTAGTACTGTTCACCTACTCGTTGATAGGTCGTCAGATAGTGTTTATAGCTTCAGATGCCTACTATCAACATTAGTTAATAATTATTCTTTCAAAGACCCCACGATTCATCAGCTACGGTTGCAGTGGTATAATGCAGCTATGGCAAAAACACGCACCCTTTTCGTCTGCCAACAATGTGGCGCCCAACAGAGCCGCTGGATGGGGAAGTGTCCTGAGTGTGGCGCATGGGATAGTCTGGTCGAGCAACTGATTGCTCCCGCCCGACCCTCCGGCGCCAGCCGGCCTGCCGCGCTCAGCCCAAATCAGCCCGTCCGCTTGCGCGATGTGCCGCTGGCCGATTTCCAGCGGCTACCAGTCTATGCCGAGGAATTTTCCCGCGTGCTTGGCGGCGGCCTCGTCCCCGGTTCCGTCGTGCTGATCGGCGGCGATCCCGGCGTCGGCAAATCAACCTTGCTCGGTCAAGTGGCCGCCCATTTTGCCGCCAGCGTTGGCCCGGCTCTCTACGTCAGCGCCGAAGAATCAGCCCAACAGATCCGGCTGCGCGCCGAGCGGCTTGGCCTCGCCGCTGATGATCTGTTTGTGCTTGCTGAAACATCGCTCGACTTGATTATTGAGCATATTCGCACCCTTCGCCCGCGTTTGGTGATCGTCGATTCGATCCAGACAGTCTACCTGCCCGAATTAACCAGCGCCGCTGGCAGCGTCTCGCAAGTGCGCGAGGGTGCGCTCCGCCTGATGCAATTGGCCAAAGAAACGGCGATTCCGATCGTGCTGGTCGGTCACGTCACCAAAGAAGGCGCGATCGCTGGGCCGCGCGTGCTCGAACATATTGTCGATGTAGTGCTCTATCTCGAAGGCGACCGGTTCCACCAGTTTCGCCTGCTGCGCGGGGTCAAGAATCGCTTCGGCAGCACCAACGAGGTCGGCATGTTTGAAATGGCCGGCGATGGGTTGCGTGAGGTGCGGAATCCATCACAGGTCTTCCTCGCCGAACGCAACACCCATAGCCCCGGTTCGACCGTCGCCGTGACCCTCGAAGGCACCCGCCCGCTGCTGGTTGAGGTGCAAGCCCTTACGTCGCATACCGGTAACGCCCAACCGCGCCGCACCACCAACGGTTTCGACCTCAACCGCTTGTTGATGCTGACCGCGGTGCTGTCGAAACGGGTTGGATTGCCCCTGTTTAATCAAGACTTGTACGTGAATATCGTAGGCGGGTTGCGCATCGGCGAACCAGCGGTTGATCTGGCCGTAGCGCTGGCGATTGCCTCATCCTACCGTAATCAGCGCATCGCGCCTGACGTGGTCTGTCTCGGTGAAATTGGCCTGTCGGGCGAATTGCGCAGCGTAAGCCAGCTCGACCGGCGCTTGAGTGAAGCGGCAAAGCTGGGGTTTCGCCAAGCGGTTATTCCGGCCCATACGACCCCGGAAGCGCCACCCAACTTGACCGTTACGCCGGTGCGTTCGCTGACGGAAGCAGTTGACCTCCTCACCCGCAATGTGCGATCATCACCATCTGACATCGAACAAGGGTGAGAAATGAGACCAAGTCTCGATTTTATCGTGCGCCTCATCGGCTTTGGCTGGATGGCCTATCTCGGCTTGTGGCTCGGTCGTTCCCTGTCTGGCCCAGACCCGACGCCTGATCAGGTCCTTGCCACAACATTACTCATGCTCGCTGGCGGCGGCCTTGGTCTCATTCTGGCGCCACGCTTAATTGTTGATCCATTGCATTCCCTCTTCCGGCAGGCGCGGGTCATCCCGCTCAGCGATGTGATATTAGCAGCGATTGGGATCCTCATCGGTCTCTTTGCCGGTGTGCTGCTCACCATACCGCTAGCGATGCTGCCGGCGCCGTATAGCAATCTGCTCCCAATTATTGCGACGGCTATTCTGGTCTACTTTAGCGCATCGATCTTGTATCTGCGCAAACGTGATCTGATCGAATTGATCAACCACTGGCGCCAACAACGCACCCAACTCGCACCGCCTTCCCCGTCAACCGGCGAAACAGCTCCCGCGCCGGCTGGCGGTCGTCGCTATCTGATCGATACGAGCGCGATTATCGATGGCCGGATCGCCGCTGTTGTTCGCACCGGTTTTATGGAAGGAACACTCCTTATTCCTTCCTTTGTGCTGGCTGAATTGCAGATGTTGGCCGATTCGAACGATGATTTGCGTCGCCAAAAAGGCCGGCGTGGCCTCGAACTGCTTAACCAGATGCAGCAGTCGTCACCGTTGCCGATCGAGATTCTTAATCACGATCTGCCTGATGTGCTGCGCGTTGACGATAAACTGATCGAATTAGCACGCCAGTATCATTGCCCGATCATCACTAACGATTACAATCTCAATCGGGTCGCTGGGTTACAGGGGATTACCGTGCTCAGCATCAATCAGCTCAGCGATGCCCTCCGCCCGCCGGTGATGCAGGATCAGCGGTTGCACATTTTGATCCGCAACGAAGGAAATACCCGCCAACAAGGGGTGGGATACCTCGATGACGGCACACCGGTGATCGTTGAGAGTGCCCGCCATCTTATTGGGCAAACCATTGAAGTGGTCGTGACTCGCATTCACCAGACCCAAACCGGTCGCTTGATCTTTGCCATTCCAGCCGAGGAGGCGTAATGCGAGCAGTGATTCAGCGTGTTAGCGAAGCGTCAGTCACTGTTGATGGGTCGGTCGTTGGCGCCATTGGCCGCGGGTTGTTGATTTTGCTTGGCGTCAACCCAACCGACACCCTCGACGATGTTGATCTGCTGGCCGAAAAGATCGCAAATCTCCGCATTTTCGGCGACCACGAAGGCAAATTCAACCTTTCGCTGCTCGATGTTGGCGGCGCGGCGTTGGTGGTCTCGCAATTTACGCTCTACGCTGACACCCGCAAAGGCCGCCGCCCAAGCTTTACCGCCGCCGCCCGCCCTGAGATCGCCGCGCCGCTGGTTGATGCCTTCGCCGATGCCCTCCGCGCCCGCGCCATCCCCGTCGCCACCGGCGTCTTTGGCGCAATGATGCAAGTGGCGCTGATTAATGATGGCCCGGTGACGATCGTGATTGATAGCGCTGAATTGCGCTTACCGCGCCGTTCAATTTAGCCGGGCGGTCGCACTCCGTTAATCCCCTTCAGGTATAATACGAGGTATGGAAGCGACTATTGTGCGTATTCAGCGAGAAGCCGATATTTATGTCGCCCTAAGCGCCGGTCGCCGGTTGGCCGGTGAATTGCAGTTTCCTGAAACCGATCGCACGCGCGTTGAGATCTGTATCCTTGAATTGGGCCATAATCTGATCCGGCATGCGGGTGGTGGCGAAATCGAAATCAGCCCCGTCCATCATCCCAAGGGTATGGCCGGGTTGGCCGTTGAAGCTCGCGATCGCGGCCCAGGCATTCCTGATGTCGAATTGGCCCTGCGCGACGGCTATAGCACGACCCATTCGCTCGGCGCTGGTTTGCCCGGCGTGCGCCGGCTGATGGATGAGTTCCACATCCATTCCACCCCCGGCGTGGGAACGACGGTGCGCGCTGTGAAGTGGCGTCCTATCCGCAGATGACGAGGCAGTATGAAGCTTGTGTGGGGAGCAGCGCTACGTCCCAAGTTCGGCCAGAGTGTCAGTGGTGATGCCTATCTCGCGCTGCCATACGATGATGACCGGTTGTTAGCCGCGGTGATTGATGGCCTCGGCAGTGGTGATACCGCTGCCGAAGCAGCCCACCGCGCGGTTGCCGTCCTTAAAAGCGATCCGGCAGGCGATCTGACGGATTTGATGCGCCGCGCCGACCGTGCGCTCGTCGGCAGTCGCGGCGCAGTGATGGCCTTGCTGCGCCTTGATGCCCGGATGCGCACTGCCGAGTTCGTTGGCGTCGGCAATGTCGGTGCGCAAGTGTATAGCGACCTGCTGATTAAACCGATCTCGAAAAATGGCATCGTCGGGTATCGGTTGCCCCAACTCTTACGCCTTTCTTATACCTACAATTCTGGCGATACCTTCGTTTTATACAGTGACGGCATTTCGAACCGGTTCACGACTGAACCGCCGCCCGATCTGCGCCGTTCGCCCCAGCAGATTGCTGATGAGATTTTAGCCCGCTTCGGCAAAGACAACGATGACGCGACTGTCGTAGTCGTGCGCAGTGAATAAAGAAAGCCGCCGATCGCCTGTATGAAGCCTGTGCTGAGCCATTGGTTGCAAACCCAGCAGGCAACCCTGCTGCAACAGTGGAATGATTTGCGCGACACGACCGCAGGATCGGTCGCGACCCAAGCTCAGCTCGATCTGCAACGCTTTGCGCTCGCACTGGCTGCTGTCGCCAACGGTGACAACCAACCGCTGCGTGAGCTATTTAGCGAATTGGCCGCTGCCGAACCCGGCGCCGATCTGCCCGCGCTGGTGCGCAACATCAATCAGGTGCATCGCGCGACCCGCGCCGCCTTGCTCCACGATACACCTGATGTTGACCTGATCGATACACTGGCTGACTTGTTCGATCAGGTCATTGCAACCTTAGTTGATATTTGGGCCGAACACACCAACCAGTTGATCCACGAGCACGAATTTATTGCCGCCAGTCTTGACGCCGCCTCGGCGGCAGCCGACCAGCGCGCGCTGCAACTCAAGGCGCTCAACGATATTTCGCAACGCCTCTCCGCCACCCTCGACCGCAATGAGCTGCTGGAAATCGTGATCGATAGTCTGCATCGCCTGACCGATGCCCACCACGTCGCAGTCTGGCTGACCAATTCCAACAACCAACTCCGCGTCGCTGACAGCCGGGGCAGCGCTGATGGCCCGCCGGTTGGTTATTGCTTGCCGCCTGCCAACCCCGTAATTCAGGCGGCATTCACGCAGGCGAGCAGCACATTCTGGACGGTAGCGCCGGTTGATCCCGACCACGACTGGCTGATTGCCGGGTGCAGCGTGATGGTGATCCCGATGATGAGCGGTGAACGTTTGATCGGCGCAGTGACGCTGCAAGAACGCAATAATCCGCTCAATCTGCGCTTCATGCAAGATCTGGCCCAGAGCATCGTCAGCCAAGCGACGATTGCCTTGCAAAATGCTGAGCTGTACCATACCATTCGCACCCTTAATGCCGATCTCGAACAACGGGTGATTGAGCGCACCCGCGAGTTGAAAGAAGAGAAGGATCGGCTCGCAACCCTGCACGCTATCGCCTCACAGGTTAATCAGACGCTTGATCTCGATCAGATTCTCAACAACTCGCTCGAGATGCTGGCTCGGATTGTGCAGGCTGAACACGCCTCGATCTTACTGACCGAAGAAGACAACCCCAGTCTGCTGGTGACACGGGCCATTTTGGATACCAAGCTCTCGCCTGATAACGTGGTACGCTTTGCAATTGGTCAAGGCATCGCCGGTTGGGTGGCCCAGCACGGCCAAACCGTGCTGGTCAATGATGTCTCGCAAGACGAGCGCTGGATATCGATCCCCGGCAGCACCCGCAAGCGCGAAGGTTCGATGATCGCGGTGCCGCTCTTTGTGCAAGGCGAGGTGATCGGGGCCATGACCCTTTCGCATTCGCGCACCCATTTCTTCAACGAAGGCCATGTCCGCCTGCTCAATGCCTGCGCCGGCGCCATCGCGATCGGGATCAATAATGCGAATCTGTTCCGCATGATTAGCGCCGAAGCCGAACGGCGCTACGAATTGCTCGATCGCCAACAGAAAGAGACGAGCCAGATCGCCGCCATTCTGCAAAGCCTGCTTGATGGCGTGATCGTTTGCGATCTCTACGGCAGCGTGTTGAGCGCGAACCAAGCGGCTAGCCGCATTCTCCACCGCCCGCTCGAAGAACTTGTGCTTTGGAATCTTCACGATATTATTCAGCGGTATCTGGGCAATCACGCCGCTGAATTGCCGCTCGATGATCTGCTGCGCCGGCCACTCAGCGTAACCGGTGAAGCGCGGACGTTTTCGACCACAGCAGTTATCAATGGCCGAACGATCAATGTATCCCTTAGCCCCGTGCTCAAGACAGATGAAAACGAAGATGAAGAAGATGAGGATGAACTCATCGGCGCCTTGTTGGTGCTGCGCGATATTACCCGCGAAGTGGAAGCCGATCGCATGAAGAATGAGTTTATCGGCACCATGTCGCATGAATTGCGCACGCCGATGACCGCGATCAAGGGGTTTACCCAATTGCTGGCGATGGGCGGGTTGGGGCAATTGAACGATACCCAACGCGAGTTCGTCAATACCATCTATAGCAATACCGAGCGCATGATTAATCTCATTAACGATGTGCTCGAAATTACCAAGATTGAGTCAGGCAGCATTGATCTCGAATGGCGCTCGCTCCACCTCGCCGAGGCCCTCAGCGGTGTGATCGCCGAGTTGCAACCGCAGATCGCGCAACGCCAGCATCAGTTGACGATCTCGATCCCACCCGGCCTGCCGCTGATTCGGGCTGACGCGATGCGCTTGCACCAGATCTTCCATCACGTGCTGCTCAATGCGATTAAGTATACTCCCCCCGGCGGTAAAATTACCATTGCCGCCCGCGAGACGCTCAATGTCGATCTGCCCGAACCGGTGCGCAGTACGCTGAGCGATGGTCGCCGCTATCTACTGCTCAGCATTAGCGATACCGGCGTCGGTATCAAGCCCGAAGATCTGCCCCGCATCTTCGACCGCTTCTTCCGCACCGATAACCCGCTCAAGGTGGAAGCGGGCGGTACCGGCCTCGGGTTGTCGATCGTGAAGCCGCTGGTTGAATTGCTCGGCGGGCGAATCTGGGTTGATAGCATCGTCGGCGAAGGCAGCACGTTCTTCATTGCCTTGCCTGTCGCTACTGACCGCGCGTAACCGTTGCGCAGACTTGGCTACCCCAAAGACGCAAAGCCTGCTCGATCGCGATCATTCCCGTGACTGATGATTCACTAGGATAGTATGTTATAATGCGCACTCATAATATCGGCATTACCGACCATGGAGGAAGCGCGCATGACGCCTCTGATCGGAATCTCCTGCGGCACCTTCCGCGACCGCGATTGGTGCCCTCCTTCATACGGCCATCGCCAAACCTATGTTGACGCCGTGCTGCGGGCTAGCGGCGCGCCGCTGCTGATCCCGCCCCTGCTCGATGCCACGGCGCTGCGCGCGATTTATGACCAGCTCGACGGCTTGGTGCTCGCCGGCGGCGGCGATATTTCACCTAGCCACTACGGCGACCAACCCCACGAGCGCCTTGGCATGATTGACCCGCCGCGCGATATGGCCGAACTGCGCCTTGCGCGCTGGGCTGCTGCCGACGGCAAACCGCTGCTCGGCATTTGCCGCGGCGTGCAGATGATTAATGTCGCCCTCGGCGGTTCACTCTACCAAGATATTCCTTCCCAGCTTGGCTCGCCGATCGATCATAACGCTTCCTATGCGCGCGAAGATTGGACGTTCCTTGCCCATCCGATCACCATCGCGCCCGACTCACGCTTGGCCCGCTCGCTTGGCACGACTGACCTCATGATCAATTCGTTGCATCACCAAGCGGTACGCCGTGTGGCTCCCGGCTTGCGCGCGGTGGCATGGGCGCCCGATGGCGTGATCGAAGCGCTCGAAAGCGAGGATCACACCTTTATCGTGGGCGTGCAATGCCATCCTGAAGCGTTGCAGGAAGCAGCCGATCCGCGCTGGCAAGGTCTGTTTGCCGCCTTTGTCGAGAGTTGCCGCAACACGCGCCGCCAGAGCCGCGCCGCTTAGTCTGCCGTGCCATCGAAATGCTATGACTAATCACGCTCGTCCCCTGATCGGCATCACTGCGATGCACAGCGGCGCCAGCGCCGATGGCCGCGAGTTGCAGGCAGTGCGGCCTACCTATCTGCGCGCCATCGAAGCTGCCGGCGGAATCCCGCTGATCATCTACTTGACCGATGATCTCAGCGCCGTGCGCGCGCTGTATGACCTGTGCGCCGGCATTCTCTTACCCGGCGGCGACGATGTCGATCCGTCCTATTACGGCGAAGCGCCGCACCCGCAGCTTGGCCCGGTCGATCTGCAACGCGATGCGGTTGAGATAGCGTTAGCACGTTGGGCTGCCGCTGACGGCAAACCGCTGCTCGGGATTTGTCGCGGCTTGCAAGTGATCAATGTCGCTCTTGGCGGGTCGCTCTATCAAGATATTCCTGCCCAATTCGAGACGACGATTGACCATCGCGCCAATACCCGCACCCGCGCATGGACGGAACTGGCCCATCCGCTGACGATCACTGCCGGTTCGCGGTTGGCGACGGTCTTGGCGGCTGAACAGATCGGGTGCAATACGATGCACCATCAGGCGATTAAAATCCTCGCCCCCGGCTTGCGTCCGGTCGCCTACGCTCCTGATGGCATTATCGAGGCGTTTGAGACAACTGGCGATCACTACCTGCTGGCCGTCCAATGCCACCCCGAACATCTCTGGGATAGCAGCGAACCGCGCTGGCAAGCGCTGTTCGCCGATTTTATCGCCGCATGCCGGCCATAGCAGGGGCAGCGCGCTGTGCGCTGCCCCTGTTATGCGATGCCTGTACCAATGCTGTGACACCGATAACCCAACCTCACTATGATTGGCATTTTCGATTCCGGATTGGGCGGGCTGACGGTCACGCGCGCCATCCGTGACCGTATGCCCCACGCTAATCTGATCTATCTTGCTGATAGCGCCTATTGCCCTTACGGCCCGCGACCGGTTGACGAGATCCGCGCGCGCGCATTGGCCTGCGGGCGCTGGCTGGTTGATCAAGGCGCGCGCATTGTAGTGGTCGCGTGCAACACCGCGACGGCTGCCGCGATAGAATTGCTGCGCCGTGAATTGCCGGTACCGGTCGTGGGGATGGAACCGGGGGTGAAGCCGGCGGTAGCAGCCACCCGCCGCGGCAAAGTGGCGGTGATGGCGACTAGTGGTACGCTCGCGAGCGATCGCTTCCGCGCGCTCGTGAATGCCTACGCTGCTGATGTTGAAGTCTATGCGCTGGCCTGCCCCGATTTAGTTGAGCAAGTTGAAGCCGGCGCCATCAGTGATGAGCAAACCCGGATGCTTATCGCCGGCCATCTCGCCGCCGCACCCGACGCCGATGTGATTGTGCTAGGGTGTACCCATTTCCCGCCCCTCTCCCCGCTCATCAGCGCCTGCGCCGGGCCAGAGGTCACGATTATCGACACCGGGCCGGCGGTTGCAGCCCAAACCGCGCGTGTCGCCGAGCGAATCGGGTTGCCAAAGGGAAGCGGTATGCTCCGCTGCTATACCACTGGCGAGCCGCAAGCCATCGCGCCGACCCTTGCCAACGTATGGGGAGAGGTCTTGCCGTTGATTGGGGTTGATATACCTTCGTAAGGGCGACCCCACCGTCGCCCTTACCTTACCCCGTCGCCTCCTGCGCCGGTTCAGGCGGTGGCGGTTCAGCCGGCGTCGGTTCGGATTCCGGCGTGGGAGTCGGCAACGGTTTGCCATCGGGGCCGAGGTCAGCCGGATTATACTCAAAGATATCAGGCCATGGCTTGAAGCGGGTGACAAACTCGCGCCGTTCGATCTCTTTCCCATCAGGGCCGAGCACAATCCGGGTAAAGAGAATATCCATCCCGCCGCGAGCCTTATCGCTCTGACGCGGCTGGCCCACGGGCCGATCCGGCACCGCCACGTAGACCGGCTCAGTCGGGGCTGGCGTGCGGTTGGTAATCACCGGCCCTTCCAACAACACTTTCCGGCCAGTATCAGGGCCATAGAGCCGGACTTCAGCCAAATTACGCCGCGTATCCACCAGTGTCTGCATCAAAATCCAACCACCGGTATCGTTGAGGAACTTCAAATCGGGACCACCGGTAAAGATCGTTGCATCCATCCCCGGCCCGTCACCATAAGGACCAAAGCCGTAGCGATCGTACCAGTTAATGTAAAACGAATGCCCCCAACGTTCGGTGATCGGCAAGCCGGCCCAAAACGCAGCGCGGAACACCGTCGTGCTATCTTGGCAAATCCCGCCGCCCCACTCCAACTGGGTGCGATTCTGAATAATCGCGTACCCCTCAACAAAGCCGTTTGAGCCATCAATCCGGCCAATGGTCTGATTGAAGGAAAACTCTTCGCCGGGAGCGATAAGCACACCGTGCAGCAAGCGCATGCCGGCTTGAATATTGGTCACACGATACGGCGCTGAGCCGGCAAAATCACTCCGACCAACCCCGATCAAGGTCGTAATGCCCAATTGATCGAGGTTCGCTGCGTTGATCGGCGGCGGGATCTCGCGGAAGCTGACCGCTACGGTGCGCTGGTCAGCCGGTTTGGTCAAGGCTGCCAACACCGCATCGAGCGCCTGCGCTTCATCAATCCGCCGTCCTGGTTTGCCCTCTTGGAAAATTTCGAGCCGGCCATCGTTCCAATTCAAGCGCGGATAGGTGCCTTTCACCTCGGTTGCGTCACCAAGCGCGATCAATCGTTCCATGATCATCTCGCGATCGATGCTCACCACCAACCGGTCGCCAGCCGGATCGGCCACGCGCTCGACCCGGATCATACGGGCCAATTCATCGAGCGACCACACAAATGGCCGGTTATCGACCAGCAGGGTAATTGGCCCGGCCAGCATCGCCGCGATCTGGTCTTGGGCCACAAACGCCGCATCATCCCGCAACGCCGGTTCGAGCGCGCGCGTGCGCAAGGCTACCGTATCGGGATTTAAGTCCTGAATGGCGGCTAGAATCTCGTGGAGCGTTTCAGTCACCAGCACTTGGCGACCAGCCGCGCTTGGTTCAACTTGCACCGTGGTGCCATTCAGCACCAGCCGGGCATCAACTGCTGGCCGTTCGACTTCGGCAACCCGCGCCAGCAGGTAACGCTGCATAGCCTCTTGATCGATCGAAAGCCTGAGCGACAGCTCAACCCCATACTGCCACACGGCCCCGATCTGTTGCAGGTTGGTGAAGAGATCATTGCCCCGGCCAACAGCCAGCGCAGCATCCAGCGCCTCATCAATCTCGAGCGTCACCCCTAATTCAGCGAGGGTCGGCGTCCACGAACGGCCGCTGTACGTCAAGACCACCGGTTGGGCCAGAAAGGGGGCAAACGTCGCCTCGATTGCGGCGCGGGCATCATCACGGGTCAGATTGCCCACCGGCACGCCACGCACGCTGACATTGGGCAAAATCCGGCCCGCATAGCTCTGTTCCAGATAGACGAGCGCGCCGGCAACAAGACCAACGCTGGCGAGCAGCATCAGCAACAGCACCCACCATCCACGCCGCGACCGGCGCCGGGTTCGCCGAACCGAGCCACGCTGCGCCGCCGGCTGTGACACGGTTTGATCTGGCCAATCAACTGCGCCGGGCAATGACGGCGCAAATGTATCATCTATCGGGCGATCGTGAGCTGGATTGAAAGGCTGCGAATGCTGGGCCGACACCAGAACCTCCTCACCACCACATCATTTTGTCTGACAACTTACTATACCGTTGCTAGAGCGGCATGTCAATAAATCAAAGCTGACAAATAGCTGGCGTTTAGTTCAAGACAACGACGTCTCGCGCATCCGGATCAGTCGCTGTACCAACGCAAGCAGCGCCTCGGCCCGGAATGGCTTTTGCAGCGTAGCCACTACCGGCCCATCCCCTAACTGGCTCGCATCAACTGGGTAGCCGCTGATCAGAGCCAACGGAATGCGCGCATCACGCGCCGCGATCTGGCGACAGAGATCGTACCCATTGGTATCGGCCAGCGTCAGGTCAACCAGCGCACACGCAACCCCGCCATCGCGTCCCACGATTCGGAGCGCTTCGCCGCTGCTAGCCGCTGCTTTCACCTGATACCCGGCATGCGCCAGCATCCGTTCGATCAACAAGCGCACTTCATCGTTATCATCGATCACCAGTACTAACGGCCCCGCATCGCTTTCAGCAGAGAACGGGAGACATTCCGTTACTGCAGCCGGCTGCGGCGCAAGCCAAATGGTAAAGGCAGTACCGCCGCCGAGCTGGCTTTCAACTTCTATTGCGCCGCCGTGCCGGCGGATAATGTTGAGCACACCCGCTAGGCCAAGGCCGTGGCCATGCGTTTTGGTGGTGAAGAAGGGGTCAAAAATGCGCTGGCGAATCGCCGGATCAATGCCAATCCCGTTATCGCGTACCGACATCACCACATACGCACCGAGCAACAACTGGTGCGGCTGCAATAAGCGATGGAAGGTATCGGTGTCAAGCATGCGCTGCCGGGTCTGAATGCAAATACAGCCACTGCGCTCTGGCAACGCTTCGTAGGCATTCATCACCAGATTCATCAACACTTGCCGGAGTTGCACCGGATCAGCCATGACGTCCGGCAACTCCGGCGCCAGATCAAGCCGCATCTCTACCTGTGATCCCAGCGACAACTGCAACATCGGTACGGTTTCTTCAATTAATTGATTGAGTTGCAGCCGCTCTGCCTGTAGGCGATCTTCTCCGGCAAAATTCAGCAGTTGCTGCGCGAGATCCCCGGCTTGGTGGGCAGCGCTCAACAGATGGCGCAGACTCTGCTGGGCAAATGACTCAGTGGTGTATGCCGTCTGCAACAGATTAGCATTGCCAATAATAATGTTAATCAGATTGTTAAAATCGTGGGCAATTCCGCCAGCCATCACCCCCATACTCTCTAACCGTTCGAGCGCTTGCAGCCGCCGCTCATAGTGCAGCAACGCGATCGACTGTTCACGCTGTTCAGTCAAATCTTGGCACACCAGCAAGAGCTCAACAATGTCGCCGTTCAACTGCCGCCGGCACGTGATCGTCCAGAATAACCAGCGCTTCTTCCCTTGCGCCACAAACGTCGTTTCAAACGAACGGCTATTGCCGCTGCTCATCACCTCGCGCACCAGCGCCGCAAACAAGGGCCGTTCCGCTTCTGACAGCAACGCGGATGGATAATCAGCTCCGATCATCTCGCCGCGGGTGCGGCCAAAGACCTGCTCGGCCATGCGGTTGAATTCGGTGATGCGCAAATTGGGGCTGAGGCAGATAATCACGTTGCCGGCCAGTTCGATCAATGAGCGAAATCGCTCAAAAGTTTCGAGCATACGGGCAAAGAGCAAGGAATTCAACAAGGCGACACTGATCTGATCGGCCAGCAGGGATAAGAGAAAGAAATCTTCGTCGTCGAGGATGGGATTCCCCAATGATTCGACGATCAGAACCCCTGCCGGCGTTGCCTCTGCGTAACGCAATGGCACAATAATTCCTTGCTGAATGCCTGCTTTCTCGGTAATAAAATCGGGGTCAAGACTGGCATCGCGCACAAACTCGGCCTTGCCGGTGCGCATAACTCGACCTGACACACCTTCGTGCAATTGTATGACCGACAATGCGTTATCATAGCCAACGACTGATTGCAAACGCAATGCGCCATCTTGCAATAAATAAATGCTGACCAATTGATACCCGAACACTGCATGTAATTGGCGCACCACGAGTTGGCAGAGCATCTCGGTTTGCAACGCCGAATTGACGAGGCCGGCCACCCGCTGCACCAGCAACAACTGGTTGAGCCGGCGTTGCATCGTGCGATAGAGGATGACATTTTCTACCGCCAGCGCCATGCGCTGAGCCAGTTCCTCGCAAACTCAATATCGTCTTGCGTAAAGCGACGGCCCGAAGCATCGGTGAAATTCAAGACCAACACCCCATTGACCTGATCGCGCGCCCGCATTGGCACGCAGAGCAGGTGGCGGGGCCGGACTTGCATCATCACGGCGCGGTACGCTGGCGAAAATGCCGGTCGTGCGCTGTACTCGTCGGGAAGATCGTCCAGCAGCACCAGTTGCCCGCTCCGCAACACTTGAGCCGGGGCAGAGGCTGGATCAACTAACGGATCGGTTTGGACAAGCTGATCGACGAGCGGCTGTTGGCGGGGATCGGCGCAAGCCACCGCAACCCGGCGCGCCTGCTGATGTTCGTCGCGGATAATGATTGCGCACCAATCGCCTAATAATGGCACCAACCGGCGGGCAACCTGCTGAAACGCCTCAAGTTGGTTGAGTGAGACGAACAAGACACCTACGTCGGCGAGCAAACGGGTTTGTGCGGCGTTCCAGCGTTCATCCATGTGATTACGCCGATGGTTATTGAGGATAAAACCACCCGCCCGCCCTATCGCGCTTACCATACTATTAGTATACACTCGCTGGCATACCACTTCAAGCAACATCTCGTGATACAATGCAAATGATTAACAAACTAAACGAGATGGAGCACGACGTTATGGAACGCGCCCAATCAATGCCGATCACCACTGCGACGACAAAGCTTGGCTTGCTTGATTGGCTGAGCCTGAGTTGCCGGCATATCGCCTTGCTCGCAGCGATGATCGCAACTGCCGGTAGTCTCTTTTTTAGTGAAGTCTTACGCTGGATTCCTTGCGAATTGTGTTGGTATCAGCGGATTTTAATGTACCCGCTGGTTGTGATTCTCTTTGTCGGGATTTGGCGTGATGATCGCAAAGTCTACCTTTATGCGCTGCCGTTGGCATTGGCCGGTATCGCCGTCTCGCTCTACCATTATCTGATGGTAATGCTGATTATCCCCCCCGCCCCCTGCGCCGGCGCGGTGCCATGCGCGTTCGATTACATCAATATTCCCGGCGCGCTGAGCTTTGTGAAGATTCCGTTTTTGGCGCTGGTGGCCTTTAGCATCATTAGCGTGATGATGGCCAATCTGGCGCTGGCCGAAACGCCGCCGGCCTGTGGCCGCCCTGCCCGGATTACGGCTACAGTGATCGTCATCGGCGCCGCTGCGCTCTTTATCGGCTTGGGGATGATGATCTAATCGTTAGCCTCTACATAAGCAAACTGTCATTACCTGACCGCCCGGAGTGTGGTATACTCCGGTCATCAAGATTGGCTGGCTAGGGCTGCGCGGGGGCGCAGCCGGGAGGGTAACGCGACATCACGGATTGAGACGATGAAGCGCATGGGCTTCGCCAGCCGGCGAAGTTGACGAGGACGGAGGTTCCCGGCGCGAGCCGGAGCTAACGGGCGCGAGCCGCCCGGAACATCGAGTGATCAGCGGAAGCCTCCCCGGTGCAGGGCGCTACCGGCAAGCCGATGGGGCAACACCTCCCGGTGACGGGCAAGGGCAGAGCCGTCGGCAGCGGCCCACCGCATGCTTTTCCCCCACAACCCGATCTGAATAATCCTGTTCAAGCTGCTTGACCGCAGGCGCTTGCTCGCGCTTTCTGCTGCACCCTATGCAGCAGTTGGCTGCGCGCCTGCTGGCTGGCGCTGCCCTGAATGATGAGGAGTTTTCAGTATGTGCGGTATTGTTGGGTATATTGGGCCCCGCGAAGCGACCACCGTCGTGATCAATGGGTTGCAACGACTTGAATATCGCGGGTATGATTCCGCCGGCATCGCGATCTACGATCCTGACCTCGGCTTGCAACTGCGCCGCAGCGTCGGTAAGCTGAGCAATTTACAACAGCGGCTGGCCGCCGAACCAACCCGCGGCCAGATCGGGATCGGCCATACCCGCTGGGCCACCCACGGCGGCGTGACCGAGTTCAACGCTCACCCCCACCGTGATGCCAGCGGCGCGATTGTTGTCATCCAAAATGGCATTGTCGAGAATTATCTTAGCCTCAAGGGGCGATTGCTCGAACTCGGCTACCAGTTTGAGTCGCAAACCGACACCGAGGTGATCGCGAAGCTGATCGGCTACTACTACCACAATAGCCGCGATCTGGTCACGGCGGTGCGCCAAACGCTCAGCGAGCTGCGCGGCGGCAATGCGATTGTGGCCTTCTCGATCCACGAACCTGATATGCTGGTGGCGGCGCGACTGGGTAATGCCGGCGGCGTGGCGATCGGCCTCGGCGAGGATGAACAGTTTATCGCCTCGGATATTCCGGCCATCCTCGACTATACCCGCACCTTGATCTTCCTCGAAGATCGCGATGTGGCCGTCGTGCGCCGCCACCGTGTCACGATCACCCGCCTTGACGGCGCCCCCGTCGCGCGTCCCACCCACACGATTGCGTGGGATCCGGTGGCGGCAGCCAAGGGCGATTATCGCCACTTTATGCAGAAGGAGATTGCCGAGCAGCCGCGCGCGTTGATGGATGCGCTGCGCGGACGGATCGACCAAGAGCGAGGCCGGATCGAACTCGAGGATCTGCGCCTGAGCGATGACGATCTGCGCCGGCTGCGCCGGATTTACGCTACCGCCTGCGGTACGGCGTGGCATGCGGCGCTGGTGGCGAAATTTTTGATTGAGAATCTCGCCGGGGTGCGGGTTGAAGTCGATTACGCCAGTGAGTTCCGATATCGCGGGCCGATCTTGCAGAGTGATGGTGAGCGCGATTCCTTATTGCTGGCGTTCACCCAAAGCGGCGAGACGGTTGATACGCTGGCGGCGATGGAAGAGGCACGCGCGCAGGGCGCGCCAAGCGTGGCGATTGTTAACGCGATCGGCAGCCAAGCGGCCCGTGTGGCCGACGGCGGCCCGCTCTATCTGCATGCCGGCCCTGAGATTGGGGTGGCTTCGACCAAAGCCTTTACCTCGATGCTGGTGGTTGCCTACCTGTTCGCGCTGCGGCTGGCGCAAGCGCGAGGCACCCTCACGCCGGCCCAGATCCGCGAGCATATTCAGGCGTTGATCGAGCTGCCTGGCAAGGCGGCGCAGACGATCGAGCTGGCGACGCCGATCTGCATCGAGCTGGCCGAACGTTATCACCGTGCCGGCAACGCGCTCTTCCTTGGCCGCCAGATCAACTATCCGATCGCGCTTGAGGGTGCGCTCAAGTTGAAAGAGATTAGCTACATTCACGCCGAGGGCTACCCGGCGGGCGAGATGAAACACGGCCCGATCGCGCTGATCGACGAGAATATGCCGGTGATCTGCATTGCGCCGCGTGACCACATCTACGAAAAGATGATCAGCAACGTCGAGCAGGTACGCGCCCGCCACGGGCAGGTGATCGCGATCGGTCACGCCGGCGATGCGCTGCTGGCCGAAAAGGCCAATCACATGATCGGCGTCCCCGAAACGTTGCCGCTCTTGCAGCCAGTGCTGAACGTGATCCCGTTGCAAATCTTCGCTTATCACGTGGCGGTGCTGCGCGGGTGCGATGTCGATCAACCGCGTAACCTCGCGAAAAGCGTGACGGTGGAATAAACGACGCCGGGGACGGGGGCGGGGGGCGCACTGCCGTGCGCCCCTACGACGATGGGCGTACCGTCTGGGAGGCTTGTTCGGCGATGGCGGTCTCGGCGGGTTCGACGCCGGCGGGTTGGTAACGCGCTCGCTCGTAGATGGCGGTAAGCTCGGCGAACGGCGCGGGGTCAGGCAAGGTGGGCGCTACCGTCGCATACCACTCGGCGGGTGTCTGCGCTGGAGGCCGGCGTAAGCCGCGCTTCTCCAGCGCCAGTAGCGCCTGAATATAGGCGCGGCGCACGCGCGTCACCGGGTCGGCGCCGCGCAAGGCTGCCAGCGCCGCTTGTAACCCGCTCAAGCGGCGCTGAAACGGATTGCGCAGCGCGCCGAGCAGATCGCGCGCATCGGACAGTAGACTTTGACCGATATCGAGCGACTCGCGCTCCTCATCAGTTGCAACCCGGCGCGGGCGCCGCCGCCACCAAACCAGCAAGACCAGCAACACCGCCAGCGGGATCAACGCCAGCCAGAAGGTTGCCTGTTGCGCCAAGGCAATCACCGTCTCGACGGCAGCATCGTCGATCGGCGCCGTATCGGTCACCGGCGGCGGTTCAGGGCGGAGGTTCATCTGGGCCAACGCCTGCCCCAACAGCGCCAAGAACGCCCGGATCAGATCACCAAAGATCACGGTGAACAGATAGACCAGCGCCGCTCCGATCAGCGCCAACGGCAAGAACAAGAAGCGCAGCAGGTTGACCACGCCATCAAGCGCCGCTTCACCGCTGAGCAGCGCCGTCAATGCCGCCCCAATCACTAACACGCCGCCGATCACCCCCAAGAGCAAGAGCGTCCAACGCAGATCGAACACCCGCGCGCGATCAGCCGTCGTTTCGACGAGGTGGGCCAACGCCAGCGATCCTAAGCCTGAGCCGATCGCGACTGACACATACGCGAGTAATAAATCGTCGGGCAAGGCCGTGCCGGTGCGCAGCAGCGGGGCAACCAGCAACGACGCGATCACGACAACCATCCCTCTGCCGGCAAGGGTGAGCGTGGTGGCGCTATCGTGGCTCTCCAAGCCGGCTCCCCTCCATGTCAGAAAACAAGCAACCAGCGTCGCCACGTATGCCAGACCGCTTTGGGGTTGGCCCGGCAGCAAGGCCGGCCACAGCGCCAGCGGATCACCGCCAATCACCAGCCACAGCAAGCCGGTAGCGGCAAGCAGCGGCGCCAGCGCCAGTGGCACATAGTGGAATGGACGGCGCAGCCGGCGGGCCGCGCCATCGACTAGCCAACCAAGCAGCACGGCGCCAAACAACCCCGGCCACGGCAACGTGAGCGCTGCCAGCACCAGCAACGGTAACGCGACCAGTGTCGTTTCAAAGGCGGCAAGGAGAACAATACGCAACAGGCGGATCATGTATGTAAACTTAAACATGTATGGGCAGAGCGCTGCTCTGCCCAGCTTGTTCGCAGAGCGCTGCTCTGCCCAGCTTGTTCGCAGAGCGCTGCTCTGCCTCTACTTGGTCTCGCGGTACACCACGTGACGGCGGACAATCGGATCATACTTGCGCAACTCGAGGCGGCTCGGATCGTTGCGCCGGTTCTTCTCGGTCGTATAGGTATGGCCGCTCTCGGTGCTCTTCAGCTTGATCACGATGCGGTTACCCTTCTTGCTGGCCATAGTGATCCCTCTTCCCAGAACTACACACGAAATTGCGCCCTTGGGGCGCACTAGCGGTTAGTATACCATACCAACGGCATGCGAGCAACTTACACCGCGGCATAGGAGGGGTTTAGCGAGGCTAACCCCTTTCTACGCCGCCGCCTCGCGCCGGAAGATCACCCGGAGCGACGAATCCTCAAAGAAGGCATCTTGGGCGCGCAAACGAGCCAACGATTGCGGCAACACAATGCGATGGCGGTGCCAGCCAACCGAAATCAGCAGCTCGTCATCGCTCTGGGCCAGATGGACTTGATCCTCAGAGGCAAACGGCAGCGGCACGATCAAATCGTAGCCATCGGGAGTCTTTTCCAGCCGTTGGGTGGGGCCTTGATAGAGGAAGGCCGCCGGATCGTGCTTGCCAAAAAGATGGTCGGCCAACTGCGAAAGCAACTCAACCCCGACAATCTCTTGCGAGAAATGGGGCGCGCGCAAGATCGGCAACGGCTCGAACATCTCCTCGACCATTGGCGCGTATTGCTGCTGCATCGCTCGCCACTGACCAAAGTGAGTATCCACTTCGGGCGGCAGAATCCGGTTGACGACAATCGCATCAACCGCATAGCCGAACAGGCTCAGGTAGGTTAGCGAACGTTGCGCCTCGCGGATCACCATCTTTTCGAGGTTCATCACGATCCGCGCCGTGCAAATCTGCTGGTTCGTCAACAACTGGCGCACATCGATCAGCGCATCGATCGCCTGCTGCGCCGATGCGAGCACATCGTCATCGGCGATCGGCATATCGGTCACTCGCCGCGCCACCGGACGCACCACCCGCAGCAGCGCCCGCGCAATCGGGAAGAGGCGAGCAATCCACCATCGCATCACATCGGGCAATGACAACAAACGTAGCGTCTCGCCGGTGGGAGCGGCATCGACCACGATCACGTCATACTTGCCTTCATCGTAATGGCGCTTAATCTGAAGCAGGCTGAAGAGTTCTTCGGTGCCGGGAATAACCGACAGCTCGCCTTGGGCGATCGTTTCGACCCCCTGCCACGCAAGCAGATCGGCTAAATAGCGAGACACCACCCCCCAGCTCGACTCAAGCTCGTGGAGGGCGTTAATCTCTTGCGCCCACAGATTCGGCGCCACCTGAATCGGTTCGGCGCGCAAATCAACCCCGAGCGAATCGCCCAGCGAGTGGGCCGCATCGGTCGAGAGCACGATAGTCCGATACCCAAGTTGGGCGCAGCGGAGGGCGCTAGCCGCTGCCACACTGGTTTTGCCGACGCCGCCCTTGCCGGTGTAGAAGAGGATGCGCATACTCGACCGTTCATTCTAGAAGCGACTTTGCTTTATAATACCGTTAGATTGTCTTTTATGCAAATGGACAGTCACGCCCAACCGAGATCATCAGGCTTCGCTGGCGAACGACCCTCCTCATCGTCCTGTTTGCCGCTCAGCTCTTCTTCGAGCATCTGATCGACCATTTCATCCCAATCTTCGCCGGCGTCTTCGCCTAACTCCTTGCCCAAGCGCTTGGCCCAACGGGCAATCGAACGCGGATCGCTCTCGTCTAACCCCATAAAGTTAGATGGATCAGCTAACGACTCGATCCGGTCATCTTCCGACTTCAGGGTAGCAAAGCGCGAAATGGCGCGGCGAACCTCGGTATTGCCGCAGCGCGGGCAAGCCAAGCCGGGTGGATCGCTAAATCCGCGCACCAACTTTTGGAATTGGCCATTGCAGGCCGGGCAGAAGTATTCATAGATCGGCATAGCCAACCTCGTGATGGTAGATTCGTATATCATTGCGAGCCGCTACAGGCGGCGAAGCTATCTCCTGCAACAACGGGATCAAGAGCGGACAGACCATCTGATCCGGCCCCCGGCCCTGAAGGGCCGGGCTAGGGGTACGAAGCCCGCTGCGCGGGCTGCTGGCCCTCACCCCCAGCCCCTC
>NZ_DAOTWH010000047.1:0-2699 GCF_034435895.1 Chloroflexus sp.
GAGGGGCTGGGGGTGAGGGCCAGCAGCCCGCGCAGCGGGCTTCGTACCCCTAGCCCGGCCCTTCAGGGCCGGGCGCCGATCAGATGTACTGTTCGCACTCACCCCTCCCCCGCTAGGGGAGGGAAGGATTTGCTTCCCTCCCCCGGAGGGGGAGGGGCTGGAATGAGGGCCAGCGCTGAGATCGTTGGGCATGTTTTTCAACCAGCAACAGCGCGCCCCGCCACATTTCTTGTCAGGAACATGCAAACCTATGATCGAACTCGACCGTGTCACCTACACCTACCCCGGCGCCAGCGCGCCGATCTTGCGTGATCTGAGCGTGCAGGTCGCCGATGGCGAATTCTTGCTCGTCTGCGGGCCGAGCGGCGCTGGCAAGAGCACCCTCTTGCGCCTGTTCAATGGTCTCGTTCCCCACTTTTACGGCGGGCGGCTCGGCGGGCGAGTGCATGTGTGGGGGCGCGATACACTGGCCTGCCAGCCGCGCGATCTCGCCGATCTGGTCGGGTTTGTGGTGCAAGACCCCGAAAGCCAGTTTGTTGTCGAGCGGGTCGAAGACGAAATCGTCTTTGCTATGGAAAATCTGGGGGTGCCGCCGGCGGTGATGCGCCGGCGGGTGGAAGAGGTGCTTGACCAGTTGGCGATTGCCCATCTGCGCCACCGCCATGTCGCCACCCTGAGCGGCGGCGAGCAGCAGCGAGTGGCGATTGCCGCCGCACTCGCCGCCCAACCGCGCGCGCTGGTGCTCGATGAGCCGACCAGCCAGCTCGATCCGCACGGCGCAGAAGAGGTCTTGACCGCGCTGCAAAAGCTCAATGCCGACCTCGGCATTACTATCGTGCTGTGCGAGCACCGGCTGGAGCGGGTGGTGCAATACGCCGACCGCATCCTCTACCTCGCGCCGGGTGGCAGGGTTGAAGTTGGTACACCGCGCGAGGTGTTAGCACGCATCGAGCTGCGCCCGCCGCTGCAACAATTGGGTGCAGCGTTAGGTTGGGAACCTCTGCCGCTGACGATCAAAGAGGGCCGGCGGTTTGTGCCGGTCGATCTACCCGCTTCATCACCATCTGCCCCCATATCACCAGACAATCCGCCGCTAGCCCGCTTGCGCAACGTCACTGTGCAATACGACCGGCACGAGGCGCTCTACCGGGTGAATCTTGATCTGCCGTGCGGCGCGCTCATTGCCCTCATGGGCCGCAATGGCAGCGGCAAGAGCACGCTGCTCAAGACGCTGATCGGATTGGTGCGGCCCGTTGAGGGGAAGATCGAACTGGAAGGTCGCGATATTGCCCCCATTCCGGTAGAGGAATTAGCTCGCCGGGTGGCGTATGTGCCGCAAGACCCGCGCAGTATGCTCTTTCACGACACCCTGCGCGAAGAGGTGGCGTTCAGCTTGCGCGGGCGCGGGTTGCGGCCATCGTCCACCGCTATCGCTGATGCCTTGACGCCCTTTGGCATCAACCATCTGGCCGAGCGCTATCCGCGCGATCTCAGCGGTGGTGAAGCGCAGCGAGCGGCGTTGGCCGCCAGTTTGGCCGGCGATCCGATACTGATCTTGCTCGATGAACCGACCCGTGGTCTTGATTATCACGCCAAAGCCAGCTTAATCACTATGTTGCGCCGTTTGTGTGACGAAGGCCGCACGGTGGTGATGGCAACCCACGATGTCGAGCTAGCCGCCGCGTGCGCCGATCGGGTCGTGTTGCTGGGTGAAGGCGAAGTTGTCGTTGAAGGCCCGGCGACCGAATTGCTCGGCAACAGCCTGATCTTCTCGTCGCAAGTCGCCAAACTCTTCCCCGGTCGCGGCTGGCTGACGGTCGCGCAAGCGCTGGCTGGCTTGTGCGGGGAAGGGAGCAAGTAGATACCGCTGTGGGCACGGAGAGAGGAATAGCCACCAAGAGCCGCAAAAGGCGCAAAGCAAGCAAAGACGCAGAGCGGTCAAACGCAAAGGCGCAAAGAACGCAGAGGATGCAAGGGTGGTTGGGATGGCAATCATCCTCTGCGTCCTTGGTGATAAAAAAACGCCCCTCAGCTCCCGCCGTTAGGTGAGAGCGGGGGCCGGGGGGTAAGGGCACCGAGCAGTATAACCACAAAGATACCCAAACGATGCCAACAATCGTATGGTGTTTGTGCCTTATGTATCTTTTCGCGGCTATTCAGCCCGCGCAGCGGGCTTCATAATGGGAGTCCGGCCCTTCAGGGCCGGGTTCCAGCCATGCCTGAGCCGGTTGGTTCCGCTATCGTGGGAGATTGCTTCGGTCGGGCGGCACCCATCTACGCTGGGTGCCGCCACTCCCTCGCAATGACAACCGGCAAGCGCGTGATGGTTCACCCTCACCCCCTCCCCCTCTTCTGCGTTGCGGAGGGGCGATCGTGCCTTCCGGCAGCGCGTATGCCTTTAGCAGCCACGCAGCAGCTCCCCCGCTCCCGCCGTCGGGTGGGAGCGGGGGCTAGGGGGTAAGGGACGCACTCCCTCCCCCAGCGGGGGAGGGCCGGGGTGGGGGGCTACAATCATCACTCCTTTGCGTCCTCTGCGTTCTTAGCGTCTTTGCGTTACCCCCTTTGCGTCCTCTGCGGCTTGGCGTTACAGCCCGTCGCGCCGCTGCGCACCCACCACCGCCGCATTCACCAACAGCGCCTTCACCCCGGCTTGCAGAGTGGCAAACGAGCGCATCCCGTTCCACGTCGATCCGGTGTGG
>NZ_DAOTWH010000048.1:0-25575 GCF_034435895.1 Chloroflexus sp.
CACGCCAACCGCGCCCCCGGCGAGGACGGCGCCAGCCGTTCACCCCAGCGCAACCAGCGCCCCATCACCCCGACCGGATGCAGGTAGTTGGGCGGATCGCCGAGGACGGCGTCTATGGCTAAGGCTGCTAACGCCGCTGCGGCGCGCTGTTGGATGAGGTGAGGTACAGGTGGCATAGATGCTCTTACCGTGAATGATCCATTCTATTCATTCTGCCCTACGAGGGGAGATTGCTTCGGGCGCTCCGCGCCCTCGCAATGACATATATGCCTCCGCGCCTTTGCGTTAACCATCCCCCTCCTCCGCTGGGGGAGGGGCCGGGGGTGGGGAACAATCCCCCCTCCCCCAGCGGGGGAGGGGCCAAGGGTGGGGGCTATCCTCCCCGATCCCTGCCCCGGCGACCCACCACAACAAACCCTCTGCGCCCTTGGCGCAACCGGACAGCCATCCGGCGCTACAGCCCTTCCCACACTTCCGGCGGTGCAATCAGTGCGCGCAACGCCGGATCGGCCCACACCTCTGCTGGCGGCGCGACCGCGACGATCCGGCCCTCGTGCAACACCACCACCAGATCGGCCCAGCGGCGAGCCAACGCCAGATCGTGGGTGGCCAGCACGATTGTTCCCCCTTCCGCCACCAGCCGGTCAAACACCCGCACCACCTGTTGCCGTGCCCACAGATCGAGACCCGCCGTCGCCTCATCGACCAGCAGGCATTGCGGGCGCATGGCCAAAACACCGGCCAGCGCCACCCGTGCCTTCTGCCCACCGCTCAACGCATGGGTGGGCCGGTCGAGCAGATCGGTTACGTCACACAGCGCCGCCGCTTCCTGCACCGCCTGCCGCGCTTCCTCGGCATTCAGACCAAGATTGAGCGGGCCAAAGCTAATGTCTTGCCAGACACTGGCGCTAAACAGTTGATCGTCTGGCGACTGCATCACCAACCCGACATGCTGGCGCAACCGGCGCAGACCAGACCGCGAATAGTCAACCGGCGCGCCATGCAGCCAGACCCGGCCCTGCTGCGGGCGAACGATACCGCTCGCCACGAGGAGCAGCGTGCTCTTACCGGCGCCATTGCGACCCAGCACGACGATGCGCTGGCCGGCAGCGATCGGCAACGACGCCGCCTGCAAGGCTGGGTTTGGGTTGCCCGGAAACTGGTACGAAACCGCTTCCAGCGCCAGCAATGCGGTCATAGCCACCACCTCGCCGCTACCAGACTCGCCCCGATCAACCCGCCGATCAGCCAAAGTTGTCGATCAACGGTATAGCTGAGCGGCAACACCCGCAGCTCGCCGGCAAACCCGCGCGCCGTCAACGCTACTTCCAACGCTTGGCTGCGCTGGTAGGCAACGATAAACAACCGGCTGCCCAGCAGCGCCGAGCTGCGTAACGTTGCCCGCCACGAAGCATACCCCAACCGCGCCGTCTGCGCTGTCACCATCTGGTCGAGCGTATCGAGCAAGACAAAGAGCGCGCGGTAACTGAGCGCCATCAATTCGATCAACAATGCCGGCGCGCGCAACCGGTGCAACAATTCGATCAGATCGATCAGTGGCGTGGTCAGGATCAGAAAATTGAGCGCCGCTGCCGAACCGAGCGCGCGGCTGAGCACGTGCAGCGCCGTTTGCAGCGATGCGCCGGTCGCGCTCAGCCAGAGCGGCCCAAACGGAATCGCCCACAACGCCGCAGCCGGCGGTTCATTCCCCACACTGATCGCGATCCCGATCACCGATAGCGCGAGAAACGCACTCTCAGCCCCAATCACCGCGCCGGCCACCCGCAGCGGCACTCGCGCATACCACACTGTCACGACCATCATCCATCCCAACGCCAACCACCCCACCAGCGGGCGATCGAGCGCCAGACAGAGCAGGAGTGTCATGCCGGCCAGCGCAGCCTTTTGTAGCGGATCGACAGTGCGCAACCGGTTGGCGAAAGCATACTGGTCAATGATTCGCAGCATGCCTCACCGATCACGCCGCTGCCGGCGACCGTGCTGCCAGCCGAAGAAGTAGCCGATCACTCCCGACCCTAAACCGGCTTGCAACGCAAACAACAGGCTTTCGGTCTCGCTGCCCGGCGGCTCGAACAACGGTGCAAACCACGGCTCGTAGTCAGGCGCAATTTCAACGATGGCGGCTTCAGCGGCGGCATCGGCCCCGCCAAACTCGGTGTCGCGGATCAGCAAGATCGGCGCGATGGTCAAGCCAATCACCACCAGCAACAGCGCCACGACCACCGGCCAAGGCAACGGTTTGGCATTCATGCCCGCACCCCTTTGATTTCTAGCGCCTGCAACTCGGCGGCAGCGTTGGTTTGCAACGCATTCATAATCAACACGGTCAGAATCCCTTCGCTGATCGCCAACGGGATCTGGGTCACGGCAAAGATCGCGCCAAACTTGGCGAAGGCAGCGAGGATGCCGCCCGCCGGATCGGGAAAAGCCAGCGCCAATTGCAGCGATGTGACGATGTAGGTTGAGAGATCGGCCAGCGCCGCCGCCAAAAAGATCACCAACCAGAACGGCGCCCGTCCGGCCAACCCGCGCCAGATCAGCCACGCCACAAACGGCCCGACCACCGCCATGCTAAACGCATTCGCGCCGAGCGTGGTCAAGCCGCCGTGGGCAATCAGCAAGGCCTGAAACAGCAAGACAATCGAACCGAGCACACTCATCACCCACGGCCCAAACAGGAGCACCCCCAAACCGGTGCCGGTCGGGTGGCTGCTCGATCCGGTGACGCTCGGCAGTTTCAACGCGCTCAGCACAAAGGTAAAGGCGGCAGCGAAACCGAGCAGCAACCGCACCTCTGGCTTCTCGCGCACAATGCGCTGAAGCTGGCGAAACCCGATCACCCAAAACGGGATCATGACCGCAAACCAAACCAATGCCCACAGCGGCGGCAAGAAGCCTTCCATGATGTGCATGGCATACGCTGGCCGGGCCTCGAACGTGATCAGCACGGCAGCGCCAAGCGCAACGATCAGCCAGCGGCGTTTCATTCTGTGAACCCTCCTTTGTGACTCCTGCGCCCGCAGGTTCAAGGACGGACAACAGCCATGAGTGTCGATGTCGTTGATAGCGTTGCAATGCACCGTTTTGCCCTCACCCCCAGCCCTGCTCCCGCTGGCGTGGGAGCAGAACTACGCTTTGAGGCATTGCCCAGCGATCAACGGTTTTGCTCGCCCCTATGTTCTATCCGCCCCGCAACTCCTGCAGGTGGGAGCAGGGGTGTGCATGCCACAATCGAACGATCAAGCAGTAACATCCCGCTCCCTGCTCCCGCTGCCCCACTCCCTACTACCCCTTCTTCTCCGACACCCCCGCTTCGGCGAAGGTAGCCATCTCGTCGAGCACCTTGCAGGCTGCTTGGCAGATCGACATCGCCAGCACCGCGCCAGTGCCTTCGCCGAGGCGCATATCTAGATCGAGCAGCGGTTGCAGATCAAGCTGGCTGTACACCGCGACGTGACCGCGTTCGACCGAGCGGTGGCCGGCGATCATGTAGGTGGTGGCGGCAGGGGCGAGCGTGGCTGCAATCAGAGCTGCCGCACCAGAGATGAAGCCGTCGATCACCACTGGCACCCGCCGCGCTGCCGCGCCAAGGATCACGCCCGCCAAACCGCCGATCTCCAACCCACCCACTTTCGCCAGCACATCGAGACCATCGCGCGGGTTAGGCCGGTGCAGCGCCAGCGCCTGCTCGATCACGGCAATCTTGCGCGCCAAGCTCGCATCATCAATGCCGGTGCCGCGTCCGGTCACTTCCGCCGCCGGTCGCCCAGTGATCGCCGCCACAATCGCACTCGCTGCGGTCGTGTTGGCAATGCCCATCTCGCCGGTAGCAAGCAGGTCAACCCCGCAATCGATCGCCTCGTTGGCGCAGGTAATGCCCACTTCAAGCGCCTGCCGGGCCAGCTCAAGGCTCATTGCCGGCTCTTGGCTGAAGTCGGCGGTGCCGTAGGCCAATTTGCGGCTGACCAATTCGGAATGGGACGGCAAATCAGCCGCGACGCCAATGTCCACCACAATCACCTGTGCCCCCACATGGCGGGCCAACACGTTGATGGCCGCTCCGCCGCGCAAGAAGTTCAGCACCATCTGCGGTGTGACCTCGGCGGGGAAGGCGCTGACGCCTTGGCGGGCCACCCCGTGATCGGCGGCCATCACGATCACCGCTGGTTTGGTGAGACGGGGCCGTTCGCGTCTGGTGATGCCGGCAATCCGGATCGAGAGTTCCTCTAACCGGCCTAGCGAGCCGGCTGGCTTGGTGAGCATGTCTTGCCGGCGGCGAGCTGCCGTTGCCGCCTGCTCATCCAACGGGCCGATTTGGTTGATGGTTTGCGTAAGCAGTGACATAAAACCTCCTTACAAGCAGATACAGGTGCCTCTTGTAGGGCCGCACGGCGTGCGGCCCTACACAGCATACGCCCCCGCACCGCCGTGCGGCTGGCCGATGATCATCGTTCACGTTGTTCTTCACCGATCGCGAGAATGGCATCGATCGCAGCTTGCGCTGCAGCGGACGGGTTGCGCCACATCCCGCGCCCGATCGCCTCGTTTAGCCGCTCGGCGATGGCTTGCAACGCCCACGGATTCACCTCTTGCAGCCATTGCTGCACCTCTGGATCACGCACATACCGTTCAGTGACTTGTTCGTACATCCAATCGGCTAGCACCTGCGCCGTGGCGTCGTAGCCGAAGAGATAATCAACTGTCGCCGCCAGTTCGAGGCCGCCTTTGTAGCCGTGCCGGCGCATACTGGCGATCCACTTCGGATTAACCACCCGTGCCCGGAAGACGCGCCGCACCTCTTCACGCAGGTCGCGAGTGCGGGGCCGGGCCGGGTCGCTACTGTCGCCGAAGTAACGGGCCGGGTTGCGCCCACTTAATGCCCGGATGGCCGCGATCATGCCGCCGTGGAATTGGAAATAGTCGTCGCTATCGAAGATATCGTGTTCGCGAGTGTCTTGATTTTTGGTAGCGACCTGCACCGTGCTGAGCGCAGCGGCTAAGGCAGTCTCCGCCGGCACGCCTTGCTCGGTTGCGGTGTAGGCGTAGCCGCCCCACTTCAGGTACACCCGCGCCAGATCAGCGTCGTTGCTCCAGTTTTGGCCGTCGATCAGTTGCAGCATCCCGGCCCCGTAACTGCCCGGCGGACTGCCAAAGATGCGGTAGCGCGCTTCGCGCTGGGCCTCCTCGGCGGCAGCGCCTCCCGCTACCAGTGCCTGCTCGGTCTGCAAGGCATGCTTGCGCGGGAAGTTCAGCTCCGGCGGTTCGTCGAGCGCAATCACCGCTTGCACCGCCTGATCGATCAACTCGATCAGATGGGGAAAGGCGTCGCGGAAGAAGCCGCTAATCCGGCAGACGACATCGATCCGCGGACGGCCCAACTCAGCGAGAGGGATGATTTCAAACCCGGTGACGCGCCGGTTTTCGCGTTGCCAGCGCGGGCGCACGCCGAGCAGCGCCAAGACTTGCGCCACATCATCGCCGGCGGTGCGGATGAGGCTGGTGCCCCAGATGCTGATGCCGACACTTTCCGGGATGGCGCCATACTCACGCTGGTAGCGCTGGATCAGGTCACGGGCCAATCCTTGGCCGGTCTCCCACGCGGCGAGGCTCGGCACGCTGCGCGGATCAAGGCTGTAGAAGTTGCGTCCAGTCGGCAAGACGTGAGCCATGCCGCGCGTCGGCGCGCCGCTCGGCCCCGGCGGCACAAACCGGCCCGCCAGCGCCGCCAGCAGATGCTCGATTTCGTCAGTTGCGCTCTGGTGCAAGCGCGGTACGATCCATTCACAGGCGTAGCGCAAGGCCGCCGCGACCGGCCCGTGATCACTGTTTGCCGGCAAACTATCTGCCAGTACGCCGTCAATGGCTGCTGCCTCCCAACCAGCATCATTGAGCTGGCTCAATATTTGCCGGCAAAGGTTTTCAATAGCCGCAATACTATCGGCGTTGGTGAGCCACTGCTCGTCATTGGCCCGCCGCCGGCCCGGCTGCTCCTGCAAGGCGCGCCAATCTTCCCCCAACGCCGCCGCGACGGTGGCCGGCAGGCTTGGTGCGTGCAGGTTGGGCAAGCGCAGCAGGTGATAGACCAGATCAACCAACTGCGCGCCGGCGGGTACCGTACCAAGGATATGCAGGCCGTCCCGGATCTGCGCGCCGGTCAACTCGCACAAGTAGCCTTCGATGTCTTCGAGCAGGTGCGCGACTTCGCGCCCCTCCAATTCGGCCAGCACCGCCGGCGTGCCATCTTCGAGCACGCTGCCATCCCACTCATGCCGGTGATCGCCGTGATCGGCTTGCAAGATGTAGCGCAGATCGTCGGCCAACTGGCTGCGTTGCAGCACCTCCCAAATCTGGCGCTGCAAAAGCGGCAGCTTGCTGGGATCGAGCCGTTCCATGCGGTAGTATTCATCGACCAGTTGGGCCAATTCGGCCAGATCGCCGTACGCGCCGGCGTTGGTCATCGGCGGGGTGAGGTGATCGATAATCATCGCGTGGGCGCGCCGCTTGGCCTGCGTGCCTTCGCCGGGATCGTTGATGATAAAGGGATAGATCAACGGCAGATCAGCGAGGAACGGATCAGGAAAACAGGTCGCGCTAAGCCCGACGCCTTTGCCGGGCAGCCATTCGAGCGTACCGTGCTTGCCGAGATGGATGATCGCATCGGCGCGCCATTCATCGCGCAACCAGCGGTAGAGCGCGTAGTAGTTGTGCGGCGGCGGCAAGTCGGGCCGGTGGTAGATGGCATCGGGATCCATATCGTAACCACGCGGCGGTTGCAGCGCCACAAAGACATTGCCAAATTCGAGACCGGCCAGCGCCAGCGCGCCGCTATGCACATACGCCTTGCCCGGCGGCGGCCCCCATTGGCGGGTCATGGCCGCTTGCGTCTCCGCTGGCAGCTCGGCAAACCAGCGTTGGTAGGTAGCCACCGGAATCCGGTACGCTTGGGCCAACTGCTCAGTGGTCAGCCACGTCTCATCATACGAGCAGCGCCCAATCAGATCGGCGATCAGTCGGTCGCCGCTTGCCGGCAGCTCGCCAACCTCATAACCAGCGGCGCGCAAGGCAGCAAACAGTCGCATCAGCGACGCCGGCGCATCAAGGCCAACCGCATTGCCGATCCGCTGCGCTTTGGCGTTGCTATTGGTCAAGATAACCGCAATCCGCTTCTGCGCATTCGGGAGGCGCCGCAACTGCGCCAAACGCCAGACCATGCCGGCCAGCCGCTCGATCCGCTCTGGATCAGGCGCCGAACGCGCCGCCGCTTCGCCCGCTTGGGTCTTAAATGCAACCGGCACACCGATGATCCGGCCATCCAGTTCGGGCAAAGCCACATTCATGGCCGTATCGAGCGGACCCAACCCGCGACCATCGCGCTGCCACGCCTCGTGGCTGGTGCTGCTGACCAGCGCCTGCACTACCGGCACATCCAGTTGGGCAAAGGGGTGCGGATCGCTATCGCCAAGCGCAAAGCTGAGGGTCGAGACGATCACATCGACCGGCCCGGCTTGGCGCAGCAGCTCGAGCGCTACCGGCATCCCCGCCGCATTCACTTCTTTGAGCGAATGGGTGTAGACTGCGCGCACGCGCAAGCTGCGCGCTTGCAAGCCGGCGATCAGCGCATCGACAAAGGTAGTATTGCCGCTGAGCAGATGGGCGCGGTAGAAGAGCAGGCCGGCCACCGGCGCATCAGCCGCCACCGGCGCCGGTTGGGCCGCCTTGCCGCGCCGGCGCGGTTGGGGTGGGGTATAGATGCCATGGAGCGGCAATTCGACCGGCGGATCGTAGCCCCATCCGCTCGCCAGCAGGTGATCGCTCAGACACTGCAAGCCGTTGGCGAGATTGGCGGCACCGCCAGCGTGAAAATAGGCACTGACCAGCATCGCCAACGGCACACCCACCGTCGAACGGGCCATCAAATCGGGATCAACCTGCTCGACTGCCGGCAGACAGAGCAGAAAGCCGCCAGTTGCCGCCGCCCACTGTTGCAGCCGTTCGAGACCGTATGCGAACGCCGCCGGACTGTGCAGCCGAGCCACTACAATTGCCGCCGCGGGCAAGTGCTGTTCGAGCAAGCGATCAATCGCCGCCGGGTCGGCCAACCGGCCCACGTGTACCATCCGCACCGGCGCAAAGCTGTCGGGCAACAGGTCGAGCGCCTGATCGAGCGCAAGCAGGTCGGTGTCGGCTTGGCTCAGCACGAGGATGCCATCGCCAGCCACTGCCGGAAGCCGCTCGGCGCTGGCTGCCGGCGCGCTCGCCTTATCCCAGCTAAAGCCGTTGAACAGGTGCGGCGCCAATGCCGGCGGCGGCGGCAACGGCTGATCAGCCTCCAACAACTCTTCGATAAAATCGTACAAGATCGGGATGAGCGCCGGATCGTTCAGCGAATGGAACCAGTAGGGCCTGCCGTCCATCAGCAAGAGGGCCACATTCGCTAGCGGGCACGGCCCCAAGCAGCCGCCTTGGCTCAGATGCACCCGATTACGCAGCCGCCGCCGCTCCCATTCGCGATGGTAGAGATCGGCCGGCACCGGCGCAAAGCCGCGCTCGGTGTGGCCGCAGCAGCAGCCAGTCGCGCAGACGATCAGCATCCCGCGCCGCGCGCCGGCATTAACCATCCGCCCGTCGAGGCGCTGCACCATGTTGCGTTTGAGCGATTCGGCCATGGTTCCTCGCTGCTCGTGTTTGGTTTACCGCAGAGGACGCGGAGGACGCAGAGGGTTGTCTTACTATCACGCTCGAAACCGAGCTTGCCACCCCAACACGCTCATCCTCTGCGCCCTCTGTGGTAAAAAAGCCTTCGCATCCTCCGCGACCAACCCGCGCTCTCTCAATACTCAATCCCCGGCTGGGCGCGAATGCCCTGATCGCGGAACGGATGCTTCACCTCGTGCATCTCCGTCACCAAATCGGCATACTCGATCAACTCCGGCGGCGCATAGCGGCCAGTGATAATCAGATGCAGCATCGGCGGCTTATTGGCTTTCAGCCACTCCACCACCTCAGTCGCCGGCGCCCAGCCATAGTGCATCACATACGTAAACTCATCAAGCAAAAAGACATCGAAATCGCCGCTGGCAATCTGCTGCTTAGCCAGCTCCCAGCCGTGCAGCGCCCGCGCCTGCGTCTCATCGAGATTGCGGCTCGTCCACGTAAAGCCATCGCCGAGCGGCGTCAACGTAATCCCTATCCGCTCCAGCGCGCGCAACTCGCCGAATTTGGCCTGCTCGTGCTTGATGAACTGCACGCCACCCACGCGCATGTTGCGGCCCCATGCCCGCAACAACACACCGAGCGCAGCGGTGGTTTTGCCCTTGCCATTGCCGGTATTGACAATCACCAAGCCTTTGGGTTGGTGGCTGGCCCGCACCGCCTTGCGGCGCGCTTCTGCTTCGGGTGAGGAACCCGGCCCGGTTGTGGTTGCATCTTCCATCGATTCGCCTTTGCGTTAACAGCCAAAAACAATACCCCCGGCCATACTCGCTGGCCGGGGGTATGAAACGATAGCGCGATCGGATACGCACGCTTCGCTCATCCTTCTTGGCGCGAGAAGGGCTGAACGAACTTCAACATCACGGTAGGCATCCTGGCTTCCGGCCAATTGGCCGGTTACAGTTGCGGCACAGCTCTGGACTTGCACCAGATTCCACCTTTACGCCCTAGCATCCGGGCTAGCGGGACACCGCGATGAGTATGGAATTACGTATGTACAATAGTGTGTTGATTATAACACAGAATCGCAAATGCCTAGCAATGGCCCTGTTGCGCTAGCTGGTCTCACTTCAAAAACAGATGGTACGCCGGATTATCACTCTGCTCGTGGTACGGATACCCCAGCCGGCTGAGCGAAGCGTAAAACCGGTCAAGGTCGGCATCAGGCACCTGAATCCCGGCCAGCACCCGGCCATGGGCGCTGCCGTGATTACGGTAGTGAAACAGGCTAATATTCCACGACGCATCGAGCGATTCGAGGAACTGGAGCAATGCACCCGGTCGTTCGGGAAACTCGAAGGTAAAGAGCCGCTCGTCGGTCGCTTCCGGCGCACGCCCGCCGACCATGTGGCGCAGATGGATGATCGCCAATTCATCGTTGGTCAGATCGAGCACCGTATAACCGGCGTTGCGGAGCCGGTCGGCCAGCTCGTGGCGCTGGCGAGCATCGGTCAACTGCACCCCGACAAAAACGTTCGCATCGGGGCGCGGCGCATAACGATAATTGAACTCGGTAATGTTATGCGGCCCGATAATCCGGCAAAACTGCTTAAACGAACCGGGCCGTTCGGGGATGGTCACCGCGAATAGCGCCTCGCGCCGCTCGCCAATTTCGGCCCGCTCGGCGACGTGGCGCAGGCGGTCAAAATTCATATTCGCGCCGCAGGTCAACGCTACCGCCGGCAAATCGGCCCCGCGCTCAGCGATATACCGCTTGAGACCGGCCACCGCCAATGCCCCCGCCGGCTCCATAATTGCGCGGGTATCTTCAAATACATCCTTGATCGCCGCGCAAACCTCATCGGTTGTCACCCGGACAAAATCATCAACGTAGCGCTGCACAATCGCAAAGGTATGCTCGCCGACGCGCCGCACCGCCACGCCATCAACAAAGATGCCAACCTGATCGAGCGTCACCCGATAGCCGGCCCGCACGCTCTGGTACATCGCATCGGAATCGTCCGGCTCAACGGCAATAATTTCGATATTGGGATTAATGCTCTTGAGAAAGATCGCGATCCCGGCAATCAAACCACCGCCTCCCACCGGCACAAAGACCCGATAGCGTTCGGCCCGCATCTGCTGCGAAATCTCAAGCCCAATCGTCCCCTGCCCGGCGATCACCAGCGGATCGTCGTAGGGATGGATAAAGGTCAGGCCCAACTCCTTTTGCAAACGATAGGCATGGGCCTCGGCATCACTATAACTATCGCCGAAGAGCACCACCTCAGCATTGCGGCGGCGGCACGCGGCGACCTTAATCTCCGGCGTCGTCACCGGCATCACGATCAGGGTACGGATGCCCAACTGCTGGCCGGAATAGGCTACTCCTTGGGCATGATTACCGGCAGAGGCGGTAATCACACCGCGCGCCTTTTCTGCCGGGCTCAGATGGGCCATGCGGTTATAGGCCCCGCGCAGCTTAAACGAAAAGATCGGCAACAGATCCTCGCGCTTAAAGAAGATCTGCGCGCCAAGCCGCGCGCCAAGCAGGGGCGCCGGTTGCAGCGGCGTTTCTTGCACTACATCATAGACCCGGCTAGTTAGAATTCGTTGCACATAGGTAAAATCAGGGTTCGGCATAAGTGGAAAGCTCCTGTGCGCCGCAGACACGGTTGCGCCCTCGCCGTTTAGCGAGATAGAGCGCCCGATCGGCATCGGCAATGAGGGAAGATGGATCAGGATGCGAAACAGGTTGAAACGTCGCAACACCGATGCTGAGCGTGAGCGTAAGCTGCTGCCCATCAACCAGAAACGGCATCGCCATCACCGTCTGGCGCAAGCGTTCAGCCGCTAACAACGCTGCCTGATACGGTGTTTCCGGCAAGATCAAACCAAACTCTTCACCGCCATAACGCGCCAGTATATCGACGTCGCGCAGATGCTGGCGGCACCGCTGCGCTAATTCGCGCAAAATATGATCACCGGCCAGATGGCCGTAGCTATCATTCACCTGCTTAAAATGATCAATATCAATCATCGCGATACTGACCGGGGTATGATACCGGCGCGAACGATCGATTTCGTGTTGGAGATGGTGCAGAAAATGGCGCCGGTTCACCAACTCAGTGTGCGTATCGGTCATCGCCAACGACTGAACGTGGGTAAAGCGCAGCGCATTATGTAATGCCACTACGACCGTCGCCGCCAACATCTCAAGTGCGCTCAAATCAGACATGGTGGAGGCATCAAGGTGATCGTGCCCCGCCAGCAATGCGCCAATAATTCGATCACCAACCACAAGCGGCGTTGCCAAGAGTGATCGATGAGCCAGATCGCCTTCAATCTCAAGCGCCGGTTGCATGGCCGGTGCAGGCAGCGCATGCGCTCCTGACAGCCGCAGCGAGACGCCAAAACGGAGCACGTAACCAGCAATGCCGTGTGTCAGCGGCAGTCGCAACTCCGGTTGGCGGCCAGCCGGCGTCACCAGATAGACATACTCGACCATCTGCTGGTCATTCAACAGCGCAATCGCAAAACCGGCGTGGAGGATCAACCGGTCGACAGCGCGATGGATCGCCTGATAGAGTTGTTCGAGATCAAGCGTGGCGGCAATCTCGACACTGGCTTGGTCGAGGGTATAGCGTTCATCGGCATTGCGAATGGCGCGCTGATATAGGCGGGCGCTTTGCAAGGCAATCGCGGTCTGGTGGGCAATGGCTTGCAAGAGATCGCGATCGCGCTCTTGAAAAGGCTCGTCATGGAAGCGATACACCGCCAAGATACCCAACGGCGTCTTGCCATGCATAATCGGTGTCGCCAGCAGCGACGAAACTCCAATCCGCGCTAATTCCGGCAAGGCCATTGGATGGGTAGCGTAGTCTGGAATCAAGATCGACTTCCCCTGCTCGATCATCTGCCACATCAACCCGCGCCGCGGCCCTTTGACGGGTGTCATCAGATCAACCGGCAGATTCACGAGATGGCCGGGCAACAACCGATCGTGATCCGGATCGTACACCGGCAGCGCGCCAGCATCAGCATCGAGCAGATCCATCGCAAAACGCACTACATGTTCCGGCACATGGTTCATCTCAAGTTTGCTGGACAGGGTGAGCGCCATTTCACCAAGCCGGTGATCAAGCAGCGGCGCTGGGGCTGGCTGGCGGAATGTGATCAGCAGACCCGCCGGCGCCCCGGCGCTTGCCATAAACACTGGCGTTGCAGCGCATATTACACCCCGTTTAGGAAAACATCCGCGCCATCGGCAGCCTGAACGAGATCAGGCAACAACGGCTCTACATACGAAAGGAGCGGCAGTATCGCCTCACTTCCAGCGAGCATCTGGCCGTTGGTCGACACAAGGATGGACAGTTCAGATGTACCGGACAGATCAACCTTCATACCCACCCACCGGCAGCAAGATTAGGCCAAGATCTCAGCCGCAACATTGATCACGCGCTCAATGTGCGCCCGTTCAATACCATAGTGAGTGACAGCGCGGATGCTCGTATGGCTCATGCTTCCCATCAAGATGCCCCGCACGCGCAACGCCGCCAAAAATGCATCTACGCTCAGGCGCGGATGGGAAAAGGTGAAGCGCACAATGTTGGTTTGCACTTTGCTGAGGTCAATCTGTACTCCCGGCAGCTCGGCTAGACCAGCGGCAAGCAACCGCGCATTGGCATGATCTTCCGCTAACCGATCAACCATCTCGGTGAGGGCCACGATGCCCGCCGCAGCAATCACACCCGCCTGCCGCATCCCGCCGCCGAGCATCTTGCGCACGCGGCGCACGCGGGCAATCACCTCGGCTGGCCCGGCCACCAACGAGCCAACCGGCGCGGCTAACCCCTTCGAGAGGCAGAACATCACTGTATCGACATGAGCAGTGAGATCGGTGACCGACACCCCTAACGCCACCGCTGCGTTAAAGATGCGTGCACCATCGAGATGCACCGGCAGGCCATGCGCGCGCGCCAGCGCATGCACCTGCGCGAGATACTCTGGCGCCAACACGACGCCGCCACGGCGATTATTGGTGTTTTCTAAACAAATGACGCCGGGTGAGGCAAAGTGGTTGTCGTTAATCGTGATTGCCGCCTCTGCCAAGGCTGCCAAATCGATCGTGCCATCACCAGCGGTCGGGAGCGGATGGTACACCAACCCGCCCAAAGCGCTAGCGCCGCCGGCTTCATAATGGTAGATATGGCTCTCGTTGCCGAGGATCACCCGCTGGCCACGCTGGCAATAGGCTAACAGCGCCGCCAGATTGCCCATCGTGCCACTCGCCACCAGCACCGCCGCCTCTTTGCCAACCCGCTCGGCGGCCAGCCGCTCAAGCGCATTGACCGTTGGATCCTCGCCGTACACATCATCACCCAGCGCAGCCTGCGCCATCGCTGCCCGCATCGCCGGGCTGGGCAGCGTCACCGTATCACTGCGCAGATCGATCCGATCGTCTGGCGCATCGGTGACAGGCAGAACATAGCCTTGCATAGTGGAAGTAATCCTCCGTGGCACGTCATTGACATAGCATTGCCCCATTATATCACATGGCGCACCGATAAGGTTGGCAAAACAACACTGTCCGGGCTGCGAATTGTACACACTAGAATTGATAGGCAGAATCATGCTGCGCACAGCCTTGCGCGGCAACAGGGTGGTGATTTCACAACTCATGTAAAAAAATTGCCTCTGCTATATCTCGCGACAGTGTATTGTCTACCGAATAACACCGCATTCTAATGCCTCATTCACCATTTTTAACTAAACGCAAAGATTTTGCACAAAGATTGTCTATATTCCATGTTGTTGACTCTCATGCTACAATTTGCTTGAATGTTCGTAGTTTTGATTCCGCACTACAATTCTCGTCTAATATTACGGTCACCATTCTTCATTCGGCACGTGGTCATTCTTTGTGAACGTAGTTCCAAGTTTGGACTACCTGCGAGCTAGAGGAGAACGACGTGCTAGAGATCTCACAGCACAAAGCTCAACTGCGCGACTACTTCAACGGTTTGGGCTTTGAACGCTGGTCAGCCATCTATGGCAACGCCCCACTGTCCCTCGTCCGGCAGAGTATTCGCGAAGGCCATAACCGCATGCTGGCGGTCGCCGATGCGTGGCTAGCCGATCAACCACCCCCGACGACAGCGCTTGATGTCGGTTGCGGTGTTGGTTTGTTCAGTCTCATGTTAGCCCGCCGTGGCTACCGGGTGCGCGCAGCTGACATTGCGCCGCAGATGGTCGCCGCTACCCAGCAGGCCGCCGCTGAAGCCGGCTTATCAGATCGGATTGAGTGCATCGAAGCCGATATCGAGTCGCTGCGCGAACCGGCGCAGGTCGTAGCCTGCTTCGATGTCTTGATCCATTACCCGCAACCGGCCTTTGGCCAACTCTGCACCCATCTGGCTAACCTTACCGAGCAGACCTTGCTGCTGACTTATGCGCCGTACAGCTCATTGCTCGCTGCCCTGCACCGGATCGGCGGCTGGTTCCCGCATAGCCAACGCCGCACTGAGATTCAGATGATCCGCGACCAAGAGGTCGTTAGCATGCTGGCCCGCGCCGGATTGCGCGTACGCCGCGTCCAGCCGATCCGCAGCCGGTTCTATCACGTCACGTTGATCGAGGCCAATCGGGCCTAGTTTGATAAGGATGTAGTTCAGAAACGCGACTACAGGAGCGAGACATGCGACGATTGCTGGCATTGGCGGCCCTTGGCGCAGCCGCATTTGCGCTGCACAAGTGGTATAACCGCGAGGTGTTGCTCGAGGGGGAGGGGTTTGTGCGCTTGCAGAGCGAGCACGAGCATTTCCATTTCCACGTCGATCTGCCGCCCGGTATGGAGATTCAACCCGGCGATACGCTCGAAATTATGCATCTGCCACCGACCGAAGATGGTCGCACCAACGGCGAGATTTGCTACCGCAGCCCGATCCGGCTGTATAAGGCAAGTTGGCTACGCCGCTTTCTGACCAAGAAGAGCAGCCTCGTTGAGATCAACGAGCTGGTCGAACATCCGTAGGGTTGGGGTTGGGCCTATAGCCCAAGGCATAAAGAAGTGACCGATCGCAAAGGAGCGGAGCATGTTCTGGATCAATCCGTTGATGATGGAAATGCCCGGCGAGTTTAGCCGTACCACTCGCCATGCCCTCAAAGAGGCCATCCTCTCGCCCCGCTTTTACACCACCGACTTTAAGGCCATCGATAACCTGCAAATCGATCGCAATGGCCTGCGCGATGAGTTCGACTGGATCCGCGACGAGTTTGCTTACGACTATAACCGCACCCACTTCCGCCGCACCGACGAGTTTTTGCAGAACTTTGACGATATGCCTGAGCGCGATTCGTTTATCGATTTTCTCGAGCGCTCATGCACTGCCGAGTTTAGCGGCTGTCTGCTCTATGCCGAGATGGTCAAGCATCTGCACGATCCGACCATGAAGGCGATCTTCAAGTATATGAGCCGCGATGAGGGCCGCCACGCCGGCTTCCTCAACCGCACGATGGCCGACTTGAATGTCGCGCTCGATCTGACCGTCTTGCAGAAGCGCAAGAAGTACACCTACTTCCAGCCGAAATTTATCTTCTACTCGGTCTATCTCTCAGAGAAGATCGGTTACTCGCGCTATATCCATATCTACCGCCACCTTGAGCAGAACCCGCAGTATTGCATCCACCCGATCTTTAAGTGGTTCGAGCAGTGGTGCAACGATGAGTATCGCCACGGCGAGTTCTTCGCGATGCTGATGCGCTCGCAACCTGAGTTGCTTGAGGGGGTCAACCGGCGCTGGATCCGCTTCTTCCTGCTCGCCGTCTACGCGACGATGTATCTCAACGATGCGCGCCGGGCCAATTTCTACGCCGCCCTTGGCCTTAATTGGCGCGACTACGACCAGAAGGTCATCCGGCTGTGCAACGATATTTCGACGCAGGTCTATCCTGAGACGATGAATCTTGATGACCCGCGCTTCTTTGGCTACATGGATAAGCTGGTCGAGTATGACCGCAAGCTGCGCGAACTAGAGGGACGCAACGATCCGATCGCGTTGGCGCAATCGGCGCGCCTTAAGGCGGCAATCGCGCTGCGCCTGCTGGCGATTTATCGCTTGCCCACCCGCAAGACGACCGAGGCGATTCGCTGGAAGGGACTGCCCGGCTTCCCCAATTACCCCGGCCCTAACCGGCCGCAGCGGGTGATGGCAGCCGATTAGGGATCGTAGAGCGCCTTTGCCCGAACGAAATATTTCCAAGCTCCGGCGGCAGGAGCCATTCCTGCCACCATGGGTTCGCTTTTGCTGAACACACTGGTTTCACCCAGCACGAGTGGTGAGGAATGCCAATGCATTTCGTGGTTCTAACCATCGACGGCAACCATCGTCCGGCGCTGCTGGCGGCTGCTGACCGTCTGCGGCGCGAGCATAAGGTCGCGCTGACGCTGGCGGTGTACGATGCGGCTACCTTGCGCGACGCCGCCGGATGGGCGCAGCTTGATCGCGATCTGGCCAAAGCGGATTTCGTTTTCGGCGCGCGCCTGTTTAGCGAAGATTTGGTGCGCCCGTTGGCCGACCGGCTGGCCCACCTCGATAAGCCGACCTTGATCATTACCTCGAACCCCGCGCTGATCCGTTGCACCCATATCGGCAGCTTTTCGCTGCGCCGCGAGCACGATAGCGAGCCGGGGCCGATCCGGCGCTGGGTGCAGAAGCTGCGCCCACAGGGTGGGGCTGGCGAGGCCCGCCGCCAGTTGGCGATCTTGCGCAATCTGAGCAAAGTGCTGAAGGTGATCCCCGGCACTTCGCGCGATCTTTATACCTATATCACCAGCCACCAGTATTGGCTCAACGCTTCGCCGGAAAATCTCTATCGCTTGCTTTGCGTGCTGATTGCGCGCTACGGCCCGCAGCCGCGGCCTAAACTGCCCCAGCTCGACCCGTTGAGCTATCCCGATACGGCGCTCTACCATCCCGATGCGCCCGAACTGTTCGCGTCGCTCAACGATTACCGGCGCTGGCGCGGCAAGCGGATTCCCAACGGCGGTAGCGTGGGCATTCTCACCTTGCGTACAGTGGTGCTAAGCGGTAATACGCCGCATATTGATGCGCTGGCCCGCGCCATCGAGGCCCGCGGTCTCGAAGCGCGCGTCGCCTACGCCGCCGGTCTCGATATGCGCCCGCTGCTTGAGAAGGAACTGGCTGATGTTGATGTGCTGGTGAACGCGACTGGCTTTGCGCTGGTCGGCGGCCCCGCCGAGAGCCAGCCCCAGCAAGCCGCAGAGGCGCTGACCCGGTTCGACCGGCCTTATCTAGGGTTGGTGCCGCTCGCCTTTCAGCGGATCGATGATTGGCGCGCCGATGATAACGGTCTTGTCCCAGTGCAGCAGGCGTTGAGCGTGGCTATTCCTGAACTGGAAGGCGCTGCTGAGCCGATTATCTTCGGCGGGCCGGCTGCCGATGGCCAGCGCTTTGCGCCGGCCCAAGCCGAGATCGATCAGATCGCTGACCGGATCGCGCGCCGGGTGGCGTTGCGCCGCACGCCGAACGCGCAGAAACGCTTGGCAGTGGTGATCTACAACTTCCCGCCCTCGTTGGGGACGGTCGGCACCGCGGCGTATCTCGATGTGTTTGCCAGCCTGTTTAACTTGTTGCAGGCGCTGGCCGCCGATGGCTACCGGGTGGAAGTACCGCGCAGCGTCGATGAGTTGCGCCGCCTGTTGCTGGCCGATGGCCCGGCTCACGGGGCCGATGCCCATATCGCCGATTGGCTCAGCGCCGACGAGTATCGCCGCCTCTTCCCGGCTTACACCGAGATCGAACCTTACTGGGGGCCGGCGCCGGGTGAGTTGTGGCGCGATAACCGCGGTATCCGCATCCTTGGCCGCCAGTTTGGCAATGTCTTTATCGGCGTGCAGCCCAGCTTTGGCTACGAGCGCGACCCGATGCGGTTGCTGCTGGCCAAAGACGCCGCGCCGAACCATGCCTTCGTCGCGTTCTATACGTGGTTGACGCACAAGTTCCGCGCCGATGCCGTCATTCACCTCGGCACCCACGGCGCGATGGAGTTTATGCCGGGCAAGCAGGTCGGTCTCAGCGCGCGCTGCTGGCCGCTGCGCCTGATCGGGCCGCAGCCCAATTTTTACGTCTACAGCGTCAACAATCCGAGCGAGGCGGCCATCGCCAAACGGCGCGGCGCGGCCACGCTGGTCAGCTACCTTGTGCCGCCGGTGCAGCAGGCCGGTCTCTACAAAGGCCTACGCACACTACGCGACGCGATCGAGCAGTACGAGCGCAATCCCGATCCGGCGCTGGTGGCCGATCTGCGTGATCGAGCGGCGCAATTGGGCATTCCGATGGAGACCAGCGGCGATGATCATGCCGATGTCGCCGGCTTGGCCCACGAGTTGCTGCGCATCGAGCAGCGTATGATCCCGCTCGGGTTGCACGTGCTCGGCCAACCGCCCGCCCCCGCCGAATTGGCCGATTTCTTGCTGCTGTACGCCAGTTTGCAGCCCGATGGCGGCTTGCCGGCCCTGATTGCGCGCGGGATGGGGATCGACTACCAGCAGCTCTGCGCCCGCCTAAGCAGCGATTTGGCCGCCCAAAACCAGATGCGCGAGATCGAAGCCCGTGGCCGCGCAGCGATGCTAGCCTACGCCGAAGCTCACGATGCCGAGGCCGGCGCGCGGGCTGCCGCCGCCAAGCTGGCTGATCTCGTACCCGCCAATGCGCTGCGCCCCTTGTGGCCCAAACTGGCCGAGTTGCGCAACGGCCTGCTCGCCAACTACGAACTGCGCAACCTGTTGCACGGCCTGCGCGGCGGTTTCATTCCGCCCTCGCCGAGCAACGATGCGGTGCGCAACCCGGCGGTGTTGCCCACTGGCCGCAACCTCTTCGCGCTCGATCCCTATCGGGTGCCGACGCCGGCAGCGATGCAACGCGGCGAGGCGCTGGCGAACGAGCTGTTGGCCCGGCTGCGCGCTGAGCAGGGGGCATGGCCGCAGAGCGTGGCAGTTGTGCTGTGGGGCACCGACAACCTCAAGAGCGATTGCGAAGGGGTGGCACAAGTGCTGGCGCTGATCGGCGCTCGCCCGGTGATCGACGAATTGGGCAACGTGGCCGATATTGCCCTCCGGCCATTGGCTGAACTGGGCCGCCCGCGCATTGACGTGGTGGTGACAGTGAGCGGCATCTTCCGCGACCTGCTCGGTAACCAGATGCGCTTGATCGACCGCGCCGCCTACCTCGCGGCAGCGGCTGATGAACCGCCGGAATGGAATTTCGTCCGCGCTCACGCACTGGCGCAAATGGCCGAGAGCGGCGTCACGCTGGAAGAAGCGGCCATCCGCGTCTTCGCTAACGCTCCCGGCAGCTACGGCGCCAACGTCAACTTCCTTGTCGAGAGCGGCACATGGGAGAGCGAGGATCAACTGAGCGACGCCTTCCTCGCGCGCAAGAGCTTTGTCCGCACCGCTAACGGCCAGTGGCGCGAAGCGCGCGGTTTGCTCGAAGGGGCGCTCCGCCACGTCCAAGCTGCCTTCCAGAACATTGACAGCTTTGAGGTGGGCTTGACCGACATTGACAACTACTACGAGAACCTTGGCGGCATGGCCAAGAGCGTCGAGCGCATTCGTGGCCAAGCGCCGCCGGTGCTGGTCGCCGACGCAATTAGCACTCCCGGCGCTAGCCGGGTGGCTTCGATCGAGACCATGCTGCGGCTAGAAACCCGCGCCAAGCTGCTCAACCCGAAGTGGCACGAGGCGATGCTGGCCCACGGCTTCGCCGGCGTGCGCGAAATCGAGGCCCGCGTCGGCCACACCTACGGCTGGAGCGCCACTGCCAACGCGGTCGAAGATTGGGTCTACGACGAGATCGCCGCGACCTACGCGCTCGACGATGCGATGCGCGAGCGCATGGCCGCGCTGAACCCAGCCGCTGCCGCCGGTGTTGTGCGCCGGCTGCTCGAAGCCGCCGGACGCGGTTTCTGGGCCGCCGACGAAGCCACCCTCAACCGTTTGCAAGAGATTTACCACGATCTCGAAGATCGTCTCGAAGGCATTACCGAAGAGAGGAGTGTGGGATGAGCTGGTTCAAAATGATACGTCTTGGCATGCTGCATGTAGCTGTTGCTATCAGTCTGGTGCCGATCACTGGCGTCCTCAACCGGATTATGATCCACGAACTGGGCATCATGGCCAGCGTCGTTGCGGTGCTGATCATCCTGCCGCACCTCTTCTCACCGATACAGGTCTTCATTGGCCAGTTCTCGGATCGACATCCGATCTGGGGCTACCGCCGCACGCCCTACATCGCGCTAGGTATTTTGCTCTGCGTGGTTGGCGCGGCATTGACGCCATTCGCCGCCTTCGCGATGGACGCTAATTTCTGGCCGGGGCTAGCGCTGGCGCTGGTGATCTTTGGGATGTGGGGCATTGGCTTCAACACCGCCGTCGTCTCGTACCTCTCACTGGCGAGCGATATATCGCCCTCACACCTGCGCTCGCGCACGATTGCGGTGATGTGGTTTATGATGATCACCGCCGTGATCGGCACCGCGATCGGGGCCGGCCGGGCGCTCGAGCACTATACCCCCGAACGGCTGATTGAAGTGTTTGCCATCTGTGCTGGCGTCGCATTGACGATTGCCGCCCTTGGCCTCATCGGCCTTGAGCCTCGCAACGCTACCCCGATCAGCTATGAAGAGCGCCATAGCGCCGCCGACTCGGTGCGCACGGTGATCGGCGACCCGCTGGCGCGCCGGTTCTTTATTTATCTGATGTTCATGCTGTCGGCCATTCTCGGCCAAGATGTGTTGCTCGAACCATACGGCGCGCAGGCGTTTGACCTCAGCGTGCGCGAGACCACCCAGTTGACCGCGACATGGGGCGGCGCGACGCTGCTGGCACTCCTCTTGCATGGCATCTTCTTTAGCCGCTGGCTGACTAACAAGCGGGGGGCGATGTTGGGTGGGGCCATTGCCGCTACCGGCTTGACCCTGATTGCGCTCAGCGGCATCCTGCAGGTCGAACCCCTGTTTGTGCCGGCCGTTGCACTGCTCGGCTTCGGCACCGGCATTGCTACCGCTACCAACCTCGCTCTTATGCTCGATATGACCACGCCGCAACAAGTCGGCCTCTTTATCGGCGCGTGGGGCGTCGCCGATGCGGCGGCACGCGGTATGGGCAACTTGCTGGCCGGCATGCTCCGTGACATCACTGCGCTTGTTGTCGGCCCCACTGGCTCTTACGCCACTGTCTTCCTGATTGAGGCGCTTATCCTCTGCACTGCGTTGGTCATGCTGCGCACAATTGATGTGAGCGCCTTCCGCAGCCAGCGCCGCGAGCTGGGCCAATTGGTGGCCGTGATCGGCGATGCGTAGAAAAGTAGAGAAATACGTAGGTTTTGAAACTAAATAGCGATATAATAGAATGGCCCGCGCCATGGCAATGGTGCATCGGCGCGGGCATACCGGGTCGTTTGCTGCCACACGCCCGGCTGGATGGAGGAGATCGTCACACTGTTACCGTAAAAGTCTTGCAGAGCAAAGGATCAGGCGTATGAATCTGTTCCTTGCCGGTCTCGATCACACGACTGCGCCGGTCGAGATTCGCGAACAGCTTGCCTTCAGCCAAACCGATCTACCATCAGCGTTGATGCAACTGACCAATCCCGACAACGGCGCTGCGCCACTCTTTACCGAGGCCGTCATTCTCTCGACATGCAATCGGGTTGAGATCTACGGGGTCGCGAGTCCGGGAACCACCGCCCAACACGTGGTTGATTTTCTGGCCACGTTTCACCGGCGGCCTGCCGAAGCCTTCGTCCACACGCTCTACTTTTATCAGGGGGAAGCGGTTGCGCGCCATCTGTGCGCGACCGCGTCCGGCCTGCGCTCGCTGGTGCTGGGTGAGGCGCAGATTCAGGGTCAAGTGCGCACCGCCTATGAGTCGGCACAACGCATCGGCAGCGTCGGTTCGGTCTTGCACCGTCTCTTTCAGATCGCCTTGGTCGCCGGCAAGCGGGTGCGTCACGAAACGACCATCGGCAAAGGCGCGGCGAGTGTATCGCAGGCGGGGGTTGAGTTAGCCAAGCGCCGGCTCGGCGATCTGCGCGGGCGCGAGGTGTTGCTGATCGGCGGCGGCGAAGTAAGCGAATTGGCGGCGCAGAATCTGATCGCCAACGGCGCTGACCGATTGACGATCGTCAACCGTACCTCAGCCCGCGCTGCGGCGCTGGCCGAACGATACGGCGCCGAGATGCTTGATTTCAGCGCCTTGCCCGAAGCGCTAGCCCGCGCCGATATTGTCATAAGCTCGACCGCGGCGCCCGTGCCAATTATCTATCGCCACCACGTGATCGAGGCCCTCGACCACAAGCTGCACGCCCGCGCTTGCGGCGAGTGCGATCCGCCGGCAATGCTGTTGATCGATCTGGCCGTGCCGCGTGATATTGCCGCCGACGTCGCTACTGTGCCCGGCGTCCACCTCTTTACGGTTGATGATCTGCGCGAGGTGGTCAGCCATACGATCGAGCTGCGCAGCGCAGTGATCGAGATTGCCCAGAAGATTGTCGAAGAGCAGGTGCAGGAGTTCCTCGACTGGCTGCGCACCCAAGAGGCGTTGCCGGTGTTGACGATGCTGCGCCAGCGCGCCGAAGAAGTGCGCAACGAGGAGCTGGCGCGGGCGCTGCGCCGGTTGCACGATCTCTCGCCTGAGCAACGAGCTGTGATCGAAAGCTTGTCGCGCAGTATCGTCAATAAGCTGCTGCATCCACCCACCCGCTGCTTGCGCGAAGCTGCTGCGCACGGGCACGGCAAGCGCTATGCAACTATTCTGGCCGAATTGTTTAACCTCGAACACGTAGGCGAACGAACCGCGAGCATGGTGGGAAATACGGAAACATCATAATCAAGCGTCCGGTATTGGCCCTGTCATTGCGCGCCAAGCGTAGGGACAGAGTGGCGCTCTGTCCACGTGAGGCGTAGCAATCTCTCGCATAACCGGGCTATCCGATTTGCGCAATGGCGGGAGGTTGCTGTAAGCGCGGAGTCGTCGTGTCGATCGGCCCTCCTGCACAACGACACGACGGCACACAGAACTTGTTGGTGGCGTTACCTTAGCACTTTGCGAGGAAGTATGGCACGCTTGCTTCTTGGCACCCGCGGCTCGGCGCTGGCCCGCACCCAATCAGAGTGGGTGGCCAATGCGCTCCGCACTGCCTTCCCTGACCTTGCGGTGGAATTGCGGATTATTTCAACCACCGGCGACCGGGTGCTTGATGTGGCTTTGTCGGCAGTCGGTGATAAAGGGTTGTTTGTCAAGGAGTTGGAACAGGCGCTCTTGGCCGGTGAAGTCGATCTGTGCGTGCATAGCGCCAAGGATATGCCGACCGAGACGCCAGAAGGTCTGATGCTGGCAGCGTTTCCGGTGCGAGAAGATCCGCGTGATGCGCTTGTGCTGCGCCACGCCGGCATGGGTTCCGATCTGCATACGCTGCCCCAAGGCGCACGGGTCGGCACGTCGAGCCTGCGCCGCGCCAGCCAGTTGCGCTATCACCGGCCCGATCTCCAATTAGCCGATGTGCGCGGCAATGTCGATACTCGTCTGCGCAAGCTGGCTGAAGGCCAATACGACGCGCTGATTCTGGCTGCCGCCGGTCTGCGCCGGTTGGGGTTGTGGGATGGCACGCCCGGCGCGACGATCGGTGAAGCCGTGGTGTATCCGCTCGATCCGTTGGTGATGCTGCCGGCGGTGTCGCAAGGCATTTTGGCGATCGAAACCCGCACTGCCGATTTCGCTACCCGCACCTTCGTCGCGGCCCTCGACGATCCGACGGCGCGCGCGGCGGCGCTGGCTGAACGCGCGCTGCTGCGCCGGCTTGAAGGCGGTTGCCAGGTGCCGGTGGCGGCCCACGCGGCTGTCACCGAGAGCGGTCTGCGCTTGCGCGGTATGATCGGCGCCCTCGACGGGAGCACGCTGGTCTTCGCCGAACAAACCGGCGCCATCGCGCAAGCTGAAGCGTTAGGCATTGCCGTGGCAGAAGCATTGCTGGCCCAAGGCGGCGACGCCATCTTGGCCGTGATCCGCAGCCAGTTGGAGGCGCGGCGATGAGCGCCCTTGCTGGTCGCCGGATTGCCATCACTCGCCCTGCCGGGCGCGGCGATACACTGGCCGAGCGATTGCGCGCGCTGGGTGCGATCCCGTTGCTGACGCCGTTGATCGCCTATGCCCCACCCGCTGATCCGGCCCCGCTGCAACAGGCGCTTAGCCAGTTGGCCGCCGGGCAGTACGATTGGCTGGTGGTAACGAGCCGCCAAGCCGTGCAGGTGTTGGCAGATGCGGTTGTACCCGCTGCCACTGCTATCGCCGCCGTTGGCAAAGGCACTGCCGCCGATTGCCGGCGAGTATGGGGGCGCGAGCCGGCCAGCGTTCCTGATGAGGAATTCGGCGCGGCCTTGCCCCAAGCGATGGGAGACCTTGCTGGGAGACGCGTGCTGCTGCCCTGCGCCGACATCGCTCCGCCAACCTTGACCGAGGCGTTGCAGGCGGCGGGGGCCAGCGTCGATCGGGTCACTGCGTATTGCACTATCGCCGGCCCCGGCGCTGCCGATCTTGCCGCGGCTCTCGACCGTGGTGAAGTCGATGCAATTGTGCTGGCTAGCGGTTCGGCAGCACGCCAGTTGCGCGCGCTCATCCCATTGCATGCCCAGCCGCCAGTGTTGGTCTGTATCGGCCCCAGTACAGCGGCAGTCTGTGCTGCGGTTGAGCTGCCGGTCGCCGCGGTCGCCGAGCGACCTAACGATGAGGCGCTGATCGCGGCGCTCGAACAGGTGTTTATTGCGCACGGTTTTGCCCGGACCTAAACCACTCCCAGCCTCCCCCCTCCCCCGCTGGGGGAG
>NZ_DAOTWH010000049.1:0-14203 GCF_034435895.1 Chloroflexus sp.
TGGTGTGTGAAAAGTGCGGGAGGGTCAACAAACCGCAGGCCCGGTTTTGCGCCGGTTGCGGTACCGCCTTACAGCGCGGCGGGCCGGTTGCCGCTGCTGCGCCGGTCTTGCCGCCGGCCCGCTTGATTGTCCGTTCGCCTTACCGCCACTGGGAAATGGTACTTGACCACTCGTCGGTGCGGATTGGCCGGCGCGATCCGCGCCGCGCTCACTTTCCTGAATTGGATTTGGCTGAACATGACCGCGGGATCGCCTCGCGTCTGCACGCCATTATCGAGCGGCGCGGCGATCACTATACCCTCACTGATCAGCAGAGCACCAACGGCACCCGGATTAACGGGGTGTTGATCCCGCCGAATGTGCCGCAACGGTTGAAATCGGGTGATCTGATCCAGATCGGTGAGGTGGAGATGGAGTTTCGGTGGAACTGAAGGCTCTCATTTTGCGCGCTCCCGGCATCAATCGTGATGCCGACGCGGCGCTGGCCTGCGAGTTGGCCGGCGCGCGCCCGGAACGGGTGCATGTCAACCGGCTTGCCGAAGGTTCGGTGAAGTTGGCCGATTATGCGCTGTTAGTCATCCCCGGCGGCTTTTCGTATGGCGATCATCTCGGCGCTGGACGGTTGTTGGCGGTTGATCTGATTCATCGCCTTGGCGAAGAGCTGGAGCGGTTTGTGGCTGATGGCCGCCCGGTGATCGGGATCTGCAACGGGTTTCAGGTGTTGGTCAAAGCCGGTTTGTTGCCCGGCCCCACCCGCCAACCGCCACGAGTCACGCTCACGACGAATGAGTCGTGCCAGTTTGAATGCCGCTGGGTGCAGTTGGAAGCGGTGCGCAATAGCCGCTGCTTGTTTACCCGCGGCATTGAACGCCCGATCGAAGTGCCGGTCGCTCACGGCGAGGGCCGGATCGCGGTGCGTGATCAGGCAACGCTCGCCGAATTGGAAGCCGCCGGTTTGGTGGCGCTGCGCTATGTGGGTGAGGGCTATCCGGCTAATCCCAATGGCTCGCCGCACAACATCGCCGGCTTGTGCAATGCGCAGGGTAATGTGTTGGGACTGATGCCGCACCCGGAAAATGCGGTGTTGCCGCACCAGCATCCCCGCTGGACGCGCGAACCCTCCCGGCGCGAAGGTGACGGCTTGCAAATCTTCCGCAACGCGGTGCGCTATGCGGCGTCGTTGTAGGGGCATAGCGCGCTATGCCCCTGCGATGACGTGTGATGTTGGAGAAAGTATGGTTCTCTATCCGCCTGACGATCCGTTTTTAATCAGCTTTACCTTGTTTGGGTTCCCGATCGTGGTGCGCTGGTACGGCGCGATTATCATGACCGGCGCGTTGATCGCGGCCCTACTTGCGTCGCGGCGGGCTGTCGCGCGTGGCTACCACCCCGATCACGTCTGGAACCAGTTGATGTTAGGGTTGATCCTCGGCATTGCCGGCGCGCGGATCTATTACGTCGCCTTTGAATGGGAACGGTTCGCGCCTAACCCACTGAGCGCGTTCAACCTCACCACCGGCGGAATCGCAATCCACGGCGCGATCATCGGTGCGCTGCTATCGACCGTGATCTACACGCGCTACGCGAAACTGCCCTATTGGGATTGGCTCGATGTCTGTGTGCCCGGTTTCTTGCTGGCCCAGAGCATCGGGAGGTGGGGCAATTTCTTTAACCAAGAGGCCTATGGCCGCCCGACCGATTTGCCATTCGGGTTGCGGATCGATCCTGAATATCGGGTGCCGCCGTACAACGATCTTACGACTTATCCCATCACCACGCTCTTTCACCCGACCTTTCTCTATGAGTCGGTGTGGAATCTGGTTGGCGTTGGTTTGCTGCTCTGGCTTGACCACCGGTTTGGCCGGCTAGCGCCATCCGAACGGCGCCGGCTCAATCCGGGTGATCTGCTGTTTTTGTACGGGATCATCTATTCAAGCGGGCGGTTTTGGATTGAGGGGTTGCGGATCGATAGCTTGTGCGCGAGCGGGGTCGGTGGCTCGTGCGAGGGTAGTATCCGGGTGGCGCAGTTGGTGAGCGTGCTTGCGATTGTGCTGTGCGCGATTTTGCTCTTCCTCAACCACCGGCGGCCATTTGCCGGCACGTTGGCTGCTGAGCCGCGATAGATAAGGTGCAGAGCGGGTAAAGGCGCGAAGAGGGTAAACGCAAAGACGCAAAGGGCGCGAAGGTTGGTGATGGGGGATGCACAAAGTCACTTGTACCCCAATCTCAACATAATCTTTGCGCGCTCTGCGTTTTTCGCGTCTTTGCGTTTTATGATCTCTGTGCCTTTGCCCCCTCTGCGCCTTCACGATCCAGCAAGCGGGTGTACAGCCGCTTGAACCCCTCGCCGAGCGGGCCGTAGCCGAAATTGGCGACAACCTTCTCTCTCCCATGCTCGCCGAAGCGGCGGCGCAGCGCCGCGTCTTCGCCGAGGACGCGCACTTTTTCGGCGTAGCCGGCCACATCGTCGCGAGCGACCAAAAAACCATTCTGGCCGTCGTCAACCACTTCGGGCAGCGCGGCAACGTTGGTCGTCACTACCGGACGGCCGCAGGCCAACGCTTCGGCGGGGGCAATCCCAAACCCTTCTAGCCGCGAGGGAAAGAGCAAGATGTCACAGCTCTGGTAGGCCGCCACCAAGCCGGCCCGGTCAGGCGAACCGATCGGGATCATGCGCGGATGGGGCGGGCCGGCGTCGCGTCCTTGAAAACCGCCAGTGTAATAGAGCACATAGTCGTCCGGCAGCCGATCCATAATCCGGGGCAGCAGATCGAACCCTTTGCGGCGGGTGCGATTGCCGACAAAGAGCAGGCGGATGTGGGCATTGCTCGGCGGCAGGCCATCGTCGCGACGAGCAATGCCCGGCGGCGGCACGAACACATCGGTATCAATGCCATCGTAGATCAGCACCGTGTCGCGGCGTCCGTAGGTCATCTCCACCATGCGCTGGGTGTAGCGGCTGACGCAGACCACTGCGTCGGCGTAGGCGATTGACAGGCCATCGTAGCGCGACTCGACCAGCCGGTAGAAGAGGCGTTGGGCTAACGAGCTATAGGGTTGCAAGGCCGGGTCAGTGGTGAGATGGTGTACCGTGGTCACCACCGGTAGGCCATACCCGCGCAGGCTGAACGCGACCCGCGAGCGGCCTTGCACGATATCGAAGCGGCGAGCCACATCGGCGGGCAACGTCTTGGGAATAAGTACGGGCAGAAAGTTGTACAGTTCTGGCAAGCGCAGCAATTGCGGCGATAAACCGGCGCGCTGCACAGCGCGAGTGATATTCTGAATGCCAAAATCGACGCCGCCGCGACCAAGCGGCGAAACATAGAGCGGGCGCAGCATAGTGATGAAACTCCATCCAGCGGCCAATCTTTACCCAACCGCTCGATCTTGTCACAGATTGGCGAGGGTGTCAATGGCATCTAGGCCATGACCATCATGGAGCTTGACAGGCGATCGCGCACACATCAAAACCGGCAGGTAAGCAACCAGCATCGTATCTGCGTCGCTTACCCGCCGGTTACTGCTTATCCGGCAACCGTGGGGCGATTACCAGTTGACCGACCAGTTAACGCTCGAGTCTGCCGGCGTGATAGCTGTGTGAGTGTGCGAACCCATAGCGTTATTCCTCCCAGTAATCTGAGCCCCAGTTGACCGAGCCCCACGTCTGGGTTACACCGCTGGCGACAAGGATTCGGTATTCGCACTCTCAGTTGTCGTACCGTTCACCATGGCGAAGGCATCCAGCTACCCCGTGCCAGCCGTTGTAGGCGAGTAGCCGGGCCAGTTGCGGTTCGCCGTCGCCATCAGCCGGAACTTGACCTGATCTGGGGTCAAGTTTGGTTCGTCTTGGAGTAAGAGCGCAATGGCGCCGCTGACAATAGGAGCCGACATCGAGGTGCCAGACATCCGGAAGTAGTTGCGGTCGATCCGGTTCTTGGGTCGATCGCGGCTGATCGTGAGGAGATCGTTTTCGGGCAGCAACCCCACGATATTGCGTCCGGGAGCAACCAATTCCGGTTTGGCCGTGCCTGCTTCGGTGATGCCGCAGGCTGAGAATGAGGCAACCACGTCATCTTGAATGGAGGCAGTGCCCCGATCATCAGCCGCGCCAACGGTAATCACGAACGGATCGTTGGCTGGCGGGTAGAGGGTTGCCGTGCCATTATTGCCCGCCGACACCACAACCACAATGCCGTTAAACCACAGAATTTCGCAGGCGGCGGCCAGTGCGCTCGTGTGGTACGACTGCGGCATACTGGCGTTCAGCGACAGGTTGACTACGCGGATGTTGTACCGTGCCCGGTTGGGGTTGATCCACTGGAGGGCAGCAACGACGTCGCTTTCGGTTGACATGCCATTATCGTCACTGACCCGCACATTAATAGTGTCGGCCCGTGGCGCCACACCGATATACTTACCATTCGACTGGTTGCCGTTACCGGCGATGAGACCGGCGATGAACGTGCCGTGCCCGTAGCGGCAGCGCCATTGTGGAAGCCGAGGTTAAAATTCACGTTAACCCGCACGCGCTTGCCCAGATCCTTGGTCTTAAACACACCGCTATCAACCACAGCGACGCTGACGCCACGGCCTTGCAGGCGGGCGCTGCTGTTCCAGAGTTGGGTCACGCGGATAGCATCGTTGTACACATTCTGCTGTTGGTTAGGATCGATGACTGCGAGCGCTGAGGTGTCGCCGCCGCTATCGCTAGCGGTGCTGCTGCCAGCCGCGCTGGTAATGCGCAAGCCGATAGCGTCGTAATTAATCGCGCTCGATGAATTAAATCCGCTCTGATCGAGAATCAGCCGCAGATTGTTTCGAAGTCGTTCCAGTTCCAGACACGCTCTTTCGTAATATCGATCACGAGCGGGTCGGCGTTGTTGGCGCTGGTAAACCGATTAAATTGCTTGTGGCTCAGTGTAATCGCCTTAGTCGTGCTGTTGCCGACGCCAATGCTAAGCTTTGGATCGTTGCCGGCGCCAAGTTGGGCTGGGACGAAGGCGTGGAACAAAACCTCAACCCGAATAATGACGTGACTGGGGGTATGCTCGGCGTTGAAGTCCGAGAAGGTGACATTCTGCCGGCCAATGGTGGCGAACGTGCCGTTTGGCCCGAGCAGCGAGTCGACACTGTTGCCTGCGCTGCTCAATGTCGTGGCGTTGGCCCACGTCACAAACGTGTGCGGTTGGCTCGAACTCGACCAGACCGGTGCGTCGGGCGAGATCCAAGCAACGCCGTTGGCCTTGGCCGCCGGTAGTTCCACAACCAGCGCGTTGATGATGTGCAAATCGCGCATGATCTGTCCGCCGAGCTGCGCAATGATCGGTTTAAGATCGGCATTGGCGACGTTGCGCTGTACGATCACCCGAATCGGCAGATCGGGCTGTTCGGTGGCGAAGTTTACGAGGGCCGGATGCAGGCGCGTTTCCGCTGCTACATTACATGACAGCGTTAAACGTGGGGTTAATGCAATGAGGAGGGCGAACACTGCGACGAGGTAGCCGATGCGGATCGCAGCGTTGTGACGAGAGGGTTGAACGAGCGTTGCTTGCATAGATGAGAGCTCCTAACGATGTGCCGTCAAACTGCTGCGGCGTACCCAGAATGAGAAAGGTGTGTTCTGGAGGTTTTCGTGGTAACCGTTGCAGTGGTGTAGACCGAGTGCCGCGTTAGTGACTGGTTGCTGATGGGGTTAGTCTTTTCAGACTGCCGGGTTTGGTTTAGGTTTGGATGATGCGCTTGGTTGCCTCCTTGTCTAGGCGCCTTCAGAAAGTGCATCGAGCTGTGATATGCCGGGCTACGTGATGCACCTCAGCGCTGCGGTGACGGGAGAAAACAGAAAACCCAGCGTAGACAAAGCTGGGGCGAAGCGACATACCTCTCCTGATAACAAAGGGAAGTGCGTGCTTGAGCTTGGTATCCCAGCCGCCCAGTGTACGCTCCACTGGACCTGTGGCTTTGCGTCCCCACCTTACGATGGGTTTGCCATTTCATCTCAAGACGTCTCTCTCCCATGTGAGTGGAAAACTTTACTTTTTTGCTCACAGCTTACTTCTGAGCAAGTAACTAGGCGAGAGATGTTTTATGCAATTTTTAAAGAACGTAACGATATTGGTGTAGTGAAATAATCTTATGGATTACGTTGGTACATTAGTGCATTCATGATGCTATTGTCAATGCTTTTTGGGTTTGCAGTATTGTTATATTGCAAGACGACAAAACTGTAATAATTAAAAATTGGTATAAAACGTGAAATGACGCTTGCGAATGAGCCTGCACACTGGCGACGCGGCGGGGTAGGAGAGGTAAGGAGCAGGGAATACATAGCGGCAGAAAGTGGCCTGTTCCGGCAAGGGCAGCAACTGCGGTGATAAGCCGGTATGGCGCCTAGTGCAGATGTTCTGAGCGCCAACATCAAGCGTTCAGATCTGAACGAACTGCGTCATTGTGACACACGTTGGCAAGTCTGCCACCCGATGCTCTCAGCGATCATCGGGTAGCCAGTCTTTATATTCAGGGGACAACTTGGCAAACATCCACCGCTAGAGCGGCTATGGCCATCCATAAAAGATCGCCGATACCACCGATCCACCGCAGGCTGAAGCGATATGTGCCAGTGAATCCTGAAACAAGGATGAAAGTACGAAGAGTTTTCGCTCAGATTTCAGATGTGAATTGGTCTGTGACGGTAACTAGCTTACGTCCAGAAGTGGGCGAAGCCGTTCGCTCATGGTTCACCAATAATCGCCGCAAAACGGCGGCAAGCCGGTCAGTGCCTGTTCGAGCAGGGCTAGCGCGCGCCGGTCGCTGACGCTGAGCACACCGAAGGCGGCGGCGGTGCGCGGACGGAGGTAGCGGCTAAGGAGTTGGCTGAGGGTGGCGCTGGTGCAGGCTAGATCCGCTTCGCCGGGGCCGAGGCGGGTGACGGTGGCGCGGCCATCGTGCCACACGAGCTGATAGCGTCCGGCGTTATCCGTGATCCAGTCGTCGGTGATCTGTATCGTGAGCTGGCCGGTAACCGGGGCGAAGGGGTAGAGGCTGAGCAGGTGTTTCACGTCGAGCACGCGCTGCATAAAGAGCGGCACAACGGTGGTTGGCGCCGGTGCGGGCAGCAATGCGTTGAGCGGGGCGTCAATCGGGGTGGGAATCTCGGCGACGATGATCTGATCGGCGTGGCGGGCGATGAAGACGAAGAGTTGGGCGCGGGCCAGCGGGTCGATGGCGACAATATCGCGGCAGACCAGCCGGTCGCCGTTGTCGCTGCGTTCAAGGCGGTAGATCAGGTACGAACGCCCCTTGCCTTGCTCGTCGCGCCAGATGAAGGCGTGGTAGGGTTCGCCGCCCCATGTTTGCAAGACATCCACCTGCCACCATTCAGGCGGGCGCACCAGCGGGCCGTAGCGCCCGCGTAACGCGCCGCGGTAGATGGCGTCGAGTTCGGCGATGTGGGTGGGGCCTGCGGGAATATACGCGCCGGGGGCCAGCTGAAAGGCGCGCAGATCAACCGGGGCCGGCCGTACCAAGCGCCGTTCGCCGGCTAGTGCCCAACCCAGCCGGTGGTAGAAGTCGTGGCGGAAGGGGTGGAGGAGGGCCAGCACCGAGCCGCGCTCGCGCAGCTCGATGCAGGCGTGGCGCAAGAGCTGCTCGGCATAGCCGCGCCGGCGGTGCTGCGGCCATGTCGCTACGCTGCCGATCGCGCCAACCGGCAATTCACCGTTGCCTGCCTGCATCTGAAACGGCATGATCTGCAATTGGGCTACCTGCTCGCCATTGACGAACAACCCACGCAGTTGGGCGATGACGTCCGGCGTGTAGCGGCCACGGTGGTACTGGCGGGCGAAGGCGTAGCTGTCAAGCGCCCAGAATTGCTCGAAATCGGTTGGGGTGAGTTGCCGGTAGCTGTTCATCAGATCGCTCCATGGTTTGAATAGCCGCGAAGAGACGCAGAAGATACGCAAGATATTGTATATATGTTGTGGCTTTTTCTTTTCAGCCCTCACCCCCGACTCCTTCCCCGCTGGGTTCAAGGGCGGACAGAACTCATGAGCGCTGAATGTTGTTGATGGCGTTGCGATGCGCCGGTGTACCGGCCAGTCGCCCGTGCAGCGGGCTTCGTACCCCTAGCCCGGCCCTTTAGGGCCGGGTGCCGGACAGATATGCTGTCCACCCTTGAATCCAGCGGAGGAGGGATTGGGGGTGGGGGCCGTGCCACAGCCGCAACGGGCGCCGAGCATGCGAAGGGGATGGAGCAAGGGGACGAGCGTGGGAGGGTGACGCCCTGCTTCTCCTCCGCGTCCGCTGTAGAAATACATGCTCTTGCTAGCTATGCACTTCAACCCAGCGGTGGAGTGGCGAGGGGCTTTCGGGGGTTGGTATGTGAGGTGAGTCAGCCTACCTCGTATCGTGATCCAGCCGGCGCCGCTGCCCATACCACAGCAGGTGGTGCCCGAACCGTGGTCGATCACCCCGCCCCCACGCGCGCACCCGCTCGCACCGATGGCATTCCGGCAACCGGTTCTCGCAGCAGGAGGTGATCCGATGAAATACCTACCCCCGAAAGCCCCCGCTGGGGGAGGGGGCAGACCTCTCCTTGCCGTCTGTCATTGCAAGCCGAGCGGTCGGGGCAGAGCAGCGCTCTGCCCGCGAGGCGACGCAATCCCCCGCGAGGGCGGGAGCAGTTTGCTCAGCCATCACTTGCGCTGAAGCGGGAGATTGCTTCGGGGGCTACGCCCCTCGCAATGACAACTGGGCTGCGCTCTCACCCTGACAACGAGGCCGATCCGCGCTATCATGGAGTGTGGCAGCATGACTGCCGCACAGCACAAAGACAGCAGCAGTGGAACTGTCGCACTCCACATCGCCAGAAAGGATCAGCCAATGGACATCATCCCCACTGTGCTCAAGTACATCTTCGTCGCGGCGGTAGCGGTTGAAGGAATGCTGATCGTGCGCGCTATCGTCACTCTCGCCAAAGAGAAGGCGCAGGCCGCCGCCGCGCCGGCTGCCAGCGCAGAGGAGTAACGTCGTGGCTTTCCGTATGCTCCATATCTCAGACATCCATACCGGCCCGCCCTTTAACCCCGCCGCCGCCGAACGCCTGATCGCTGATGCGCGCGCGCTCAAGCCCGATCTGGTGGTGATTTCGGGCGATTTTGTGCAGCGGGCTGACTTTGTGGCGCAGTGGCGCGCGGCTCGCACTCTGCGCGAACGCCTGCCCCAACCGCAACTAGTAGTGCCCGGCAATCACGATGTCCCCCTCTTTCTCTTGCACGAGCGCCTATTTGCCCCGTTGCGCCGCTATCGCCAGCAGATCTCGCCCGACCTCAACCCTGTCTTTACCGCCCCCGGCATTGCCGTTGTCGGCGCATGCACAGCCCACGGCCTGACGGTTGACGGCGGCAAGCTGTATCCCTCCCAGATCGCTGCGCTGCGTGGACGGCTAGCTCGCTTCGACGCCGATGTCTACAAAATCGTGGTCTGGCACCACCCACCCGCGCTGCCGCCTGCCTACCGGCGCAAGCGCGTCACCATCACGAACGCCGCTGAAGCGATCCGGCTGCTTGATGAGTTTGGGGTTGATATGCTGCTCTGCGGCCATCTACATATCAGTTTTGCCGGCAACACCCGCGATATCCTGCCCGATCTACGCCACGGCACCTACATCGTGCAGAGCGGCACCACCACCTCACGGCGCGGCTACGGCGCCGAGCACGGCGCGAATACGTGCAACCTGATTACGATCGAAGCTAACGGCGCGCGGGTGCAACATCTGCGCCTCGATCAGAACGGCGACGGTTTTCGCCCGGTAGCCGAACATTGGCTGCCGCGGCGGAGTGTGGCGGTGAAATAAGGGCGGTCAACCGCGCGTGGGCGCCAGCTCGCAGGCCCGCTACAACTGGCTCAACCCGCGCGCAATCGCCAACGCCTCTTGGACAAATTGGTGCGCTGTGGCGCCGGCAGCTAACTCACCGAGCCGATAACAGATCAGCCGCTGGCCATTCCCTTCAACATACCAGCCACGATAGCGGGTGAGCATATTTAGCTTCTGATCGGTGAAAAACTGGCGAATCTGAGACTCGTCGTTCCCACGCAATAGGTACGCTTGAGCGAAATCGGGATGGTGCGGGAAATCAATGGCGGTCTGGTGAAAGAGCTGCTTGATTTTGTCGCCGATCCCTGCTGGCCGCAGATAAAACGCCGGCGCGCGCAGATATTCCGCCTTGAACAACAGCACCGTTTGGCGATAAAACCGATCCTCAGAGCGGTTTTGGCGATAAAACTGATCCTCAGAGCGGTAGTTTTCTAGATCGCGCCGCTCTACCTGACGCACGGCGATATACTCGCAGATGGTCACTTGGCCGCCATCGACCGCAAACGACACCCCCGGCCACGAAACCGCGCCCCTATTACCAAGCTGGCTGAGCGCAAATAGCGCCAGATCCGGCGCCGTTCCCTGATCACGCGGCGCCAAGCCCATGCGCATCACCGCCTGCCGGATCTCCTGATGGCGTTTGCGATCGCGCTGCTGCGACCACTGCATCGTGCCAATGCCGATCACCACCGCCAACGCCAAGCCTCCCAGCGTCCACAGCAGTTCGTTGCTGTCCATACCCCACCTCTGCTGCGCCTTGTGGCTCAACTCTCGGTTCGATTGTAGCGCAGCAGCGGGTTAACCAACGAATCCGTTTCTCTACTCAGCGTAAAAAACGATCTGTCATTCACCACTGCACCCCGGCAAACAGATCATCTTCGCGCGCATCGCCATCCACCGGTGGGTAAGCGCGCATAAAGGTGTCGGCGCTGCCGAGCAGGCCCAACACCTTGCTGAGCGGGCCACGGGCCAGCGGCCCGCCCGCGCCTTGGCTCACATGGGCCAGCGCCGCTGCCCGCGCCTGCTCACGCACAGCGGTCGTGTCAATACGGGCATGGATGGGAAACTCAACCTCAGCCAGTTTGGTCAGATCGATGTCGCGATTACGGCCAAAGGCGCGCGGATCGCGGCCCAAGAGCGGCATGAGCCGCACCAGCAAGCGCAATAACCGGCGCGAGAAGGCGGTGTAGTAGAGTTTCTGCGGCGCATACGGCGGCCCCGCTTCCGGCCACGCCGCCGGATCGCCAGCGGCATGGAAGGCGGCGACTGTCGCTTCGTGGATGGCAATGTGGTCGGGATGGCGGTAGCCCCCGATCGGATCGAAGGTGATTACCACCTGCGAGCGCAAGCGCCGGATGTGGCGCACTATCTGCGCCGCCACCTGATCGCGCGGTTGGTTGATCAACGCCGCCGGATGGCGGTTCGCTTCCGTGCCGGGCATGCCCGAATCGCGATAGCCCAGCAAGGTCACACTGCTCAACCCCAACGCCTCAGCGGCGCGCAGTAACTCAGCGCGGCGCAACGCCGCCACCGACTCGTAGCCATTAAGCAAGGCGGCATCAACCGTTCCCTCTTCGCCGCCGGTTGCGCAAATCAGATGCACCGCCACCCCCGACCACGCATAACGGGCCAAGGCGCCTCCCGGCCCAAAGCTCTCGTCGTCGGGGTGGGCAAAAACCGCCAGCAGCACCGGGCGCACGCCGGGAGCAGTGGGGCGGAGAATGATGGTTTCTTCGTTGGGGAGCATAGGGTGGTAGTTTCCTCTATACACGTCGTTGTTATTGCCTAGGGCGCATACCTACTGTCATTGCGAGGGGGATCCCCTGTTGTCAGTGCGAGGGGGCGCAGCCCCCGAAGCAATCTCCCGCTTTAGCGCCCGCCATGCCTTAGCGCACTACTCCCGCCCTCGCGGGAGATTGCTGCGCTGCGCGGCGGGGCCCGGCCCCGACCGCTCCGCTCGCAATAACAAGCGGGCAGCGACTGCCCGGCGGCCTGAGCGACTCCTGCCGCAATTGTGCCACCCTCTATGGTATCATACCGCAAAGAAGCATTCGTGTCGCCGGTCGCGCGCTGGAGGAGCGACCGGCTCGCTGTACAGGTTAGAAAGTATGCTCGCAGATTTGCCAATTGCCGTGATCGGCGCCGGCGCGATGGGTGAAGCCATTATCGGCGGTTTATTGCGCAACGAGTTGGTCGCCGCCGATCAGATTCTCGCCAGCCACCCTCGCGAAGAGCGCCGGCGCGACCTCGCCCATCGCTACCACATTCGCACTACTCACGACAATCTCGAAGCGGCTAAGTGGGGCCGGGTGGTGATCTTTGCCGTCAAACCGCAGCAGTTGCGGCGGGTGTTGCCGCCGTTGCGCGGTGCGATCCGCGATGAGGATTTGGTGATTTCGGTCATTGCCGGCGCAACGATCGCCTCCTTCGCCGAGGCGCTCGACCATCCAGCGGTGGTGCGCAGTATGCCGAATACGCCGGCTCAGATTGGCTACGGCATGACGGTGTGGACGGCGGCTCCTGCGGTCACTGAACGCCAGCGCGGGTGGGCGGCGACGGTGCTTGGTGCGTTGGGACGTGAGCTGTACGTCGATACTGAAACCTATCTCGATATGGCGACGGCGATTAACGGCACCGGCCCGGCGTATGTCTTTTTGATGATGGAAGCCATGATCGACGCTGGCGTCCATCTCGGTTTGTCGCGCCGCATTGCCGAAGAGCTGGTGCAACAGACAATGCTCGGCTCGGTGCAGTATGCCATGCAGAGCGGGATGCACCCGGCCCAATTACGCAATGCGGTTACGTCACCCGGCGGCACCAGCGCCGCGGCGCTGAGCGAACTCGAACGCGGCGGGTTGCGCACCGTGCTGGCCGATGCGATCTGGGCCGCGTATCGCCGTTCGGTGGAACTGGGAAGGCAGGGGTAGATGGCGATCAGTTATGCGCGCGCGCGGTTGACAACCGAAGACGACCGCCGTTACCAAGCTCACGTCGAGAAGTTTAAGCTGCAACGCAAGAATCAGAAGGCCATCCGCCCGCCGCGCCAGCGCGATATCTTTGGCGGACAGGCCGAAGCGGCGTTGCGCGATTGGTTGGCGGCCCATTTGCCGCTCGACGAGCGCCGCATTCTCGAATACGAAGAGCGCCGCCACCGCACGGCGCAAATTAAGTATCGCGAACTCGACGCGCTAGCGATCATCGATAGCGTGGCGTGGGTGTTTGAGATTAAGGCCAGCCGCACCGCCAGCGCCATTCGCCGCGCCGTCGCCCAACTCAACGAGACGCGCCAGATTCTGCACCTGCTCTTCCACCGCGTCGGGGTGACAATTCTGCTGGTGGATACCGGCATCCCCGCCGATAGCGCCGCCGCCGCCGCGCTGATGGCCAGCGACCGCCCGCCGCCGCGCCGGCCCGAACCGCTTGACGAAGTGTTGGCGGCGTTGCCGCAGGTGCAGCGGATTGAGGATTTGGCGGCCCGCTCATCAAGTGGCGATCAGGTTAACCTGATGCTGTTTAGCGTTGATGATATCATTGCGCTGGTCGGGGCCGAGAATCTGGCCCTCAATTGGGAAGACGATGATCTCGATGACGAGGCGGAGGATGAACCGCCGCCGGAAGCGACCTTGTTTGCCAGCAGCGGCGATGATGATGATGACGACGATAACCCGCTCGCTGCCGCGTTGCGCAAGGCCGGGTTGAAGTAATGGCGCTGTAGAGCCGGATGGCTGTCCGGCTCCGCAACGGCGCTGTAGAGCCGGACGGCTATCCGGCTCCGCAAAGGGCGTAAAGAGGTTAACGCAAAGACGCGAAGAACGCAGCGTGCGCAGAGGTTTTTGTGGGAGGTTGTCCCTACTCCAGCCCTCCCCTCCGGGGGAGGGAGTCGGCTTCCTCCCCCCAGTGGGATTGAGGGTCAGGAAGAACATCTGGCCGGTTACGACCGCTAATCGCTGTGCAATGCCTCAACGCCCGGCTTTGCGCTCCCCTCTCCCGTGCCAGTGGGCGAGGGGTTGGGGGTGAGGGCTATCAGCCCGCGTAGCGGGCTTCGTAACTATAGCCCGGCCCTGAAGGGCCGGGTTCCGGATCAGACACCAGCGGAGAGAGGCCGGGAGGAAGGCAATAGCAGAAAAGATGCGCAGCCAACAAACGACATTCATCAATCGTTGATCCAGTCCATACCAAACCTATGAACCAACTCCGCACCACTGCCGCCATCACCCTAGCCCGCACCGCCGGCGCCCTCTCGCGTCGCCTGCGGCTCGGCGGCGGCACCACATTGCCCGGCCAAGTCGCCCGTTCGCTTGACCCGGCCATCTTGACGACGATCTGCGC
>NZ_DAOTWH010000050.1:0-5994 GCF_034435895.1 Chloroflexus sp.
CGCGCCGCATCGCGTAACAACTCGTGCGGCGCGTCGGGCTGGCTAGCGCGCACTTCGCGGATCAAGGCATCAACGCTCGGCAAATGATGAAACGACATCGCTCACCCCAACCCATCGCGGCTCGGCTGCGTCAACTCAAACGCCTTGCGCAGCACCTGCTCGTAGCTCGGCGTCAGTTCTCGTTTACGCCGCGCCATCACAATCCGGGCCACGCTGATCATCGTATCGATCCGGTACTCGCGAAACGTCTCGCCGCCCCACGTAAAATGCGGCACATTCTTGGGCGCGCTGTGCATACCGAACACATTCGAGCCGGTGCCGATCATGGTGCCGCCGGTCAGGTGCAGGCCAATGCCTAGCTTGACGTGATCAGCCAGAAAACATCCCAGCTTCAGAATGCCGGTATCGATCTGGCCGATCCCCTCTAGCAACACGCGCACCGAGCCATAGTTGTTTTTCAGATCGGAATTGGTCGTCATTGCGCCGATATTGACCCATTCCCCCAGCCAGCTATGGCCGAGAAAGCCGTCGTGGTGCTTGTTCGAGTACCCCTGAATAATCGATGCCTCAACCTCGCCGCCAACCCGGCAGACCGGGCCGAGACAGGTTTCAGCCCGGATGCGCGCGCTGGCAACCAATGTCCCCGGCCCGATATAGGCCGGCCCCTGAATATAGCTGAACGGCTCAATCTGGGCCGCTTCGACAAACACCGGCCCATCGCGGCTATCGAGCACCACCGGTCCAGCCAACTGCGCTGCCGGATCAACATACACCCGCCGGCCATGGGTGATCACGTGCGGCTGATCAGCCGTCAAGAGCAGCAACCGGCGCGCGAGCAACGGCTCATCGCGAATGAGCTGCTCGCCAGCTTGCGTAATCAGATCCCACGGGTACACGAGCAACGCCGCCGGAACTTGCAGCTCCACCACCCGCGCAAAGCGCGCCAGCTCATCGCGGGCCGCCTCACCCTGCTGCTCGCGCAGATAATAGATGATCGCACTGGCCAACGCCGGCGACACCCGCGCGCCAAGCAACGTCTCACCCACGATGTACACCGTGTTCACCGGCTCGCAGTCAAGCGCCGGCAACCACTCTAGATTGAGCGCGCGCCCATTCACAAACAGGATCGGATCGCTGGTGGCGAGCAACTCGGCCAACCCCCCCGGCGGCCCAAAGTGCGGCATTAGGTGCGGGCGAGCCAACCCGCGCGCCGGACGGCCAAGGATGGCCGCTGCCCGCTCGCGGGTGGTAAACGCGCCGCACCGCAGATCAAAGACCGGACGGGCCTGCACCAAGGTGGCAAAATGGCGCCACAGTTCATCTTCAAACAGAATGAGGGTCATACGGGTTTGGGAAAGACAGCCAATGGATCCCGGCTCGGTTCCCTTCCCAGCATAGCACAGATTGGGGCGCAAGTGATCGCCGTTGTGCAAGAGGGGCTTCACCGATCACCATATTGGCCGGCGCTTGTGCTGGCAAGTTATGTGTTCCCGCTCAGGCATCCCATCCGCTCAAGCAGGAGATTGCTTCGGTCGCTGTGCTCCCTCGTAACGACAGACAGCCGATGTTATTGCGAGCCGCGCACCGCGCGGCAAAGCAATCCCCCACGAACGTGGGAACCACCCCTGCCCGCCGTGGGCATCCCGGGCGCTTCCGCACAGGCATGGCGTTCGCTCAAGCAGGAGATTGCTTCGGGGGCTGCGCCCCCTCGCAATGACAGACAGGCCCGTCGCCCCCTCGCAATGATAGACAGAGCCGACGCCTCTCACACTAACAGGCGGCAAGCGCTCCAAACTGTCATCAACCTGTAATCCACCGATATGCAAATGTTATCCACAAAGTTCGGCCAGTTATCCACATTACGACAATTTGTAGTGGAATATATGGGGATAACGAAGGAACATCGACAAATCCGTTATGACAACGCTACAGTGCCGCTCGCCCGCAGTGCTACAATATGCCTAGCAAGAGCGAAACACTGGAGCGCGCTATGACCACGACCCTGATTCGCGGCTGCTGCCCGCACGATTGCCCCGACACCTGCGGCACTATCACCGAAGTGCGTGATGGCCGCGCAGTAGCGTTTTACGCCGATCCCGATCACCCGATCACGCAAGGGTGGCTCTGCGCTAAAGTGCGCCCTTACCTCGAACGGGTCTACAGTCCGGATCGGCTGCTCTATCCACTGCGCCGGGTGGGGCCGAAGGGGAGCGGGCAGTGGGAGCGGATCAGTTGGGATGAGGCGATTGCGACGATTGCCAGTCGCTGGCAGGCGATTATCGCCGAGTACGGCGCAGCGGCGATCTTGCCCTATTCGTACAGCGGCACGCTGGGATTGTTGCAAACCGCGATCGTCGATGCCCGGCTGTGGAACCGGATGGGGGCCAGCGGCCTTGATCGCGCAATCTGCTGCGCCGCTGCCCACGCTGCTGTCTACGCCACCCTCGGCGCGCGGCGCAGTCCCGATTACGACGATCTGCTGCACAGCCGCCTGATCATCCTCTGGGGGCACAATCCAGCTAGCGCCGGCCCCCACGCAATGCCATTCATCAGGCAGGCGCAGCGAGCCGGCGCGTATGTGGTGGCGATTGACCCGCGCCGCACCGCGACGGCCCGCTCGGCTGATCTGCACCTGCCGATTAATCCGGCTACCGACGGCGCGCTGGCCCTCGGTATGATGCATGTGATCTTTGCCGAGAACCTGCACGACGAAGCATGGTTGGAACAGCATACGGTCGGGTGGCGCGAACTGCGCACCCGCGCCGCCGAGTACGATCCTGAGCGGGTGGCGGCGATTACCGGTTGCCGGCGGCGACTATCATTGATCTCGCCCGCCGCTACGCTACCACCAAACCGGCGATCATCAAGACTGCCGACGGCATCCAGCGCCACCAGAACGGCGGCCAGACCTTCCGCGCGCTGCTCTGTCTGCCGGCGGTGGTGGGCCAGTATGGCGTGCGCGGCGGCGGGTTCGCCTATTCCACCGGCGGCTACGCGACGTGGGATGGCGCCGCGGTTGGGCATGGCGCTGAATGCCCGCCCACCCCGCGTACGATCAACATGAACCGGCTGGGGGCGGCATTGACCGGCGAAGTGACCGATCCGCCGATTATGTCGCTCTTTGTCTATTGCGCCAATCCGCTGGCATCGTCGCCCAACGCTGGCCTGATCGAGCAGGGGTTGCGGCGCGACGACCTCTTCACCGTCGTGCATGACCTCTTTTTGACCGATACTGCGCGCTACGCTGATATTGTGCTGCCAGCGACCAGCCAGCTTGAACATCTCGATCTACACCGCGCCTACGGCCACCGCTACCTCACCCTCAACCAACCGGCGATTGCGCCGTTGGGGGAAGCGAAGAGCAATTGGGACGTGACCCGCTTGCTGGCGGCGGCGATGGGTTATACCGAGCCGTGGCTGCACGAGCGCGCAGAGGAAGCGATTCGCGGCGTGCTCGACGCTTCCCGAGCGCGGAATCCGTTTCTGGCCGGGATTACCTACGAGCGGTTGCAACGCGAGGGTACGGTGCGATTGGCGTTAACACCTGACACCGAAGTGCCGTTCGCCGATGGCCACTTCCCGACTCCGTCGGGCAAGGTCGAGCTATGGAGCGCAACCGTGGCGGCGCAGGGGCTAGACCCGCTGCCCCACTACGAGCCGCCCGCCGAGTATGTGGCTCATCCGCTGGAAGAGGGCTGGCTGACCCTCATCTCAGCCGCGCCGCATCACTTCGTCTCGTCGAGCATGGCCAACCAGCCTAGCCTGCGCGCCAAAGAAGGGCCGCCAAGCATTGAAATCAATCCGGCTGACGCTGCAGCCCGCGGGATTCGCAACGGTGATGAGGTCGTAGTAGGCAACCAGCGCGGCGAATGCCGGCTACGCGCCGTGATCAGCGACAATGTTCCGCCGGGAGTCGTCTTTGCCGCCAAAGGGCATTGGGCTATGCTCTCGCCCGATGGCCGCAATGTCAATTGGACAACACCCGACGCCTTGGCCGATCTCGGCGGCCAGAGCGCCTTCCACAGCAACCGGGTGAAGGTCTGGCGCGCCGGAGAGTGACCCAAAGGCGTCACCACGTCAGAGCGAGTAGCGACGCTGATACAAACCCGCCGGCTGCTGTGCGCTATTGCGCTTGATAATCATTATAAGGAGGCGTCATGATGAAATACGCAAACAGGAGCGACGCCGGCCAGTCGTTCACCGAGTTGGCAATTCTGCTCGGCTTGGTAGCGGCAGTAGTGGTGGTTGGGTTAACGCGCACCGGCGAGGGAACGAGCGACGCGCTCTGCCGCGCTTCCAGCGCGTTTGGCGGGAAATGCGGCGATCTGCTGCGCGATGATTTTTCCAACCTTAACAACTGGACAATTCAAAATGGCCGCTGGCAGATACGCGATGGCCGCCTCTGCATTGATGGCCCCGGAAGGATCTACCGTCCGCTGGATCGGAATGACTACGTGATCAACGTTGATCTAGCCCGGATCACCACAGGCAACGGCTACGGCATTTTCTTCCGTGATTCAGAGGGGGCGCAGTTTAATGGCTACTCATTTCAATACGATCCGGGGTATGGACAAGGAGCATTCCTCATTCGCAAGTGGGTTAATGGCAGCGAGCTGACCACGCCGATTGCCCGCGTGAATGCACCAGCCGGTTACAACTGGTACGGCGCTGATCGGAAAGTGCAGGTTGAAGTGCGTGGCGACACCTTTACCGCCTATATTGACGGCCAACCGGTGGTGCAAGCGCGCGACTCCAGTTTTACCAGCGGCGGCATCGGCTTTCGTAGTTGGGATAATACCAGCGCCTGTTTTGACAATCTCAGCGTGCGGAGGCCGTAAGCTCTGCGCATACGCCAGATAGGTTTGCATTCTCTGCGTCATCAACCAAGGAGGCGAGCGATGTCTGAGCCGAAACATACCCCGCAACCGCCATCTGGTGGCTCAATCGATCCTGAATATTATGTCAAGTGGAAACCGCCTATCATTCCACCCGGCCAAGGGCGGCGTGTGGTGCGCATAGCCATTGCCGTGCTTGCCGTTGCGCTGGTTGTGATGGGAGCAGTCGAGCTGTGGCGCAGCAACTTGATTGCGCTGCCCGGCGGGCGCGGCGATATTGTGGGGCGTGTGGTTGCGCCAACCGGCGGCGCCGTCGTCTTTGTACTGCCGAACCCGACTGAAATCCCGGTTGCCGCTGATGGCAGTTTCACGGTGCCGAATGTACCGTCAGGCCGCCAAATGTTATACGTCGCCTTTTCGGGGATGGCTTGGGAAGTGCCGGTCGAAGTGCCGAATCAAGGAACGGTAGATGCCGGCGTCATCACCGTTGAGGTAACCGCCGAACCGTCCCGGTAATGGCAAGGCGAGGCGGTGGCAGCTACCGCCGCGCCCTCCCAGCCTAACCAACCGCCTCACGCACCCGCTCGAGTGCGGTGATGATCGCCAATGCCCGCTCACGTTCGTCACCCACCATCGTTTTGCACAGTTCAATCAACTCGCCAATCATTTGGCGGCGCTGGTCTGGCGGCGCTGCCATCATCGCATCTACTGCGGCGGCCTCACCACGCAACGCGCCACCCAGCCGATCATCAACCACCGGCGCAGCGCCGAGTACGCCACCCCGCTCGCTCATCGCCGAACCCAGCCGTTCGACGGCGGCGACCATCGTGCTGCGCGCATCGAAATGCACTTGCGGCGGCTCATCGGCGCTACGGAGGCTGATCGTGTAAAAGAGGTCGCTCTCGCGGGCAATTTCACCCTCAACCGTCGTGATCTCCGGCTCAGCCGCTGCCGTTGCTCCTACACCGCCTAGCACTGGTGGTTCACCTGCGCCAACCAGCATCGCCCCCACTGCAAAGTGGCCGTAGTCAGTGCCATGCACCGCAATCTGGTAATCGCCGGCCACCGGATTGTCAATCACTACTAGATTGAGCGCCTTGCCGGCGTGGCCGTAATTGCGCCCGCGCACGCGCCGCCGCCGGCGCCGAGCACGGCTTGG
>NZ_DAOTWH010000051.1:0-3230 GCF_034435895.1 Chloroflexus sp.
ACGTCGCTCGCCGCCGATTGCGCCAACCGCTGCTGCACCTCTGCACTCACTTCGGTATGGCGTTCCCGGCGGAGCGCCTCTTCCAACAACCCCAGCGCGCGCGCTTCGCCGTCGCGACCGTAGGGAGCCAGCGGGCCGGTGCGCCGAGTTGGCTCGATCCAGCGCGCCGCCACCGCGATAATCTCCTCGTGCAGCCGCTCGGCGCTCTGCCCAAACAACGCCAACCGGCCCAGCATCACCACCCGCGGCACCGGATCGCTCACCCGCAACACACAAGCCCGCGACAGATGCTCGGTAAAGCCTTGGGCGCGGAACCGGGCCAGCAGCCGTTGCGCGATCCGGTGTTCGAGGTGCAAATGCACAAACTCATCGCTCAGCACGCCAGTATCGGCAAAGACAATCGGGCGGATCGGCGCCTCGCGCCGCCAATCGCTCAGACTTTGGTTGGCCGCGCGCGGCGCGCGCAAACTGTCGAGGATTGCGTTCCACGTTGGGTCAGACGCCAGCCGCTCGTTGTGCGCCGGCACACGCCACACCTCCCGGCCACTCTCGTCCACATCGCGTTGCAATGGCGGTGCGCCGATCATCTCTAGCGCGCTGTTCAACGCTTGCCGGAACGCCTCGGCATTGAAGTTCGTCCACCGCTGCGAGCGTTCTAACAAACTGCGGCAGCGCTCAATCTGCTCTTGCAGATCGCGTTCACGCTCACGGGCCTGCTCCAGCTCTTCGGCGATGCTCTGGCGGCGGAGCGCATCGAGATCGGTTTGTTCCAACTCGCGCACCAGCGCGTCCACGTCGCGGTGGCGAATCCCTTGGCGCAGCCGGCGTTCGATATCATCGTCAATCACCTTCGACAGACTGCCCAACTCGCGCTTGATCGTCTCGGTCTTGCGCACCAACACTTCCAGCACCCGATCCTCGACCCGTTGCGGCAAGACGAAATAGTGACAGCGCACTACCGGCTCTGGTTGCAACTTGCGGTCAATCCGGCCATTGCGCTGCTCGATCCGGCCGGGGTTCCACGGCAGATCGAAATGGAACAGATCGGCGCAATAAGCCTGAAAGTTCAAGCCCTCGCGCGCGGTGTCAGTTGCTAGCAAGATACGCAATGGATCGTGAGCCGGATCGGTGTTAAACCGGCGCTGAATCTCTTGGCGACGCGCGCTGCTGGTCAAGCCATCAATCACCTCGATCCGCTCCTCAGACCGATCGGTGCCGGCGATCGCGCGCGATAACATGTCAAGCAGATAGCGCTTGGTGCCTGCACGGTTTTCGGTGAAAATGAGCACTCGCCGGTTGTTCCAGCGCGGCGGCGGGCCAGTCACCGGCTGGCCGAACGGTGGCAGATCGGGGCAGAGATTGGCCCGGATCCAATCGATCAGATAGCGCGTCTTGGCATCGGGCTGGTAGCGATGAGCCTCAGCGATCCGCTGCATCTCATCGAGCAGCTCCTGCTCGCGCCGGCGCAACTCGGCGACCGAAGCGGCGCTGTTGCCGGCAGCGCCGCTTCGGTCCGCCGCCGTCAACGCCTCAATCGCCTTATCCTCCTCCTCCTGCAACTCAGCATCGCTCCACGCGCTCCGCTCATCGTCGGCGTCAGGCGCAACCGCCAGCAACTCCGCTTCTTCGGCCACCGCATCAAGCTCCGCTTGCCGCTCCCACTGCCGTTCGACCGTGGCCCGATGCACCTTCAGACTGCGGGCAAACGCCTCGATCGACGACAGCAAGCGTTGCTGCAACCCCACCATCAACAACGCAGCGGCGGTTTGCGCTTTGCGCGAAGCGGTTGCAAATCGCTGCTCGCGCAAGGAACGATACTCATCAAGCAACCGTGACAGCACCAACTCCGGCGCATCGTCCGGCAACCCGCTCAGCTCGATCCGGATCACCTCGCGGCGGGGGAAGCCGCCCTGCATCGCGCGAATATCCTCTTTCAAACGGCGCACCATCACTTGCTCTAGCGCCTTCTTGCCACGTATCTTCACGCCGCGAGTGAAACGGATTGGATCGAGCAATTCGAGCAGGGTCGCAAAACTATTCGAGTAGCCATTGTGCGGCGTCGCCGAGAGAAACAGCCGGTGCTCGAAGCGCTATGCCAGTTCGCGCACGGCACGGGTGAATTTGGATTCAATCCCATAGCGGTTGCCGGAAGCGGGAGCGGCGTGGTGCGCCTCATCGAGCACCAACAAGCTACCGGGCAAGAACGGGCCGAGCCACTCGCGCAGCGGGTCGGTGTAGGCCGAATCGATCAGCAAGCGGTGTGACACCAAAAACCGGCTATGAGTGCGCCACGGGTTCACGCCAAAGCCGCGCTCGCGGCGCATGCGGGCCACATACGCCCGGTCGAGCAACACAAACGTCAAGCCAAACCGTTCTTCCAACTCAGCCTGCCACTGCTCAAGCACCGACGGCGGCGCCGCGACTACCACCGTGCGCACCTTCTTGCGCAACAACAACTCGCGCATAATCAAACCAGCCTCAATCGTCTTGCCCAAGCCGGTATCATCGGCGATAAACAGATTCACCCGCGGCAAGCGCAACGCCTTGCGCAGCGGCTCCATCTGATAAGCATCAATCCGGATTCCGGCGCGAAACGGCGACTGAAAGAGATCGGGGTCGGTAGCGGTCACGCAATGCCAGCGCAGCGTATTGAGATAGGCAGCAAAGCGGGCCGGCGGGTCAAACCCGCGCGCCGCCAAATCGCTCCACAGCGCATCTTGCACAATCTGGCGGTCAAGTTCATACTCCCACCACACCTCTAGCGACTGGCCCTGCGCATCATCATCGGCGCAAGCCAACCGCACCCGACACGACTGGCCGGGTGCTGACGGTGGAATCACCTCTTCGACCAGCCACAGACGCGAACGCACCATCACCAACTGGCCAACTTCGGGGGTCTGCCACGGCAGATCAAGCAGCGTCACGCTATCACTCCTGAGTTACACCATACCGAACGAACTGCCGGTATTGTACCAGAGAAATGTGACATGTACGGTCACAGAGTTGCGGATGTGGAATAGCCACGAAAAGACGCAAAAGGCACAAACAATAAAAACCCTTTGCGATCGTTGCGCCCTTCGCGTCTTTGCGTTTGAATCCGCTGCGCCTTGGATCGCGTTGCGCCTTGGTGTTGACTCCCTCACCCCCCGGCCCCCTCGCCCACCTGACGGCGGGCGAGGGGGAGCCGCGCGATGGGCGGGCGAGGCATGGCGAGAGCGGCACCGAGCAGC
>NZ_DAOTWH010000052.1:0-8285 GCF_034435895.1 Chloroflexus sp.
TGCGGCGGTGGTGGTTCATAGCTACCATTCTCTCCATCAGCCGGCGCGGCTCGCCACTGCTTCACGGCAACGCCAGCTACAGCAAACAGAGCCGGCAACAACGATAGCCACGCCACCACCCGAAACAACGCGCCGTGGGGCGTATCGGGATTCAGCAAGGCGATGATCGCCGCCGCTACCGCCAGCATCAACCCGCCACCCCACAACCGGCGCCACCACCCCGCATCGCGCCAAAAGAGCACCAGACCGGTGACGATAATCAACAGCGTGATCAGGGCCATAATCGGCCCCACGCCGGCCAGCGGCCACGTCGCCAAACTAAACCCGCCCAAAAAGAAGACCAGACAGCCAAACGCGCGTTCTGGCCCGCGGAAGAGCACTCGCAATAACCGGCCAATTCCGCGCATAGCGACCCCACAAACAACTGCTTTCTTTCAGTATACCATTCTATTTGGGGCTGGGATAAGGGTACACCATCGCCCGCTGGCCGGTTGTCATTGCGAGGGAGGGGCGGCACCCAGCGACGCGGGATGCCGCCCGACCGAAGCAATCTCCCACACAAGCGGAACGAACCGGCTCAGGGAACCCGGCCCTGAAGGGCCGGGCTATCCTTACGAAGCCCGCTACGCGGGCTAGTTGAAGGTGTACCGCAGGGGACGCCGAGGACGCGGAGGATGATCCCCATACCAACAACCTTCGCGCCCTCTGCGTTCTTTGCGTCTTTGCGTTTGATCTCTCCGTGCTCTTTGCGGAGCCGGACAGCCGTCCGGCTCTACAGCGCCTTTGCTCGCTCTGCGCCTTGGTGTTGCGCCCCTCCTAGCCTCCCCCTGCTGGGGGGAGGAGTAAAATCCCCCTCCCCCGCTGGGGGAGGGGCACGAGGTGGGGGCAAGGTGTCTACCGCAGGGGGCGCGGAGGGAATAGCCACAAAGAGACGCAAAAGGCACAAAAAGAAGCCAGTTTTGTTGCGCGTTTTCTCCCCCGGCGGGGGAATGCGTTTGTTACCGCAGCGGGCGCGAAGGATGAACACCATCCCAAATACCTTGGCGTCCTCCGCGTTCTTTGCGTCTTTGCGTTTTCAACCCTTTGCGCCTTTGCCCTCGCTGCGCCTACACCTCAGTGATGGCTTGCCGCGATTTCGCCTGTTCGCGCAGGATAAACTTCTGAATCTTGCCGGTCGAGGTCTTGGGCAACGGCCCAAAGGTAAACTTCTTCGGAATCTTGTAACCCGCCAAATACTTCCGGCAATGCTGCTGCAACTCCTCTTCGGTCACACTCACCCCATCGCGCAACTCGATAAACGCATGCGGCACTTCCCCCCACTTCGGATCGGGAGCCGCCACCACCGCCGCCAGCATCACCGCCGGATGCTTATACAGCGCATCTTCCACCTCGATCGACGAAATATTCTCGCCGCCCGAAATGATAATATCCTTCGCCCGATCGGTAATCTTGATATAGCCATCGGGATGAACCACCGCTAAATCGCCGGAATGGAACCACCCATCGCGGAAGGCCGTCTCGGTGGCTGCCGGGTTCTTGAGATAGCCCTTCATCACAATATTGCCGCGGAACATGACCTCACCCATGGTCTGGCCATCCCATGGCACTGGCTGCATCGTCGCCGGATCAAACACCCCAATCGCCTCTTCGGCGTGGTACGTGACCCCCTGCCGGCCATTCAACCGCGCCTGCTCTTCAATCGGCAACGTCGCCCAATCGGGTTGCTTAGCGCACACCGCCGCCGGGCCATAGGTCTCGGTCAGGCCATAGACGTGGGTAATCTCAAAGCCAATCTCAGCCATCGCCTGCAACACCGCCACTGGCGGCGGGGCCGCCGCAATCAACCCGCTCACCTTATGCGTCCCCTGCCCGGCCCGCCAATGAGGTGGCGCATTGTTGGCGATCAGCGAATGGACAATCGGCGCGCCACAGTAGTGCGTCACTCGATACCGTTCAATCGCCTGCCAAATCAGCCCCGCGTCCACCTTCCGCAAACAGATATTCGTCCCCGCATTCGCCGCCATCGTCCACGGAAAGCACCAGCCATTGCAATGGAACATCGGCAGCGTCCACAGGTACACCGCGTGGTGCGGCATTCCCCACGACACAATATTCGAGAACGCATTGAGATAAGCTCCGCGGTGGTGATAAACTACGCCCTTGGGATTGGCCGTGGTGCCCGACGTATAATTGAGCGAAATCGCCTCCCACTCATCAGCGGGATAGATCAGCTCAAACTGCGGATCGCCGCTCGCCAGAAAAGCCTCATAATCGAGCGCACCCAGCCGGTCGCCGGGGCCGGTATACTCGGGGTCATCCACATCAATCACCAACAACGAACGGCCCAACCGGTCAAGCGCGTCTTTCACCACGGGGGCAAACTCGCGGTCGGTGATCAACGCCTTGGCTTCGCCGTGATCAAGGATAAACGCGATAGTCGCCGCATCGAGCCGGACATTAATCGTATTGAGCACCGCGCCGGCGCCGGGCACGCCAAAATGGCACTCGTACATCTCCGGCGTATTGCTCAACACCGCCGCCACCGTATCGCCGTGACCAACCCCGGCGGCGCGCAACGCCGACGCCAACCGCCGCGCGCGCTCGTAGACCTGCGCCCACGTGTAGCGACGCTCGCCGTGGATCACCGCCGGCAACTGCGGATGCACCAGCGCCGCCCGCTTCAGCAACGACAACGGCGTCAGCGGCACATAATTCGCAGCGTTTTTCTCTAACCCGATGTCGTAGATGCCAGCCATAACGTCCTCCTACGCTTGCGCTGTGGCATGCCCTACACCGCCCATGCAACAGCTCACAGCGAATCACACCTTCGCGGTTTCATTTTCAGATCCAAACGATATGTATAGTATCTCCCATAACCCGCCCCCACGCAAGTAAGGGGGGACAGCACATCTGCCGGCACCCGGCCCTGAAGGGCCGGGCTAGAGTTACGCAGCCCGCTGCGCGGGCTGCGCCCTCCCCCCCAGCCCCTCTCCCACTGGCGCGGGAGAGGGGAGCGCAAAACTGGGTGTTGAGGCATTGCACAGCGATCAATGCGTGTGACCAACCAAATGTGCTGTCCGCCCTTCAACCCACGCAAGGAAGAGCAGATCGGCGCTCTGATCCACGGCCATGCCACATTAACGAATCTCTATCGCAAGACCGATTGACAACGCGATCAAACCGTCTATACTTACCTATACAGACTATGGGGATGCTCTGGTTTCGACAGGGAGTGAACGCCGTAGACTGCAGGTCGTGCCGCCCAGTCACGTAAAAGGGGCAAGGCAACAACTGCCAACAACAACGCTCGGGTTCAGCCTCGGCTGGCCCTCGCTGCCTAAGAGATTTGGCAGCGCGCTCCCCGCAGCTCCCCCGATGGCTGCGGCTTGAGCGTCGTGAGTCGGGTGCTCCGGGAGCGCTCGCCTAAGCGCGACCGGCTAAGACAATAGGCTGGCCCACCGGTCGCTCTGCCACTCGCGCGACCACGGGCGAGATCAAGCGAGGGGCTAAACCTGTAGATGTCTGCGGTCTAGCTTTCTGGACGGGGGTTCGACTCCCCCCATCTCCACCAAACAGGGGTTGTGAGGCGGCAATCCTTTCCCCCACCCCGTGCCCCTCCCCCGCTGGGGGAGGGGTTTTCATTCCTCCCCCAGCGGGGGGTAGGCTAAGAGGGGGCATGAGAAACCCTCACCCCCATCCCCTCTCCCGCTAGCGGGAGAGGGGCGCGACGGCGTTCCGCTCCATAATGCCGTTCCCGCCGTCAGGAGGGAGAGGGGGTTGGGGAGTGAGGGTGTCAACGCAAAGGCGCAGAGGAGGCCAAAGCGCAGAGGGTTTAACGCAAAGCCGCAAAGGACGCGAAGGCCGCAAAGAGTTGGGAATGGGGAGCAGGGAGATAGGGAGTATCGTTTTGCCTATTCCCCACTCCCTAGCCCCCTCACCCCCGCCCTACCTCTACTGGAGGAAAGAAAGCGAAACAACACTTGTTTCTTTTTCTTGTGTCTTTTTGTGGCTATTATTCCGCCGCGCCCTCGGCGGTAAAAAAACTACTCTCTCGCCGTCAGAGGGAAAGGGGGCAAAGCAGATCAGCGATCAGGGATAAGCGTTCGGATTCTCAGCCGGCAGGCCTTCAGCGCGCGCAGCGGCAATCAGGTCTTCATCGGCAGCGATGAATGTCAGCGCCGGCAGTCCAGCGGCAATCAGCGGTTGATTAGCGAGCAGCGCCGCCGCGAGTTGCACCGCATCGTAGCCGCGCAGCCGGTGACGCTGGGTTAGCAGCATCGCTCGATCAACCACAGCCACACTGACTGGCGCTACGCGATATTCGTCTGTACTATGCCGCACCAACAACTTGAATAATCGATCGCGTTCCGCGAGGGAAATACCATTCTTCGCCCGTTGGCGAGCTGCAAAGGCAGCAGCTACTTCCACGCGGGTGATTTCGGCGATGATCACCGTATGTCCGCTGGAAGGATCGAGTAAGCCTGTGATCCATGCACTGCCAGTCTCATGCAAATAACGCTTCACCAAAGCGCTTGAGTTACAGAAGAGAACGCTCATTCCTTTGGTCCGCGCATTTCCAAGATAACTTCACTAAGGGGTTTCCCGCCAGCGCGATCCAGAATGGCGCGCGCCTCTTCGAGCGTAAGCGTTGACTCTGCCGCTAATTGACGCATTTCAGCGCTAGGTTCAACGAGCAACCCGGCGGCGCGGAGAAGAGCGGTCACCTGTTCGCGCTCGCTGAGCGGCGCCGCCGGCAACTGCGCGCTTAACAACTCGGTGGCGACTGTCTCAACCGGCTGCCCCCGGCGCAGCGCCTCGACGTGCAAACGACGGTAAATCTCATCCGGCAGGTGAAGGGTAACTGTAGCCATAACTGCTCCTTCCTTACCATTGATTGTACCATGCTGTTGCGTTGGCAGACGCTTTACGGCTGCTCTATCTACGGAGGGGTTGTCCTTGCTCCCCCTCTCCCGCCGTCAGGTGGGAGAGAAGGTTGGGGGGTGAGGATCAAAAACCCAATTTCCCCCAATCCATGTGACCGTACATGTCACAACCGTCTGCTATCCTGTTCGTAGCGGCATCGCACGACGGCATATCGTAATTTTGGAACTAGGCGGCAACCCTACGGTCAGGTATGCTGACGACAACAGCGTTGCGCTTCCTGTGACCACAAGCATCTCGTAGAGGAGCTTGTATGGCCACCCAACCACCCGGCTCTCCCCCTATCCCTCCCCATCGTCTCGCAACGCACCGGCCCGGACGTGTCCTCTTGCGAACGCCGGAACTGGTTGCCTTGCTGGCCAGTATGGTGTGGATTGACCTCACCGATTGGTCACCGCTCGCATTGACACTGGGCGCAATGAGCGGCCTTTGGTTTCTGGCGCGCTACCTGCTGCTGTAGCACGCCCGGCAGCACTTTCAGCACGGACGCTATCACGATGCCACTGCATGGGCCTGCGCCGCACGCCGTATGAACCCCTATGCCGCCGATGCGTATTGGCTGTTGGGTATCAGCGCGTTACAACGCAATCGCCCCGCACTAGCTGTTAAGTATCTCCAGCAGGCTTGCCGGCTTGATCCGGATAACCCTAAGCTCTACGCTGCGCTCGCCGCTGCACACATTTTAGCCGAAGAACCGGACGCAGCCATCCGCTCTGCCCTGCAACCAAACATGTTTGAGGCCACTATGGTGATGAGTGATTGCGCTACCGGCGATCAGCAGATCGAGCACTATTTGCGAGCTGCGCTCCCCTATGCCCGCCGCCCATCCGATCGCGCCGTCATCTACTGCGCGTTAGCTGATCACTTACTTAAGACTGGACGACGCACCGAAGCGGTCTCCTACCTTGCCCAAGCGATTCGGTTGGCCCCGGCGTGCCCGCCTGCCACGCGCGGCTCCTTGCATTATCAGCTTGGAGTGCTACTCTGGCATTGCGGCGAAACCGGCATGGCCTACGAACAATTCCGCGCTAGCCTGAAAGTTGACCCGCACAGCCCCTATGCTGCCAAAGCATGGCACGCAGCGGCGCTTGGCCTTGCCAATCAGTCAGAGACGCAGGCTGGCGAGCAACTCTCAGCAACCAGCAAAGTGATTGAGTTAGTACCGGAACAGGAGAAGATTTCACACTCGGCGTAGCACGGACGATAGGTTCAGTCAACTGATAATGGTAAGGCAGCAGGGCGTATTGCTGTACCGGCAATTACGCCCTCATTCGCTGAATCACCGTCGAGCGATTGCACCCGTCCGCAGACCCTGATCCGCAACGTCAATCACGCCCTCATACCTCGAATCGCAGGGGGCAAGCGCACCCGTCCGCAGGTGCTGGCTGATCCGTCCCATCCATCACGCCCTCATACGCCGAAACGCAGTGGGGCGATCGAACCCGTCCGCAGGCGCTGCCCGTACCATCAGTCACGCCCTCATTCGCCGAATCATAGAGCCAACGAGGAGCGAATTGCATTCACTTCCACGTTGGCTCCCCACTAACTATTCGTTTATTCGTTCCCTCATTCGTTCATTCGTTGCACGTAATCGAGTGGGTTTTGGTTCACCCACTGCCCATCGCGCCAAACCCACACCTGATAATCGAGGTGCGGCCCGCTTGACATGCCGGTCGAGCCAATGTAGCCGATCAGATCACCGGGATTCACCCACTGGCCATCGCTGACCGCAAAGCCGGCAAGGTGCGCATAGCCAGTTCGGTACTGATCATTTGTCACCCAAATGTGATTGCCTCCCGGCCAGCTATCGCGCGTCAACGTCACTCGCCCGGCATGAGTCGCATACACCGGCTGGTTCCACGTCCCTGCGGGATCAGCCTTGCCGTCGCCATCACCATCAAGGGCGAGATCTATTGCCCCCCATACGCTCGCCGGCGCGTGCGTCCCCACACCATACCCTTGCGTGATCACCGTATTAGCTGCCCGCAACGGATTGCCGCTCGGCACGAGCGCCGCATCAAGGCCACGCCCTTGCGGCTGAGCCACACCGACCAGCGCATTGGCCGGCGCCGCCGCATTGGCAACCAACGCCTCGCCAGCGCCCAGCGGGCCGCGCCAGCCGCTCAGCACGCGCCGGTCGCTGTTGGCCATGCCGAGTAAGACAAAGGCGGCCAGCGCAATGATACTGATGATGGCAATAGTTGAGGGTCGCCGCATAGAACTTCTGGGTGGATGATTGTTGGATTATGGAGTGCGGCAGTGGTACTGCCGCATCAAACCGTTACAGCACCACTAGCGCACTACACCGCCGCTGCCGCATAACATCACGGCACTTGCCCGGCGCGCCACCGATCAACCAGGCTTGTCACCACGTTAGTATAGCCTTGCACATCATTCTCAAACGCCGGCGCGTAAATCGGGATCACCTCAGCCACCGTCTGTAACCCGCGCCCGCGGATGTATTCCACGTCGATCAAGCGATACCAATCGGCAATGCCGGTCTCCCAATTAGGATAGTCGCGGAACCGGCCATAGCAGGTTGGGTAGCCGGCGCAGATAATGTTGCCGACATTGTGGGTTGTGCTGCCATCAGGTTTGCGCCCGGCCCAATTGGGGTTGGCACCGGCGCTGCTCTCGTGGATGAAGAACGCGACGGCGTAAGCCGGATCGATGTTATATTCAACGCCGAGCCGGTGCCAGATTTCGCCAGTGCCAGCCGCCGGTGAGCCGTAGCTGCGCAGGATTTGGTCGATCTGCGCCGGTGAGAGACTCGGCGCAACGCGCAACCGGTGATCACCCGGCGACGGAACGGCAGCCAGTGCCAAAGCGGTTGTATCACGGCTGCCGGCGCCAGCGTTAGCGTATTGAAAACTCAAGATCGGCGATGCGGGCGATGCTATCCACGCAAGGGCGATCACTACCACGCTGATCACCCCGATCACGGCCATGAACAGCGGGTGGCTGAACCAACCGGCAATTGGCGGCGGCTCGAAGCGCCGCGCCGGTAACGGCAATTCCGCCTCATACGCAAACACCTCGGCCGGCAACGGTTCAGCGGCCATGACAGGAGTAGATCGAGCGTATCGTGCAGGCCGCTCAGCTACAGCCACCTCCGCTGTGATGCGGGTGGGGGATGGTGCGGATTGGGCTGGCGTTAATGGCGCACGTGCCTCAAGAGGCTGCGCTGCCCTGTACCCACCAACCCCGCCTCTCATCGGCGCGCGAGGAGCGCTGGCCGTGTCCGCTGGAGACGCACGTCCGCCCAGCGTGGATGCTGGCTGGGTACTGCTAGTTGGCGCGCTTGCCCCAACCGCTCGCCCGGCCCTGCCACGCGCCGGTGCGCG
>NZ_DAOTWH010000053.1:0-6462 GCF_034435895.1 Chloroflexus sp.
CACTACCTTTGCACTTTTAACCATTTCGCTCGGACGTTCGGTGGGGAGTTGCCGCATCGCGCCCCAGCCGGTACAACAGGAGTTACCACACACCTGAGTTCTGGAGAAGCGCGATGCGGATACCAATTGTATGCGTGGATGAGCGGGTACGCCAGTATGCAGGGGTCTTTTGGGCGTGCTTTACGCGCCCTCAACGCCGGCATTTCGTGACCATGCTGGTGGCGCTGCTGCTGTGCCACGGCCCGCGCACGCTGAGCAATCTGTTTCGCACGGTCGCCGGGGCCGGGAGTGTGGCGAGCCTGAGTCGCTTTCTGGCTGAGGCGCCGTGGGACGCCAGCAGCGTCGCGAAGACCTGGTTTCGCCGCTTTCGTGAGCAGGTCACCCCGCAGATTGCGGCCCTGCACGCCGAGCAGCGGGCTCATCGTCCCCTTCGACGCGGGCGTCCCAAGGCAACCCGTGTGACCGGTTACCTCATCGGCGATGACTCGACCATGCACAAGCGACGCGGCAAGAAGATGGAAGGCCTGGGCAAGCACTATTCGACGACGGAGCGGCGGGTGCTGACCGGCCATAGCCTGGTCCAAGCGCTCTACGTGGTGGCCGGTCGTCGCTGTCCACTTGCGCCGCAGTTGTACCGTCAGAAAGCGGTCTGCGAAGCCGAGGGCGTGGTGTTTGCCAGCAAGGGTGACTTGATGGCGGAGCGCATCCGAACCTTCGAGCCGGCTGCCGATACGCACACCCACGTCTTGCTCGACAGTTGGTACAGTGCCAAGCGCATCTGGAGCACGGCCAAGGCCCGAGGCTGTTCTATCAGCATCGGGCTGAAGTCCAACCGCCTGCTCCGGATTGCCGACGCGCAGGCGAAAGACGGCTGGCGCTGGCAGGACCTCACCACCTACGCGAGCAAGCGCAGTGAGAGCGACTACCAGCAGGTGGTGTGGCCGAATCAGGACGGAGCAGGGCGCGTGGTCTGGGTTCACACCGTTACAACGACGGTGCGCAACCTGGGACGCTGTCAGGTTATTCTCGTGCGCGACGCGCTTGATGCGCCGCTCAAGGAGGTGCGTTTCTGGGCCTCGAGTGACCTGGATGCAGATGCTGCCACCCTGATCCGCCATCTGGCGGTGCGCTGGGACATCGAGGTGCTGTTTGCCGACGCCAAAGAACTGCTCGGCCTCGACCAGTATCAGGTGATGAGTGCGACGGCGATTGTCCGCTTCTGGACTCTGGTGCTGGCCGCCTACGTCTTCCTCGAAGAGGAGCGCGCTCGGCTGGCCGCTACCACGCAGCAGCACGTCACGATTGGCGTTGCCCAGCGCGCCATCCAGCGCGCCCACTGGGTTCATCTGCTCAATTGGCTCCGCCAGCAGTTTCAGCATCAGGAAGCCTTCGCCGCTATTGTCCGTCAACTCGCCGCATAGCAATGGTTAAAAGTGCAAGGATAGTGATGATCACCAATCTGTCGAGCGCGTCCAACACCTGCCGGTAGGTTACGATCCGTTGCCGGCGCAAGGCGGGCCGGTGGCCCAACGCCAGTTTGAGCGCCTCGATAACCAATTCGTACTGATAACCGAGCCAGATCAACCGGCGCAGCAGCGCCGCTGCCGGCCACCCGTACCACATCCGGGCCAGCAGCAGCCGGCTCGCTTGGAAATAGCGGTGGCGACCAACCGGAACCTGTTCGCTGCTCTGGCCTTCGTGGTGGATGACCGTAACCTCGGGCAGGTACCAAATCTGGCTACTGACTTCGACACTCTCACACCGTGAGTCATTGGGAGGAGGCGGCGCCGGTTGGCGCCATTGTAACCGCCACTGCCATTCCAACTCTTCACTATACATAAAAAATCGTTCGTCGAGCAAACCAGCTTGGCGGATAGCGGCGGTGCGCACGAGCAAGGCAGCGCCGACCAGCCAACCCACGCGCTGGATCCGATGAGGATCGCGATCGGCGCAGTGATAGCGGCGCTTCCACGGATTGTTTGGCCACAGCCGTTCCCACGGCGTACTCTCCCAGACCATCTTGAGCGGCGTGGGGAAGCGGCGACGCGACGATTGGAGGCTGCCATCGCCGTAGAGTAAGCGCGGGCCAACCGCGATTGCGGCTGAATGATTCTGGAGAAAAGCGACCAATTGCGGGATCGCATCGGCCACTGGCTCGGTATCGGGGTTCAGCAAGAGGACGAACTCAGGGCCGCCATCAGGCCGTTGCAACAATCTGCGCAGGGCTAGATTGTTGCCGGCGGCAAAGCCAAGATTGGCGCCGGCTTCGATCACCTGTACATCGGGGAATTCACTGCGCACCATGGCTGGCGTGCCATCGTGGCTATCGTTGTCAACCACAATGATCTCGGCAGTGAGATTGCCAGCCGCCAGCGAGGCCTTGACGGCGGTGAGGCAGCGGCGGAGCAGCTCCTTCACATTCCATGACACGATCACGATGGCTAGCATAGCAGTATGAGCGCAGCGACTATGGCGCAGTGATGGCAGCACTGGTATTTATCTCGTAGCTTTCAGTGTACCACAGCTCGGTTGCGCTTTTGACAGCCATTCATTCATTCTTTATCATGCGTATTGCATTCCATCTGCGCCACGCTGCGCAGGATTCTTCCCCAAATCCATTCCTACGGATGTGCTTCCGCTGCGCTTGGTGACCGGAGCTGTGCTATGCATCACGACATTTCATTACTGGCAAATTTGGCCATTGCCTTGGTGGTAGCATTCGCCGGCGGGTTGCTGGCTCGGCGGCTTGGTCTGCCAACGATTGTTGGGTATTTAGTGGCTGGGATGGCGATCGGCCCGTTTACGCCGGGCTTTGTCGGCGATGTGGAAGATATTAGCCAACTGGCCGAGATTGGCGTGATCTTTTTGATGTTTGGGGTTGGTCTGCATTTTTCGCTCAAAGATTTGTGGGCTGTGCGTCAGGTTGCGTTACCGGGCGCGATTGCGCAAATGATCCTTCTGACAGGATTAGGTTTTGCATTCAGCCAGTGGTGGGGATGGTCTCCATTGGCCGGCTTAATCCTCGGTATGGCGATTTCCATTTCAAGCACGGTAGTACTGTTGCGTGGCCTGATGGATAACGGCGTACTGCACACAAGCGCCGGGCGGATTGCAGTCGGCTGGTTGGTGGTTGAAGATATCGCCACTGTGATCATGCTGGTATTGCTGCCAATTATATTTGGGGAGCAGAATGAGCATTCACTTATTACCAGCGTTGCTTCACTGCTGAAGGCGGCGCTTTTCGTCGCAGTGATGTTATTTGCGGGGCGGAAGCTATTGCCGAAGCTGTTTGATATCATTGCCGGCACTCGCTCGCGCGAACTATTCATTCTGGCGGCGGTAGCGATTGCGCTCGGCACTGCCTTTGGCGCAGCCGCCTTTTTCGATGTCTCGCTGGCGCTCGGCGCATTTTTGGCCGGCGTGGTGCTGAGCGAGTCGCAGTTTAGCCATCAGGTTGGTGATGATGTCTTACCCTTCCGCGAGACATTTGCGGTTATCTTTTTTGTCTCGGTCGGCATGATTGTCAACCCCGTCTACTTGTGGGCGCATTTAGGCCAAGTGCTTGCCTTGACTGCTCTGATCGTGTTTGGTAAAGCCTTTTTAACCCAACTATCCGGTTTCTTCTTGCCGGCCAATGGACGAACATTTCTGATTGTTGCCGCCGGTCGCAGTCAAATTGGCGAATTTTCATTCATCCTCGGCAAGGCGGGTATCACGCTTGGTCTGCTTAATCAAGAACAGTATTCGCTCATTCTGGCCGGATCATTGCTCTCAATTATGTTTAATCCGTTTATGTTCCGGACTATCAAGCCGATCGAACAATTGATGCAACGCTATACGCCTAAGCTCTGGCAATGGTTCGACACCCATCCCTTGCAGCCGGTAGATCTCGCTTTGCCGCGCGAAGGCCACGTGGTGGTGGTTGGCTATGGCCGGGTGGGCCAGCATATTGTGACGGTACTGGAGAAGCTGGGGATACCGCGACTGGTGATCGAAATTGACTCAGGCCGCGCTGCCGAATTTAATGCTCACGGCGTACCAACTCTCTTCGGCGATGCTGCTAATTCAGATGTGCTGATGCACGCCGGGCTTGAACGGGCGCGCGCGTTGGTGGTGACGTTGCCCGATGAGACGGCGACCGAAATGGTAGTGGCGGCGGCGCGCAAGATTGCGCCCAATCTGCCAGTGATTGCGCGCGCCGCCACCACGAAAGGCGTTGGTCGCCTCATCAGCCTTGGCGCGCGCGATGTCATCCACCCCGAATTAGAAGGCGGGCTGGAGGTGATGCGCCATACCTTGCTCTGCTTGGGGTATCCGGCCACCCAAGTGCAAGGCTATACCGATGCCGTGCGGCGCGATGAGTACGACTTCACTGTCTCTAGTCCCGCCGAACATCAGGCGCTCGATCAGATGGTGCGGGCCGCGCGCGGGATCGAAATCACATGGCGGATGGTGAGTGAGCAGAGCCCGATTGTTGACCAGACGTTGGCCGAAGCGAATATTCGCGCGCGCACCGGCGCCTCGGTGATCGCGTTGATCCGCAATCAACAGTTGATCGCCAACCCGAAATCGAGCACAGTGTTTCAGGCTGGTGATCTGATAGGATTAATCGGCGAGAGCGAGCAGATCGCCGCCGCCGAGGAATTGATCAGCGGCGCAACGGTCGCGCGCGCACCGGCGTTGGCTGGCAGGTAAAGCCGCACGGCGGTGCGGCTCCGGTATCACCGCCGCCGAGGAATTGATCAGCGGCGCAACGGTTGCGCGCAAGCCGGCGTTGGCCGGCAGGTAAAACCGCACGGCGGTGCGGCTCCACCTAGCCAACAATCACTCATACACCAATTCCACCGCACCACTGCGGTGTTGTTCGACAAAGAGCAGCAGTTCGTTGTGCGCCGCCAACCACGAGACTGGCAGCTTATAGGCTTCCTGCGGCCCAATCTGCCAGAAGCGCCCGCAATTCTGGCCGTTGAGCCAGATCTGGCCTTTGTCAAGCGTGCCGGGGCGCAGAGCAAGGCGCTGGATAGTGGCCGGTAGATCGGCGCGGGCAAAGACCGCTTGCACAAAGGCCGGGCCGGTAGGCGGGGCCGGTTGGTCGCTGACAGTCACGCCGGCGCAGAAGCTCCACTGGGCCGGTAGCGGTTGGCTGGCGTCGTAGCTGATCAGCGTCGCGCGCCACGGTGCGCCGGCGTAGTTGAGAATCTGCAAGGCGAGGGTGTTGGTTCCCGGTTGCAGTAGATCAGTGATGTCAGCGTCAATCAGCCCGCCGCTGCGATGGCGGCTAAACCGCTCAACGGCGACGCCGTTGACGAAGAATGCGCCGGAGTTGCGGTCGCCGGTGATATGCACCCGGTAGCGCCGCCCGGCCTGCACCTCGATCGGACGGATCAGCCACACCATCGGCCCAACCCACGCAAACCGGCTCAGGTGAACGTTGCTAGCGTCGGGCCGCGCGGCCCACGGCTTGATGTTGGCAACCGCTTCACCGGCAAATTGCACCTCTTGCCAATAGGCATACCAGCCCGCCGAGATGTCTGCTTGGTTGCCATCGAGGTACAAGGGGGCGAGCAACCCCTTTCGTTCCCCCAAATTCAGGCCATAATTGAACCGGCCTAGATTATCGACTAACAGGCGCAGATCGTGGCGGCCAGCCGGCAAGTCGAGCGTGAACGTGTAGCGCGGGCCGGTTGGCGCGACGCCCAAGGTGCCGGCGAACTCGCCGTTAATCAGCACCAGCGCCCGATCGTAGAGTTCGGGAGCGGCGATGGTCGTGTTCAACGGCGCGTCAAGCTCGATCTCGGCCCGGTACCAGCCGTAGCCGTAGGGGCAGCCGAGCTGTTCGAGCGGCGCAGGAGCAGCGATTGGTTGCCAGCCGGTATTGGCAGTCGCTTCTACCACCGCGAATGCGCGCGTGGTGAGGATGGCGCGGCGCGGTTGGGCAGGTGGCGGCAGCGGCTGGCTGCCATAGCGTTCGGCCAGCGCCTGCGGCAACAGCTCGATCAAGAGTGCATGATCCTCCCATGCCACCTCGATCCGGCGGCCCTCGGCGGTGATCCAATAATCGATCCGGAGCAGGTCATCGCATAATGTCACCCGCGCCGTCAAGCCAGCATCATCAGCGTAGACGCCATCGGGCGAGGACGGTACCCGCAGGGTAAGCGATCCTTGCTCGCCTTCGCGGCCATAGATGACCAATGTGCCCTGTTCAGACCAATAACCGAGTATGCGACCGGTATGGCTCACGATCGTGATTCCGCTCTCGCCGAGGGGCAGATTGGCGAAGATCGGGCGCATGCTGGTTGGTTCGACTTCAACACTCAGATGTTCACCCGAAGGCATGAACACTTCGTAGGTTGTGGCTTCGAGGCCGGGGTTGGCGAGGAAGGTGGCGCAGAAGTCACGCCATGCCGGTGGGGCGGTCGGGCTGGCGCGCACGGTACGGTACGGCTGCGCGCCGCCCTCGCT
>NZ_DAOTWH010000054.1:0-48743 GCF_034435895.1 Chloroflexus sp.
CGCCGGCTTTGCCCGCGCTGCCCAGCATGGCGGGCCGCGCGTGGGGCTGGTGCTCGATTATGGTCGCCAATACGGCGCTGCGGCGGCATGGCCTATTCTTGAAACTGCGATTGCATGCCGCTCGATCGGAGTGGTTGGCTGGTCGATCGGCGGCAACGAAATTGGCCACCCGCCTGAAGAGTTTATCGAACTGTTCGCCGCCGCCCGCGCCGCCGGTCTTGGCGTGATGGCCCATGCCGGCGAAGTGGTCGGCCCGGCTAGCGTCTGGGGCGCGATTGATGTGCTGGAAGTGAGCCGGATCGGTCACGGGATTCGCAGCGTGGATGATCCGGCACTGCTGGCCGCCCTCGCCGCACGCGGGATCGTGCTTGATGTCTGCCCAAGCAGCAATATCCGCACCAAAGCCATCACCGCATGGCCAGCTCACCCGCTGCGCCAGCTCTACGACGCTGGCGTGCCGGTGACGATCAATTCCGACGACCCCACTTTCTTCGAGACCACCATCACCGAGGAGTTTCGCCGCGCTGCGCATTACCTCGGCTTTACCGCTGCCGATTTCTGCGCGATGACCCGCACCGCTGTACAGGCGACCTTCTTGCCGACTGCCGAACGCGCAGCTTTGCTCGCCACTATTGAACCATCACTGCACCAGTTGCGCGCCGAGCTGGAAGTGTAGGCAGTTGCCGGCGAAACGGTCAGAATATGCTACAATACCCTATATCTCCGGCAGCGCCAGTCGATTGCAATGCCCGTCTGTCTTGCGCGATACGTATGCAATGAGGTTGCCTGTGACACAGAATGGCTCAGACCGCCCGGTTGTGCTGGAAGCCCGCGGTATCACTAAACGCTTTCCCGGTGTTGTTGCTAATGATAATGTGTCGCTGAAGCTACATAAGGGTGAAGTGCTGGCGCTGCTCGGCGAGAACGGCGCCGGCAAATCCACCCTGATGAACATCCTCTACGGGTTATATCATCAAGACGAAGGTGAGATCTTTGTCAAAGGCGAGCCCATTCGCATCAGCAATCCGCACGAGTCGATTGCGCGCGGCATCGGCATGGTTCACCAGCACTTCCAGCTCGTGCCGGTAATGACCGTCACCGAGAATATTATTCTCGGCAACGAAGTAACCAACGGCCCCTTTCTCAACCGCAAACAGGCTGCCGAACGCATCCGCGCCATCTCCGAGCAGTATGGCCTGCCGGTTGACCCCAACGCACTCGTGGCCGATCTTGACGTTGGCGCACAACAGCGGGTTGAAATTATCAAGGCCCTCTACCGCAACGCTGATATTCTGATCCTCGATGAGCCGACCGCAGTGCTGACCCCGCAAGAGGCAGACGATCTGGTGCGGGTGATGCGCACCCTGACGGCGCAAGGCACTTCGATCATCTTTATTACCCACAAGCTGCGCGAAGTCTTAGAGGTCGCCGACCGGATCATCGTGTTGCGCGGCGGCAAAGTGGTCGGCGAAACCACGCCGGCACAAGCGACCGAAGCCAGTCTGGCGGCGATGATGGTTGGGCGCGAAGTGATTTTGAAGGTCGAGAAACAGCCGGTCCGCCCCGGCGCACCGGTGCTCGAAGTGCGCGGTTTGCAAGTCCGCGACGATCGCCGGCTGCTAGCCGTCAAAGGCGTTGATCTGGAAGTGCGCGCCGGCGAGATCCTCGGCATCGCCGGTGTGCAAGGCAACGGCCAAACCGAACTGGTTGCGGCGCTGACCGGCCTGCGCCCCAGCGAGGCCGGCACGGTGCGGATCGCTGGCGTTGATGCTAGCAACGCCACCCCACGCCAGATCAGCGAGTTAGGAGTGGCCCACATTCCCGAAGATCGCCAGCGCGATGGGTTGGTGACATCGTACCCGCTCACCGATAATTCGGTGCTGGAATTGTACTACCTACCGCCATTCGCCCGCGGGATCGTGCGCGACGAGCAGGCGATCAACGAGCATTGCACCCGCTTGGTGGCCGAATTTGATGTGCGTACGCCGAGCATTCACGTGCCGGCCAGCTCGCTTAGCGGCGGCAACCAGCAAAAGCTAATCGTCGCCCGCGAGTTTACCCGCCCGCTCAAACTGTTGATCGCCTCGCAACCGACCCGCGGCATCGACGTTGGTTCGATTGAGTTCATTCACAACCAGATCGTAAAAAAGCGCGACGAGGGTGTGGCCGTGTTGCTGGTCTCAGCCGAGCTTGATGAAATTTTATCGCTCGCCGACCGGATCGCCGTGATGTACCATGGCGAGATTGTGACCACGGTCAAGAACGGCGAACTATCGCGGGAAGAGTTGGGTCTCTTGATGGCCGGCGCGAAGCTCGATCGCGCAGTGCCAGTGGAAGCGTAATGCATGCGCTGGCGCCGTTCGGTTCACTGTCATTGCGAGCCGAGTGGGTAGGGGTCGCGCAACGCCCGGCCCGCCGCGCGGTGAAGCAATCTCCCACGACAGCAAGAGCGATGCCTTGAGCGGGTTGTCTTGCGCGAGAGCAGGAGATTGCTTTGGGCGCTACGCGCCCTCGCAATGACAGATTGGCGTCAGGGCGCACCACTGCTCTCCTTATGTCATTGCGAGCCGAGCGGGTAGGGGCCGCGCAACGCCCGGCCCGCCGCGCGGCGACGCAATCTCCCGCGACAGCAAGAGCGATGCCTTGAGCGGGTTGTCTTGCGCGAGAGCAGGAGATTGCTTTGGGCGCTACGCGCCTTCGCAATGACAGATGGGTGTTCGGGCACGGCGCGCCCTCGCAATGACAGACTAGCGTCCGATTGTATCAAGCACACTGCCATAGTGGTGGCCACAAAGAAGGTTGTTATAACCCAACATTCAAACAAGACTCATGTCCACATTGTATAGACATGTGAGCGATAAAGGAGAAGAGCATGGCGCAAGCAGCCACTGAAGCGGGGGTTCGCCCCTCGGCGCTCCGCCAAGTATGGGATCGCTGGTCAGGTATCCTCGTGCCAATCTTGGCCGTTTTTAGCGCACTGGTCGTTGGCGCATTCATCATCGGCATTACCGGCGCCGATTGGCAAGCCGCCTATATCGGCTTGTGGGAAGGCGCTTTTGGTTCGCCGCGCGCGATCGCCGACACCGTGGTGCGCTCAACGCCGTTTATCATCTGCGGTTTAGCCGTAGCGCTCGCCTTTAAGGCCGGGTTGTTCAACATCGGCGCGGAAGGGCAACTGTACGCCGGCGCAGTCGCCGCAGTCGTGATTGGCACCACGTTACAAATGCCGGCTATCTTTCACATTCCGGCCACGCTGATTGCCGGCGCACTCGGCGGGGCGGCGTGGGCAGCGATTGCCGGCTTTCTCAAGGCGCGCACCGGCGCGCACGAAGTGATTAATACGATCATGCTCAACTATATCGCGTTGCGCATGACCGACTGGCTAATCCGCAGCAAGACGCCATATATCCTCGGCGATCCTGCTGATACCACCGGCGCCCGATCGCGGCTGATCGCCGACACAGCCCGCTTGCCCGGCATTCAGGTGGGCAGCTCGACCATTTTACACCTTGGCATTCTGCTAGCGATCGTGCTGGTCTTCGTGATCGCATGGCTGCTCTACCGCACAACTCTCGGCTTCGAGATGCGTACTGCCGGCGCCAACCCCAACGCCGCGCGCTACGCCGGGATTAGCGTGCCGCGCACGATCGTGCTGGCAATGGCGTTTGCCGGCGGGTTGGCCGGGGTGGCCGGTGCGATTGAAGTGAGTGGTGTGCGCGGTTCGCTCAGCGCCGATTTCTTTTCCGGTCTTGGCTTCGACGCAATTGCTGTTGCCCTGCTCGCTCGCGCGAACCCAGTGGGAATTATCTTTTCGGGATTACTCTGGGGCGGTTTGCTCACTGGCGCGCGCTTGATGCAAGTGCGGGCTAGCCTGTCGATCGATGTGATCAAGATTGTCCAAGCCTTGATCATTATGTTCGTCGCTGCCGACCAGATTGTCCGCTTTATTTATCGCCTGCCCAAACGCAAACCCGGCGAAGAGACCCAACTCTCGAAGGGTTGGGGCGGGTAGGAGTGCGGCAACGCCAAATCGGATAAGGATAGCCGGCTAACGGATTTGCATCATCACACTACTTTCGCGTTGATCCTATCGCCAACGACGGCGCTCAGATGAGCGCCGTCATCTGCCTTGCTGTACAGGTGATTATGGACGACATCATGATCCAAAACCGTCCGGCCAAACCGGCAGCCGAAGAACGGATGGCCGAAATTATCTTGCCACATCAAACCAACGGCTACGGCACTATGTTCGGCGGCGATGTTATGGCGTTGATGGATAAAGCCGCTGCCATCGCAGCCTTGCGGTTCTGCCGGCTGCCAGTCGTCACTGCCTCAACTGAACGGATCGATTTTCGCACCCCGATTGGGCAAGGCGAGATTGTCGAAGCCTTTTCGCGGGTGATCTACGTCGGGCGCAGCTCGATGGTGGTGCGCGTGCGGCTCTTTGCCGAACACCCGCTGATCGGCGATCGCCGCCTCTGCACGACCGGCTATTTCAGCATGGTCGCGATTAACCGTGAAGGCGGGCCATCGCCAACGGTTCCGCAACTGCTCTTGCTCGATGATGAAGCCCGCGCCGAACATGCCGTTGGCGCCGAGATTCACGCCGCGATTGCGGCCCGTCGCAATACAGGACGACCATGATCGACGAATCACTCTTTCGCCAAACCATGAGTCATTTCGCTTCGGGAGTAACCGTCGTCACGACCGCCCACGAAGGCCGCTTGGCCGGCTTGACCGTGAGTTCGTTTACCTCGCTGTCATTGCGCCCGCCATTGGTGTTGATCTGCATCGATCATGCAGCGACCAGCCACGATGTAATCGCGGCTGCCGGCCAATTCGCGGTGAACATATTAGCCGAAGATCAAGAATATCTCTCGCGCCGCTTTGCGATGCACGACAGCGAGAAATTTGCCCCGCACAGCTACACCCTTTCGCCGCGCGGGTTACCACTTCTGCACGGCGTACTGGCCCAGATCGAGTGCCGGTTACACAGCGCCCTGCCCGGCGGCGACCACACTATCTTCGTAGGAGAAGTGGTTGATGCGCGTGTCTTTGGAGGCCGGCCTCTGTTGTACTACCGGTCAGGGTACCACCAGTTGGGGTGAGCAATCATCTCTTGGTTTGGCGCGTTATGGAAGAGCGTCATGCTACGGTTATTGTGCGCGTTATTCGCCGGTCTCTTCGTCTTCACCGCCTGCGCCGGCGCTGCCCCGCCCAACAGTGTGCCGGCTGGCGTGCCCACCCTGATGCCGACCCGACCAGCCACACCCTCGGCGCCTGCCGGCGACTGGCGCTCGCTGGCCACCGGGATCGAATTACGCCGTTTAGACACGCCCGGCGTGCCAGTGCAAGTGCTTCGCGTCGATCCGGCCAAGGTGCGGTTCGTCGTGGGCTATGATCCGGCGGCGCCGCGTACCCTCAGCGCTTGGGCAGCGCAATACGGCGCTATTGCCGCAATTAATGGCGGCTTCTTTGATGCGAACGGCGAACCAGTGGCGCTGTTAATCAGCGATCAACGGGTCATTGGCCGGAGTTATGTCGATCAGGGTGGTATGTTTGCGATTGACGACGCCGGCGTACCACATCTCTGGTCGCTTGCCGACCAGCCCTATGATGGCGCACCCTTTACCCAAGCCATACAGGGTTGGCCGCTGCTAGTGCGTCCGGGGAATAAAGCCGCCTATACCAGCGACGACGGCCAACGCGCGCGCCGGAGTGCGATTGCGCTCGATCGGGCCGGGCATGTGCTCTTGATCGTCGCTCCCGGCGCAACGTTTAGCCTCGCTGAATGGTCGCAATTTCTGGCTGAGGCAGATCTCGATATCGAGATTGCGGTCAACCTTGACGGCGGCTCTTCTGCCGGCCTCATTGCGCAGAGTGATCATGGCGGCGTGCGAATTGACTCGTTTGGCCCCCTGCCCTTTGCGCTGCTGGTGCTCCCGCTTTGACAGGCTGCGATAGCAAGGGTAAGATGCAGGGAAGGGGCAGCGCGGCGGGCGGATGACAGAGGCACAGCGGCGCTGGGCTCAACCTGAGAGCACAGCAGCGCTGATTTCTGGGGCATAGCGCTGCTATGCCCATACATGAAGGATTATTAAAAGGGAAACTTTGTGCGGTATTGGAAATTATGGCTTGGGCTGATTATTAGCGCGATCTTCCTTGGGATTGCTCTCTATGGCCTCGATCTGGCCCATTTCTGGGAGGCGCTGCGCGAGGCGAATTACTGGTGGCTGCTTCCGGGAGTCACCGTCTATTTTGCTACCGTCTGGGTACGCACGTGGCGCTGGCAATCGATGCTTAACCATATCGCCCCAGTACCGCTGCGCGTGCTCTTCCCCATTGTCGTGATTGGCTACATGGGCAACAATGTGTATCCAGCGCGCGCCGGCGAGGTGTTGCGCAGCTATGTGCTGCGCCGCAATTGCGGCATCGCGATGAGCGCCTCGCTGGCGACAGTGGTGCTTGAGCGGTTGTTTGACGGCTTGGTGATGCTGCTCTTTGTGGCGATCACGCTGCCCTTTGCCCCGCTGCCTACCGCCTTTCGCACCCTTGTGATAGGGTTTAGCGTCTTGTTCATTGTGGCGCTGGTCGCATTTATCGCTTTAGCCGCCCACCCGCAACGCATGAGCCGGCTGTACGCCCTCGCCGTTGACCGGTTTGCGCCGCCGTTCCTGCGCCCGCGCATCCACGGTCTCTTTGACCGGTTTATTATCGGGTTGCAATCGCTGCGCAGCCCGCGCGAAATGCTGGTTATTCTGTTGACCTCAACCTTGATCTGGTTCGGTGAAACGCTCAAATATTGGTTCGTGATGCACGCTTTTCCGTTTGAAATTTCGTTTTTGGTCTTGATGCTGATGACCGCGGTAGTGAATCTCTTCACCACGATCCCTTCCACGCCGGGGTATATCGGCACCTTTGATGCGCCCGGCATTGTGATCTTGACCCAGTTCGGCGTGGCGCATGCGCTGGCCGCCGGCTATACGCTAGTGCTGCACGTGGCGCTGTGGCTGCCGGTGACACTGCTTGGTGCGTGGTATATGCTGCGCCAAAGCCTCACGTGGCGCGATATGGATCGGGCGGCGGCCTTGCGCGAACAGGCAGCAACGACAACAACTGAAGACGCTTCCGTCACCCAGAAGGTGTTACCATGAAGATTGCGATCGTCGGCGCCGGCATTGCCGGTCTGAGCGCTGCGTATGATCTCGCCGGACGCGGCCATGCGGTGACGGTCTATGAAGCCGGTGAGCAGGTAGGCGGCTTGGCCAGCGGTTTTCGTGATCCGGCGTGGCAGTGGCCGCTCGAACGGTTTTACCATCACATCTTCACCACCGATCACGCTATTATCGATCTGACCAACGAGATCGGTATGCGCGACCGGCTCTTCTTCCGCGCGCCGGTGACGGCGCAGTGGTGGCGCGGGCGCGGGTATGCGCTCGATGGCGTACTGCCGGTGTTGCGCTTCCCCGGCTTGCCCTTCCTCGACCGGCTGCGCTTTGGCGTGAGCGCCTTTTATCTCAAGTTCGTCACCAGCAATTGGCAACGGCTTGAACAGGTGACGGCTACCGCGTGGACGGAACGCTATTCGGGTCTCAACGTGGCGCGGGTGATCTGGCACCCGCTGCTCGAAGGCAAATTCGGCCCCCACGCTGATGAAGTCAATATGGCGTGGCTATGGGCACGGCTGCGCGCGCGCAGCTTCAAGCTGGGGTATTTTCAAGGCGGTTTTCAGGCGTTCGCCGATGGGTTGTGCGCCACTTGCGCCCAGCGCGGGGTGCAGGTGTGGCGGAAAACGCCGGTGAAGGCCGTGACGCAGACTGAGACGGGTTGGCAGGTAATCGCTGGCAATCACCCTCCCGCTGATTACGACGCGCTGCTCGTTACCGGCGCGCCGGGATTGCTGGCACGGCTGGTTCCCCATCTGCCGGCCAGCTACCTCGGCCAACTGCGCCAGTTGCGCTCGATGGGGGCGGTTGTGATGACCATCGCCTTGCGCCAACCGCTCACCAACGGCATCTATTGGCTTAACCTGCCCAAAGATGAATTCCCATTTTTGGCGCTGGTTGAACACACCAACTTCATTGAACCGAACTATTACGGCGGCGACCGCCTGCTCTACTGCGGCGACTATCTCGATCCTGACCACGAGTATTTCCGGCTTACGCCAGAAGCGTTGCTCGAACGCTTCGTGCCAGCCTTACGCCAGATCAACCCCGCCTTCCGCCGCGAGTGGGTGCGCGCGTACTGGCTGCACCGCGAAACCTATGCCCAACCGATTGTCCCGGTCAATCACAGCCGCAATATCCCGCCGATTGCAACCCCGCTGCCCGGCCTCTACTGGGCCAGTATGAGCCAAGTCTACCCGTGGGATCGCGGCACCAACTACGCGGTTGAATTGGGCCGGCGCGCGGCGCAGATCATGCTCGCCTACCCGCACCCAACGGCGCAATCGGTACCTTCCGGCTATTGATGATACGCTCATGATGTGATAAGTCATTTCTATACCGGTACATGCGGAGCTATCTCCATCCAGCGCGAGACCGCCTTGCCCAACCTCATACGCGCTGAGCGGGGATCGCTGCGGGTGGTTCAGCTCGGCCCTGCCTTGCCCAGACCATTCCGCACAACAACATAAGTGGGGGGGGAATATGCACACATACCGGCTGATAAGCATCGTAATCCTGATCGGCGTCCTCATCGGTTGCAGCGCGAGCAACGCGCTCCCATCACCCACGCTGGCCCAAGGGCCGGCAGAAACGATCACCCCAGACCTGACTACCGCCAGCAGCCTTGCGCAAACCGTGCCTAGCCCGCTCGCCACTACGCCCGCCACCGCAACGCCAAGCTCTGCCGGCGGCTTTTCCATCCGATTGTTCGGTAGCAGCACCAATGATCTCGACCGGATCAAAATCCCGCTCGGAACGATCAACAGCAGCGGCCAACTGACCAGTTCGCGTCCGGTAAATGTTGGCGGAGATCTGACGGTGGAGTTCTGGATGAAGGCCAATGCCGCCGATAATACGGCGCCGGCTTGCGATGGCTGGTACTACGGCAATATCATTATCGATCGCGACATCTTTGGCAGCGGTGATTACGGTGACTACGGCATTGCGATTTGCGACGGGAAATTGGTCGTTGGATTCAGTGTAGGAAGCGACGATCGGTTACTGAAAGGCAATCGCACCGTCACCGATGACGCGTGGCATCACATTGCCGTCACCCGCGCCAATAGCGGGCAGGTGCGACTGTTTGTCGACGGTCGGCCCGACGCGCAGATGAATGGGCCGAGCGGGCCGATTGATTATCGGCTCAATCGTTCGACCTCGTACCCCAACAGCGACCCCTACCTCGTGTTTGGAGCCGAAAAGCATGACTATCCGGACAGCCGCTACTACAACGGCCTGCTCGATGACGTGCGGCTATCGAACAGCGTGCGCTATACCGGCGACTTTGCCCCCCCTACGGCGCCACACCCCGCCGACGTCAACACCGTGGCCCTCTACCACTTTGATGAAGGCAGCGGCACCGCGATCGGCGACAGCGCGCCGGGCAACCAAAGTCCCGGCGTATTGCAACCACGCACCGGCGGTGCGGCTCAACATTGGTCGACCGACACCCCCTTTGCCAGCAGCAGCACGCCGCTCACCCCACGCGCCTTTTTGCCGATGATTATCCGCAGCTAGGCCCGCTTGCCGCCAGCGCCTCCGCAATTCCGCAACCGTCTCGCCATTGCTGCCCGGCTACGCACGAGCGTAGCCGGGCAAGGTTGCATTATTTCTGGCAAATGATTACGTATATAATGTTGACAACACACGAAAAGCTAGCGTCCGGGTGAGCAAGCAATTGATCCGCACGGTCGAGAGGATATTCGCCTCGTCTCGACCAACCCTCGCCGACGCCTGCTCGGAAAGAAGTGGTATGATCAGTAAACGGTGTTAAATTTGATGGCGTTAGGAGTCGACGATGATTCTGTACAAATTCGACATTATCAACCATCCGGTGCGGATGCGCATCTTCCAAACCTTGTACAGCGGCCCCTATTCGATTAACCAACTGAGCCGTTTGCTGCCCGATGTGCCGCGCCCATCGCTCTACCGCCACATTCACAAGATGCTTGACGCCAAGATCATCAAAGTTGCCGCCACCCGGCATGTCAATGGGATTGAAGAGCGCTTTTTCCTGCCGGTATTCGGGCAAGTGCGGCTATCCGAGATTCATGATGAGGAGGGCATGAAAAAACTCGCCGAGCACGTGAGCATTTATGGTTGGGTAGTCGCGCAAGACTTTGCCCGCTACCTGCTCGAACGCGGCGAGCCAAACTTCGACGACATTTCGGCTCACGATTCCACGTTTTACGCCACTGATGAAGAGTATCGCCAACTGCGCAATGCGATTCACCAGTTGTTGCACACAGCCGAGCAGCAACCTCCCATCGAGGGACGCACGTTGCGGCGCATGTTTGTGCTGGGATACCAGCTAGCTACACTGCCGCACGAGACGCCTGATCATAACAACGGCGGAGGGGCATGATCCATCGGTGGAGCCATATGCCAAGACTATCCTCCCAGCAAGCTCTTCATTTGGCGAAAGATCAGGCGCACGGCAAACTGTGGATTGAGCCGGTAGAGTCGATCCATCATCGTCGCATCGTTACCGACCAGCACCCGAAACTGGTTGCGTTCCATCCCCGCGACGATGATCTGCGCCGCCCGCTCTGCCGGCAATGGCGTGATGGCGGGTTGTTTATCGGTGCGCAGCAAACTGCTCACTCCTGAATTCGCCGTGATGTTGGTGCTGACGGCGCCGGGAAAGACCACCGTCACCCGCACTTTGGTTTCCAGTAGTTCAGAATATAGTCCTTCAGTAAAGAGCTTCACCGCTGCTTTGGCTGCGCCGTAGATGGTTTGTCCCGGCACCGGTACAAAGCCGCCCATGCTCGAAATGTTTACAATATGCGCTTCGGGCCGGGCCAGCAGGTGGGGCAAAAAGGCTTTGGTCATCCGCACGGCGCCGGAGAAATTGACACTCATGACCCGCTCAATCGTTGCCTCATCGAGGTCAAGCACGCGCACAAACGGCTGAATAATGCCGGCGTTGTTGATCAGACCATCAACTGCGCCGTGAGCAGCCACGACTTGCGCCGGCAAAGCAGCCACGGCGGCGCGATCGGTAATGTTCAGCTCGTGGGTTGAAAGCCGGCTAGCCTGCGCCCCCGCCAGTTGCGCCGTCTCACGCAGCGAGGCCGGGTTGAGATCGACCGCTGCGACGCGCGCCCCTTTCGCTAGTAAATGCAACACCAAAGCCCGCCCAATCCCGCTGCCGCCGCCAGTAACAACAATGACCTTGTTTCGGACTCGCATAGGTATTGTCCGTCATTCTTCAGTTGGCTTCAACCAATAGCAAGGATACCATACTCGACAGTATCTGTCTTGTCAACTAAAACTGCCGGGACAGCCAGTATGGCTGTCCCGGCTGAGTCACCCTGATCGCCTATGACAGCGTTTGCTCATACCACGCGGCAAAATGATGCACCGGCCCGTGACCATGGCCCAAACCCGGCGCATGGCGCAAGGCCAAGGTAATATATTCCTTGGCCGCTTGAACGGCATCGGGGACGGCAAGCCCTTTCGCCAAGCCAGCCGCAATCGCCGAGGCAAACGTGCAACCGGTGCCATGGGTGTGGCGGGTTTCGATCCGGGGTGAGGTGAAATAGCGATACTGCACCCCGTCATAAAGCACATCAATGCTATCGCCTTGCAGATGGCCACCCTTGACCAGCACCCAACGCGGCCCCATGCGATGGATCGCTTGCGCCGCTTGTTCCATCTCGGCGACCGTCTCGATCACCATGCCGGTCAAGGCGCGCGCTTCGGGCAGGTTGGGGGTGACAATCGTCGCCAGCGGCAAGAGCAGCTCGATAAGAGCCGTCTGCGCTGCCGGGCGCAAAAGCGGATCGCCGCTCTTGGCGACCATCACCGGATCGACCACCAGTGCCGGCCACCGATAGACCCGCGCTTTTTCAGCCACCACGGCGATAATCTCGGCGTTGGCCAGCATCCCGGTCTTGACCGCATCAACCCCAATATCGCTGACCACCGAATCGATCTGCTGGCCGACAAACGCCGCCGGCAATTCGATTACCCCTTGCACACCGATCGTATTCTGCGCTGTCACCGCTGTAAGGGCGCTCATACCATACGCCCCTAGCGCAGCAAAGGTCTTGAGATCGGCCTGAATACCGGCCCCGCCGCCCGAATCAGAGCCGGCAATCGTTAAACAGCGTGGCAGCGCCATAGTTACTCCTTTCTATGCGCGTTGGCGCGCAGCAGCGACAAGTGCGCGCAACTGCTGCGCCGCCGCAGCGACATCTTCAGCGGCGACCACCGCCGACACGACGGCGATGCCTTGCGCGCCGGCGGCGATGGCATCGGCGGCATTGGCAACATTGATCCCGCCAATCGCAACCACCGGCAGCGGCACGTGCCGGCAAATCTCACGTAGGCCATCCATTCCGATCGGCGGCGCGGCGTCAGGTTTGGTGGGAGTGGCAAAAATCGGCCCTACCCCCAGATAATCCGCGCCGTCTTGCACGGCCTGCATGGCCTCGGCCAGATTGGCCGCCGAGACCCCCAACAGCTTGTCAGGGCCGATCAAGCGACGGGCAACTGCCGCCGGCATATCGTCTTGGCCGACATGCACCCCATCGGCATCAATCGCTAAAGCCACATCGAGCCTATCATTGACGATCAGCGGTACACCGGCGCGCTGGGTCAGTTCGCGCAAGGCCTGCGCTTCGGCAATCATCTGGCGGGTAGCAGCCGTCTTTTCGCGGTACTGCACCACTGTCGCGCCGCCGGCAATCGCCGCTTCGATCACCGCCAGATGCGACCGGCCCCGCGACAAACCAGCATCGGTGACGACGTAGAGGCTCCAGTCAAGATGTGTTTTTGGTTGCATAGCTGAATAACTCGGTATGAAATGCGGCAGTTCCACTGCCGCACGCCATCATGCGATGAGCACGAACGCTTTGGAATGCGGCAGTTTCACCGCCGCACGCCATAACCCACCGGCTGACATACCGCAGTGAGACGACCGTCCGCCATCATCCGATAAGCGCGAGCAATGCACCTACCGCGCCACCACAATGCTTTGATCGTCGCTCAAGCTGGTCACGCGCGCACCAGCCCGAATCTGTTCCGCCGACAGATGGTAGATCGCATCATAGAACGCCACTTTAAAGCTGGCCGGGCCGTGCGCTTGGGGGGCAGCTAGCTCGGCGGCCACCCCAAAACAGGCTAAGCCAGCTGCGGCAGCCAGCACATAATCGCGTTCGATCGCTGCAAAGGCCGCAATCACGGTCGTCGCCGAGCAACCGGTGCCGGTCAGGGTCTTGAGCCACTCGTGACCGTTATCAACCGCCAACACCCGGCTACCATCGGTGACAATATCGCGCTTCCCGGTGACCGCCACCACCGTCTGATACTGTTGCGCCAGCTTCTGCGCCGCCGCCACCGGATCATCGGCTTCAACCACTGCCTCAACACCCTTCACCACGCCACCCATGCCAGCCAGCGCGCCGATTTCACCTGAATTGCCGCGCACCACCGCGACCCGCAATTCCTCCAGCAAGCGGCGATTGCTCGCGGTGCGCAGCGAAGTCGCCCCGGCGCCAACCGGATCGAGCACGATTGGGATGCCCAGCTCATTCGCCCGTTTGCCGGCGATTAGCATGGCTTCAATCCAATCGGGCGATAACGTGCCGACATTTAACACTAATGCACCCGCCATGGCCACCATCTCGGCCACCTCTTCGCGGTCGTGGGCCATCACCGGCAAGCCACCGATATGGAGCGTCACGTTGGCCGTGTCGTTCATCACCACAAAATTGGTGATGTGGTGGATCAGGGGGCGCTGCTGGCGCACCCGTTCCCGTAGTTCTGCGATCCGTTCGTTCAATATCATCGTTACCTCCTTGCGCCAGCAAACGGATGAGCGTTGCGCAGGGACAAAAAACCGCCCTGCCGCGGCAGGACGGTGAGTTGACGATCCACGCAGACCGCATCGGACTGCGCACTGCTCCTCCCTCCGCTGGCATAACCCAGATCAGGTTCAGAGGGTCGGCGCCGGCGGCAAAAGCCAAAGGCGCCCTCTCAGCTCGGTTCTCCCAAGCTCCCCCGGCATGAAGATTGTTGCACTCATGATAGCATGAAATAATGGGCGGCGCAATCCGGCCAGATAATTTGCGATCAAAGAAAGCCGCTTTCAAGGCGCTATTCGTTTGACGATCCCCGCCCAGACTGGTATAATGCAGGCTTGATGTGAGCAGTGGTTCACGTCGGTGTTTTATTGTTGTCTGCATAACATAAGGTTCGCCTTAACGGTGACGCTCATCCCGGCAACTGGCTTCCGGCACGCAGCCGTCACCGCTCGAAAGACGAAGGAGTCGCGCTATCAGAGACCGGTTTCGCATCAACAATCGCATTCGCGCCCGTGAAGTGCGCCTGATCGATGAAAACGGCACCCAAGTCGGCATCGTCCCCTTGCGCGAGGCGCTCGCTATGGCTGAAGAGCGGGGGTACGATCTGGTTGAAGTCGCGCCCAATGCGGTTCCGCCGGTATGCCGTCTGCTCGATTACGGCAAATTCCGCTACGAGCAGAGCAAAAAAGAGCGGGAAGCGCGCCGCAATCAGAAGCAGTCAGAATTAAAGCAGATCCGGCTGATGCCGAAAACCGACGAACACGATGTCGCCGTCAAGGCGAATCAGGCGCGGCGCTTTTTGTTGGCCGGCGACAAGGTGAAGTTTAACTTGCGCTTCCGCGGTCGCGAAATGGCCCACCCGGAAATCGGGCGCAAAATGCTCGATGAGATTGCCGAGCAATTGAGCGATATTGCCGTCATCGAGCAAAAGCCGCTGATAGAGGGGCGCGTCCTCTCAATGTTGTTGGCGCCGACAGCGAAGGTGTTGAAAGCGGCCCAGCAGGCGCAGAAGGCTGCCGCTCAGCGCCAAGCTGCCGCAAACGCCCAGTCAGCCCCAGCGCCAGCAGCGCCTGTTGCTACGCCGGCCAACGAAGACGAAAAAGAAGACTTTGTTGATGAGGATGAGCTTGACGAAGATGATGACCTCATCGACGAGGACGAAGATTACGATGACGAGGACGAAGATGATTTTGACGATGACGAGCGGGAACGCCGGCGACGGCGCTAAGTGATGCGAAACCGGTCTGGCTTCTGCTATCCGGTTGCGGTAAAGGAGCTATTCAATGCCTAAGATGAAGATGAAGACGCACAAGGGCGCGAAAAAGCGCTTTAAGGTAACTGCGTCTGGCAAGTTTTTGCAGCAGAGCGGTGTGCGCGGCAATAAGCGCAACCGGCCGAGCCGCTCGCAACGCAAGTGGGGCAAGGATCAGCCCACCTCGCCGGCTAATCGCCGCATGTTGCAAGTTGCGCTGCCTTACGGTTTGGAGTAAGCACGCCAGAGGCGGGTCGCTCATACCCGTCGCAAACGTCAGCCCTGCGCTGCCCGCAGGGTTTTTGTTGGTACGTAACGTTATCAGTATTCAAGCTATAGTGCGGATGAAGTTCAGGGTTCGGTCTGCCACCCCCTGACCGATCCGCCAAAGGAGAACAACCATGGCTCGTGTTAAGCGTGGCACAATGGTGCGCAAGCGCCACAAGAAGCTGTTAGAGCAGGCGAAGGGTTATCGCGGCGCGCGCAGCCGCCACTATAAGGTTGCCCACGAAGCGGTGATGCACGCGCTCGCCGATGCGTACCGCGACCGCCGCCGCCGCAAGCGCGATTTCCGCCGGCTGTGGATTATGCGCATTAACGCGGCTGCCCGCCTCAACGGCACGACGTACAGCCGCCTCATCAATGGCCTCAAGCAGGCGAATATTGTGATCGACCGCAAGATGCTGGCTGATCTGGCTGTCCGCGATCCGCAAGCCTTTGCCCGCATTGTGGCGCAGGCGCAGGCGACGGCGTAATTGCGTCAAAGCGATTAGAGGGTAGGTATTTTTTACCGCAGAGGGCGCAGGGGACGCAGAGGATAATCCAATTCCCTGCGTCTCTTCGCATCCTTGGCGGCTTTGCGTTCAGCATCTCTGCGCCTTTGCCCCCTTTGCGGCTTTGCGTTTGCCACTTGGCATGCTTCGCGTCCCTAGCGGCTTTGCGTTTGACCCCTTTGCGTGTTTCGCGCCTTCGTGTTTGCCCCTACCCCCAGCCCCTCCCACGCTGGTGCGGGAGAGGGGAGATCTTTTTTACCGCAGAGGGCGCAGGGAACGCAGAGGATGATTTAATTTAATCCCCTGCGTCTCTTTGCGTCCTTAGCGCCTTGGCGTTTGTACCCTTTGGTCTCTTCGCGTCCTTGGCGGCTTTGCGTTTGCTCCTTTGCGCCTTGGCTTGCTTAGCGCCTTCTCGTTCACCGGCCACTTCAGCGTATAATGAACTGTATTTGCATTTGGGCATCGCTACGTTGATGCGTTAACTCATGGTGATTACCAGCACCGCCAACCAACACGTCAAATGGCTGCGCGCGCTGGCCGCATCGGCCCGCGATCGGCGACGCGAGCGCAGTTTCGTCATCGAAGGCGTGCGGCTCGTGGCAGATGCCCTCGCTGCCGGAGCCGAACTGCGCCTTGCCCTCTATGCGCCTGAGCAACTGGCTGCCACTGCCGCCGGTACAGCACTGCTTGCCCGCCTGCAAACGCTGCCCCGCTGTTTCCCCGCCACTCCCGCCGTTGTGGCTGCCGCCGCCGATACCGAACAACCGCAAGGCGTGATTGCCGCCGTCGCATGGCCGGAATTGTCGCCCCGTCCCGGTCTCCGGCTCGTGCTCGACGAGATCCAAGACCCCGGCAATGTCGGCACCTTGCTGCGATCGGCGGCGGCAGCCGGCGCGGGCCTTGTGCTGTGCGCTCCCGGCACCGCCGATCCGTTTAGCCCCAAGGTGGCCCGCGCCGCTATGGGAGCGCACTTTGCCGTGCCGCTTCGCCTGTTGGGGTGGGAAGCGATTGCCGCCGAACTTGGCCCTTACACCGTGTATGCCGCCGATAGCGCTGGCAGCCAACCGTACTACGCCGTCGATTGGCGCCAACCGGCGGCGCTGATTATCGGCAACGAAGCGCGCGGCCTCAGCGCCGCCGCCCGCGCGCTCGCTCACCAAACCATCACCATTCCGATGGCCGGCCTGATCGAATCGCTCAATGCCGGCGTCGCTGGCAGTATTATCCTGTTTGAAGCCTTGCGCCAACGCAGCGCCGATGCCTGCGCTCCCTCGCCGCGCAACAATGTATAATAGCAACAATGATCGCGTCTCTGGAACAAGATGGTGCCGCATGACCACACTGCTCGATGAATTGGCTGCGCTCGAACAAGAAGCTCTCAGCGCCCTCGAGTCAGTCACCGACTTAGCCACCCTCACCGAATGGAAGAGCCGCTTTATCGGCAAGCAAGGCCGTCTCTCGCGCCTGAGCCGCGGCCTCGGCGCGTTGCCCGCCGAAGAACGGCCAGTGGCCGGCCAGCGGGTGAATGCGCTGCGCGAACAGCTCGAAACGGTATTCGCCGCTGCGAAAGAACGGCTCGAAGCGCAGGCAATCGCCGCCGAGTTGGCCGCTGACCGGGTCGACGTCACCATGCCCGGTCGCCAACCTGCGGTCGGTTATATCCATCTCACCAACCAGATCTTGCGGCAAGTGCAGCAGATCTTCGCCGAGATGGGTTTTCAGGTTTGGGAAAGTCCTGAAGTTGAATACGACGCCTTCAACTTCAGCCTGCTCAACTTCCCCGATGACCACCCAGCCCGCGATATGCAAGATACGTTTTATGTCGAGATGCCGGCAGGCGCGCCATCGGTGCTCTTGCGCACCCACACCTCTCCCGGCCAAATCCACGCCATGCGGCGCAATGCCCCCAATCCGCTGCGGGTGCTGATTCCGGGTAAAGTCTACCGCAACGAGCAGGTAACGGTGCGCAGCGAGATGATGTTCCACCAGTTTGAGTTTTTGGCCGTCGGGCGCAACGTGACGATGGCCGATCTCAAAGGCACGCTGAGCTTCTTTGCCGAGCGGATGTTCGGGCCGGGCACCCAGGTGCGCCTGCGCCCCAGCTTCTTCCCCTTCACCGAACCGAGCGCCGAGATGGATGTGACCTGCTTCTTGTGCGGCGGCAAGGGCTGCCGGATTTGCAAGTACGCCGGTTGGCTTGAGATCGGCGGTTGCGGGATGGTGCATCCGAATGTACTGCGCAACGGCGGCTACGATCCGGCGGAATTCAGCGGCTTTGCCGGCGGTTTCGGCCCCGAACGGGTCGCGATGCTCAAGTACGGCATTGATGATATTCGCTGGTTCTACAGCGGCGACCAACGCTTCGTCGAGCAGTTTGGGTGAGCGATGCGCCGCGACGAACTGAACAAGGCGATTCACGATCTCTACCGCGCTGAACACGAGGCGCTCGGCGAGCGCGGCGGCTACGAGTTGCTCGACCGCGCTCGCCAGTGGGATCTCGCACCCACCTTGGCCACCGGCGGCGTGATTGTCTTTCCGCACGCTGGGGTAGCCGATTGCGGCCACCAGATTGCCGCCGCCGTCCATGCCTGCCTCGATAGCGGGGCCAGCCGGGTGCTGGTGATCAGCGTCTTGCACGCTTGGAATGACGAGATGGAACAGGCCCGCCGCCGAGTCGCCGCTGGCGGATCGCCTGCCGCCGAACGGTATTGGGGCATTCAGGGGCCGGGTCTCGACCGCGGCAATGAATGGCAGCTTGACCACGCCCTCTACAGCTTCCGCTTCTTCTGGGAGCTGGAAACCCGCCGGCGCGGGATTCGCGGGCCGCAGGTAATCGAGCGGTATCCATATCTGGCCGGCGGCCATCCCGAACTGTTGCCGAGCATTGACGAGCTAGTCGAACTGGCCCGCGATGCGGTGATTGTCTCGACCGCCGATCCGTTCCACCACGGCATCGGCTACGGCGACCCGCCCGACCAAGCACTGGCCCCAGAGGCCGGCGGGTTGGCATTAGCCCGCCGCACCATCGAAGAAGGCATGCATCTGCTCGCCGCCGGTGACTACTGGGGTTACAACCAACACTGCGTGCGTGCCAAGAGCGATGCCCGCGACGCCGGACAGGTCTTCCGCTTCCTGCGCGGCCCTCTCCACGGAGAAATACTCGATCTGGTGGCGAGCGATGCCACCCAACTGTACCAGACGCCGCCCCCCACGTGGGTCGCCGCGCCGCTGGTGCGCTGGACGAAAGCAACCGCATGAACCGGAATCGTTTATGGCTGTACACCGTGCTCTTCGCCGGTGTCTTGATCGCTTCCACCGCGTCGATCATGATCCGCTACGCGCAGGGTGCTGGCATGCCCTCGCTTAGCATTGCCGCCGGACGGCTGGGGCTAGCGGCGCTGATCCTGACCCCCATCGCGCTGAGCCGGGCCAGCGGCGAGATTCGCCGGCTGCGCCGGCGCGATGTCCTGTTTGGCATGGGAGCAGGCGCGTTTTTGGCGGTTCACTTCGCCAGTTGGATCAGCTCGCTCGAATATACTTCGGTAGCGAGCAGCGCCGCGCTCGTCTCAACCAACCCGCTCTGGGTCGGGATCGCCTCGCTCTTCTTTTTCCGCGAACGGTTGCACTGGACGACGCTGCTCGGCATTGCGCTGACTTTGATCGGGACAATTGCGATCAGCGTGAGTGATAGCGCCAACCCAACCCAGAGCAACCCGCTGCTCGGCAATACGCTGGCGCTGATTGGCGCGGCTACCGCCAGCGCCTACCTGCTCATCGGGCGCGATTCGCGCCGGCGGCTGTCGGTACTGACGTACATCTGGCTAGTCTACACTAGCGCGGCGGTGGTTTTAGTGGTGTGGGCCATCGCCACCGGCCAGCAATTCTTCGGCTTCCCGCCGTATGTCTACCTCTTCATTCTTGGTTTAGCCATCGGCCCGCAACTGCTTGGCCATACCGCCTTCAACTACGCACTCAGCAGCTTATCAGCCACCTACGTGGCGGTGGCCATTCTCGGCGAACCAATCGGCTCGACTTTGCTCGCCTTCATCCTCTTTGGCGAAACGCTAGCCCCGTTGCAGTTCGGCGGGATCGTACTCTTGCTCAGCGGGATTGCCATCGCCTCGATCGCCGAACAGCGCGCGCCAGAGAGCACTGCCCAGCAAGCGACAGGATAAAGCGCGGATAGAGTGCGGTCATTCCGCTGCCGCATCCCAGCGCCATGCTAGTCTGGAGTGCGGCAGCGTGACGGCTGCACTCCTCGTTCGCCCTATATGAAGGTGAGAGCTTCCATTCGGATACGCAACCCGCTTGCCACACTTGTGGTATGATAAAGGTCTACCAGATTGCATTGAGGTTCGGCGGTGTTGATCGGTCTTTCCGCTTTAAGTTTCAGTTATCGCTGCGGCCTGATCGGCCGCGGCACCCCGCGCGCTGTCAGCCATCCGCTCGACGTGGAAGATATCGTGACACTAGCCGCGCGCGCCGGTTTGCAGAGCATTGAATTTCCGCTCAGCCTGTTGCCCGACCTAGCGCCTGAACGGCTGCATGCGCTGCGCGAGCGGCTGAATCTGTGCGGTTTAACGCCGGTCGCCGATAGCGAGATCGCAAATGTTGACTTGCTCCGCAGCCACATCCCAGCAGCGGCGATGGCCGGTGCGCGCGTGTTGCGCGTCTTGATTAGCCCAGTGCTCGAAGGCTACCGCCGTCCATTCACCGACAATTGGCCTGCCTATCTGGCCGATGTGACTGAGCGGCTGCGCGCAGTCATTGATCTAGCTGCCGAACACAACGTGGTGTTGGCGGTTGAGAACCACCAAGACGCTACCAGCGCCGATCTGGCCGCAATCTGCGCCGCGGTTGACAGCCCGTACCTTGGGGTCTGTTTTGATGCAGTCAACACGCTGGTGGTGGGTGAAACGCCCTACGCAGCAGTCGAACGGCTTGGGCCGCTGATCCGCAATGTTCACCTTGCCGATTACGAAACCTACCCAACTACCCAAGGCTGGCGGCTGGTGCGCTGCGCCCTTGGCGAAGGCGATCTCGACATTCGCCGGTTGTTGGGCCAGATTGAAAAATACGCCCCTGACGTCGCCTGCCAGATCGAGCTGGTCAGCCACAGCGCCCGCCACGTGCGCATTCTCGACGATGACTGGTGGCGAGGCTACCCACCCTGCGACGTGCGCGAAGTCTTGCCGGTCTTGCGCCTCTTTGCCCAAACGATGCGCCTGCGCGATGACGATTGGCGCACGCCATGGGAACGCGGCGCCGGCGAAGAGCAGATCAGCTTGTACGAAGACCAGCAATACGCCGCTTCGATTGCATACCTGCGCACGATCGGCGTCTTGCCCAAACTGTAAAGATAGGACTAAATTCCTGTCTGTTAAGCTCTTCAGCCGGTCTGCGCATCATGTTACAATCAAGAGCAACTGGAAGAGAACGTATCTGAAGAGAGCTGATCCGCTCCTTCTACTGCGCGCCGCTCGTTGGCGCAAGGAGTTCGCATGCACGCGCGCAGATATTGGCGACTAATTTTCACTATTGCTTTTCTTGGTAGCATTCTGATCTGGCCACGCCTGAGCTTTGGGCAGGCAGGGGTTGACGAATTCTTCGTTGACACCCTAGCCGACAATCCGGCCACAAACATCAACAGTCATTGTACTGATGATCTGGTGAATGCCAATTGCAGCCTGCGCCAAGCGATCGCTAAAGCGAATGCTACTCCCGGCACGAACCCGATTACCATCACATTTGATCTGGTGACAGAGGGTTCAGTCGCGAGCGCGCCCTACATCATCACCTTGAGCGAACTGTTGCCGCCGATCACCCGCGCTAATGTCACGATCAGCGCCAATGTACTGGCTAGTGCGCCACAGGTAGCGATTAATGCCAATGGCGCTAACGCTGGTCTCGTGTTGAACGGCGGCAGCGCGATTATCGATGGCTTAGCGATTTATGGCGCGAGCAGCGACGTGGGTGGCTACCGTGGCAGCGGCATTTACATTAGCAGCGCTAATAATACAATCCGCAATTGTTATATCGGGTTGCAACTCGATGGAACCATACCTCCAGACGCCAACCGCAACCGTAACGGCATCATGATTATCGGCGCTAATGCGCGCAATAATCAGATCGGCGCATCCTCAGCCCCTAATACCATTGCTGGCAATATTGCTAACGGGATCTTCATCGAAAATGCTTCGCAGAACACGATGCGAGCAAACCGGATCGGTGTGCTCTACACGAGTGCTACTGCCGCCCGGCCCAATGGCGGTCATGGCATCCAAATTTTGAGCAATGCAGCTAGCGATCTAAACGGACGCGCTGAGTTGAACGTGATCGGCGGCGCGACTAATGCGGAACGCAATATTATTGGCGCTAACGGTCTCAGCGGAATCTTCATTAGCGGTTCTCAAACTTATACCACAACGATTAGCAGCAACCTGATCGGGATCAACCTCGACAGCGAGCCTGCCGTTGGCAATGGCGGCGACGGCATCCGGATCGAAGACGGAGCGCAAGGGACGGTGATCGGCAGTGCTAGCGCCGCTTTCCCGTTAGTGGTTAGCGGCAACAACGGCTATGGCATTCAGGCGCGGAGCGGTGGCAGCGCGGCGCCGGCCAATACTGCGATAAGCGGTCATACCGTCATTGGCCTAAATCGCGGGCTTACGAGTGCGCGACCGAACGGGCAAGGCGGCATCCGGATCAGTGAGAGCGCCGGCAATGCGATTATCGGCAGCGCAACGGCGAATGTGCGCATCGGCGGCAATAGCGGGCCGGGGATCTGGGTTGGCGGCGGCGTGAGCAGTGTCACGATCACGAACGCTTTCGTTGGGGTGCTCCCTGCCAGCATTGCCACCTTCGCCAACGCTGGCGGCGTTGAGTTCAACGGCACGGCGCAGGTGACGATGACCAATTCTCGAATTGCCGCCAATACCGGCTATGATGTCCGGCTGCGCAACGTTGGCAGCGCCACCCTTGACGGCAATATCATCGGCCTGAGCGCCGATGGCCGCGCGGCGCTAGGCAGCGCCGCCGCCGGCATTGCGGTAATCGATAGCCAGAATGTGACGATCGGCAGCACGAACGGCAATATCATCGCCGCCGCCAGCGGCCCCGGCATTGACATCAGCGGCACGAACAGCATCAGCATTACTATCCGTGCCAATACGCTGGGGTTGCGCCGAGACGCAACCGGCGATGCGTATAGCGTTGCCGCAGCCAACGCCGGCCCTGCGATCCGCGTCACTGACGCCTCACAAGTCGCCATTGCCAACAATACGATTGGCGGTAACGGCAGTGCCGCTGGGATTGAGCTAAGCAATGCCCATTCGATCACGATCCAGCAAAATCAGGTTGGCTGGGTGGCTGATCCGGCTGGCGGCCCCAATCCGCTGGCCCGCCCTGCCGGCGCCGGCATCGCCTTGACGAATGTGACGACTGCCACCCTGAGCGGCAATCTGGTACAGCTAAACGCGGCGGATTGTATCCGCCTTACGAATGTTGCCACTGCAACGCTAAGCGGCAATCAGATACGCGCTAACGCTGGCGATGGCATACACCTGACCGACGTCCGCAATCTGACTATCAACGATAGCAATGCGATCGAGCAGAACGGCGGCGATGGCATACAGGTAGGCGGCAGCAGCCTCGGTGTGGCGATCAACGGCAACCGGCTGCGCGCCAATGCTGGCTACGCCGTGCTGGTGACTGATACGGCGCGCCGGATAACGATCACCCAAAATCAGATGGCGGCTAACATCCTCGGCGGAATTGAACTGGCTAACACGACATTGTACAGCGGAACGCCACCTGATCCGGATCAAAACCTTATGCTCCCGAACCACAGTATTGATCCGCCGTTGAACTTCCAAGTCTTCCAAGACGGGCCCGTAAGGGGGAATGTCTTTGCCAGCACTGCCGAACGCGAAGAAGATCTCAATCCGGTATCGGCCTGCGCCGGCTGCACGATCCATATCTATGGTGATGATACCAGTCTGGCGACGCCTGATGGGCAGGGTTGGCAAACGCTGACCAGCGCGAGCGCAACCAGTGCTGGCGTCTTTAATGCCACACTCAGCCCCCCACCCCAAACCTACCGCCAGCTTCTCTTTACCGCAACTGATCGGTTCGGCAACACCTCGGTGTTCCGCGTCTTTACACCCACAGTCGATCTGCGCCTCATTCCAATTGATCCCATTGAACAGAGCGCCGCACCCGGCAGCAGTATCACATACCGGCTGCGGTTGGAAAACCATGGCACGCTGGGGATCAATCGAATCCGCTTCGCGGCAACCGGCACGCTGAGCGGATGGACGGCGACGGTCGCGCCGAGCGAACGTTTCACGCTGTTACCCGGCGCGAGCCAATTGCTGACTGTTACCCTTACCCTCCCCACCGGCAGCCATCCATCTGTGCAGGTGCCGATTACGGATACCACTACCGTCTCGCTGACGGCGCCGGTGCTTAATCCGATCACCCAAACCCTGCGCACTGCGGTTGAAGCCTTACCGGTACTCACGGCCAATCCGGCCACCGGCGCCGCAACCGTTTTGCCGTCTAACAGCTACATCTATCGCCACCAGATCACCAACAACGGCAACGTGACCGTGCCGGTAGATATTAGCGCCACAACCGCTGATTTAATTGGGCTAGACACGTACAACACGACTGTGCTTACGCCAACCATCACCTTGGCGCCGGGAGCCAGCGCCGAGATTGCCGTGCAGATTACAGTTCCCTCTGGCGCACAGACTGCCGATGCCAGCGGCAACCCGGTGCGCGCAACCACTGTCATTACCGCTACGCCGCGCGGATTTGGCGCGCGGACGATCACCATAACCGACACGACCAGCGTTGGCCTGCGCTACGCCGCTGAACTGCGCAGCAATCAAGAGCAGGATGTGCAAGCCGGACGCGAAGTAGTCTTCTTGCATACCCTGCGCAACACTAGCAACGGGCGGGCCACCTTCCAGCTTAACTTCGCCGCCAGCCGTGGCAGCACCTTAGTCGCCTTTGAGGCGGGCACCAGCGGCGTTACGATCACCAGTAACACGGTAACGCTCGACAATGTTGCTGGCAACGGCAAGATTAACCAAATCGTGTTGCGCGTGCGGGTGCGGATCAGCGAGCTGATTTTGCCCGGCACCCGTGAAACATTGCGGATTTGGGTTTCGATCCCCGGTTCGAATGAACCGCTCAGCGGGGCCGAAGTGCAAAACGTGGCCGTCGTGCGTGATTCGTCGGGCGTGCCAGTGCCGGCAGTCTGGATACCGCTAGTGACTCGCTAGGAGCGGCCCTATGCACCGCCATCTGCGCATTGCGCTCCTAATCATCCTGTTCGTTGGCCTAATTCCGGCAGCGCAACCGGTGTTGGCAGCGTCGTTTGTCGTCAACTCACTGGCTGACACCAATGACGGCGCGTGTACGACTGCTCCCGGCGGTTGCACCTTGCGCGAGGCGATCATTGCTGCCAATAGCAATGGCGTGCCTGACACGATTACCTTTAGCGTGAGTGGAACCATTTATGTGCAGAATACTGGCTTGCCGCCGCTCACCGAAGGCAATACCACCATCGACGGCGGCAGCGGGCATACCGTGATCATTAGCGGCGAACAGTTGCGCAACGCTAGTAATGAAGTTATTCCGGCCCATGGCTTCGTGATCGCATCCAACAACAATGTCATTCGCGGCTTGGTCATCATTCGTTTTAGCCGCAGCATTGCCGTCTCTAGCGGCGGCGCCGGAATTTACCTGCGAAACAACGCGCAAAACAATCTGATAGCCGATAACTGGATTGGTCATTTCAATGGTCTGCCTGAACCTAACACCGGTTACGGCGTCTTACTTGACGATGGCGCTAGCAATAACCGGATCGGCACCGGCGATCCCGCTGATCGGAATGTGATCAGCGGCAATGCGGTAGCGGACATAGGAATAGCCAATAACCTGAGCACGACCATACTGAATGGCAATCAGATTCTCGGTAACTACCTCGGCACAACGATCAGTGGCGACGCGGCTTTAGTGACGACGCCATCAGCCGGTAATTTAGGCGGCATTTCGATTGAAAATTATGCGCGCAATACGTTGATTAGCGGCAATCTAATTGGCGGTTATACCGGCGCCAATGCCGCCGGGATCGGATTGTTCAGCAACACAACTAGTCCCGACGCGCCAAGCATTCCGCGTCATACCCGCATTGCCGGCAATTGGATCGGGGTAAATCCGAGCGGGACGATTATTTCCAACCGGATTGGCATTTTGATTGCCGGCGGCGCAACGTACGGTGCAATCGATACTGTGATCGGTGACCCAACTGATCCGGTAGGCGGGCGCAACTATATCAGCGGCAATACCAACGGCGGGATTATCATCAGTGATACCCAATTCGCGACCGGCCCTACCATTATTGCCGGCAACTATATCGGCGTTGCCCTCAACGCGAGCGGCAATCCGTTTCCGGCAGGCAACGGCACAGTAAACCAAACCGCTGGCGGCGAAGGGGTTTTTGTCGGTCGCAATACGGTCAATACCACCATCGGGCCGGGCAACGTGATTGCCGGGTCGCGTACCAATGCTATCCGGATTCGGGCTGGCAATACCATCGTGCGCGGGAATTATCTAGGCACCGATCCGCTGGGCACGCAGACCACCACAACGACCATCAGCCAACCAACCGTGGGCTATGGCACTGGTGACGCCGCTGTCTGGATCGAAAACGGCAGCAATTCAGTGATCGGCGGCCCCAACCTCGCCGATCGTAACGTGATCGCAGCCGGCAATTTCGTCGCCACCGGTTCGGGGGCCGCGGTGTTGATCCAACCATGCGCAACCTGTACCGCCAACGGCAACACGGTGCAGGGCAATTATCTCGGCGTGCGCGCTGACGGCAACGGTATCCTTGCTAGCAGCATCGTGCCCGATAGCCGCGGTGTGCGCATTAGCAACGCGAGCAATTCGACGGTGCGCGACAATCTGATCGGTGGGGTGGATTTCGGCATTAATCTGAGTAATGCGAACAACAACCAAATTATTAGCAACCGCATTGGTGTGCGCGCATCGAGTAGCGAGACACCGGGCAGCGGCACAACGACTCGTAAAGACGGTATTCTAGTATCCAGCGGGAATGGTAACTGGATTGAGAACAACCTCATTGCTTTTGCTGGTCAAAATAATGTTACCGCCTTTAACGCCACTCACGGCATTACCATCAATAGCAACAATAACCAATTGATCGGCAATCGGCTGGCGCGCAATGGCCGGCTTGGCATCGGTCATGGAATCTTCGTCGCTGACAATGTTTCCGGAGTGCTAATCTCGCGCAATACGACCCAAAACAATGAAGGCGACGGCATAGGACTTGGCAATAATGCGAACGGCAATCTGACGGCGCCGAATTTTAACCCGATCACTGCCGGTTCGCCTATCGTCACCGGCACAACTGGCTGTGGCGCTGGTTGTGTGGTCGAAATCTTTACCGCCAGCGCCAGCATCACCGATCGCGACCGCGAGGGGCCGATCTTCCTGACCAGTGTTACGACCACTGCTGGCGGGAACTTTAGCGCCAATATTACCGGTTGTCTGGGGTTCATCACCGCTACCGTCCACAACCCAACCACCGGCAATAGCTCGCCCTTCTCAAACGCGCTTGACGTCAACGCCACCGATGCTTGCGCCACACCAAACGCCACGCTCACCGTCATCGGCGGCGCCAGCCGTTCGGTCAGCCTTGGCGGCACAGCCACGTATACCCTGACGCTGAGCCATACCGCTTCGGTGACGCGCACCTATAGTCTGACGCTCGATAGCAATCGCGGCTGGACGAGCGGGCCGGCGCTGGTGGAAGTGCCGCCGTCTGGCAGTGTGCAGATTATTATTGGTGTAGCGGTGCCGCTCACCGCCAGCGCCGGCGACATCGACACCACAACGGTGACGGCACGCAGCGATCAGACGGTCTCGAATAGCGTGACTTTGACTACTGTCGCGCAGGCGGTGACGATCATTCCGGCCCAACCGGTCGTCTCCCCCGGCCAGATTATTGAGCGCACCGGCACTACGGTCACATTTACCCATACCGTCACCAACACCGGCCAACTCACCGGCAATCTGAGCATAATCCGGCCTGACGGCAGCAGCGGCTTGCCGGTCTTTAGCGGCACGCCGCCGGTGGGTTGGACGATCGCTTCGGCGACGTTCGGCAGCACGACGCTAGCCCCCGGCGTGACAACGACGCTCACTATCGTCGCGAATACACCCTCTAGCAGCTCGTTGCTCGCCGGCGACTACCCGTTCTCGTTCCGCGTACGCGCTACCAGCCAGCAAGGGGCGCAACTCTTTACCGAGCAGAGCGATCCAGCAACTACCGATACCGTGCGCGTGCCGGTGGTGCGCAGCTTCGCGTTTACTGCTCTTACCCCCACCACCCGCCAACTGACACCGGCTAGCTCGGTTGAGTTTAGCTATGTGATCACGAATACCGGCAATTTTACCGATACCTTTATCATCACGCCGCCAACCGGCACAACACCTGCTTCCAGCTTGACGTTTGCCGCCGCCCCAGCCAGTAACTTCACCTTGGCCGCCGGGCAATCGCGCCCAATCACCCTTACCGTTACCGCTGGCGCCAGCGAGCTGGTCGGCTTCTACAACTTTACCGTCCAAGCTGGTGTCACCGGCGGCGCTAACCCGCCGGCCAACCAGACCGCTACCGGCACGGCACAAGTCATCGGCGGCGGCACACCGGTCTTTGTGGGTGCTCCCATCGTAACCCCCAACCCGGTTGACCCCGGCGCGACGGCCACCATCACGTTCACTGTGCGCAACGGCGGCAATGCGCCGGCCCCGTTTGATTTCGAGCAAACCTTGCCTGCTGGCTGGAACCTCGCCGGCAGCAGCACTACCTGCCCATCACCGGTGCCGGCGAATGGCAGCACCTGCACCTATACTCTGCAAGTAGAAGTGCCGGCCACTGCTGACGGCGGCAATACGCCGGTCGAAATGCGAGCGATTGCCCGCAACGACGGCCAAACCCCGCCTGCGCCCGATAGCGCGGCGAGTACGCCCGCCACGGTGACGGTAACGACGATCCGCAATCTGAGCTTCGCGCCGACACCACTCAATGCGAACGCCAATCCGGGGGCGACCATCACCCTTACGCATACCTTGACCAACACCGGCAACGCACCCGATCGCTTCAACCTGAACCTCAGCGGGTTGCCGAGCGGCTGGACGGGGACGGTCGATCCGGTAACGACGCCTATCCTCGCACGTAACGCTGCCATCACTGTGACCGTGCAGATCACGGTTCCGACCAGCATCGCCGCCGGCACAACTGCAACTGCCACTATCCGCGCCACCTCGCAAGGCAATCCGGCGGTAAGCGCCGAGGTGGTTGATAGCGTTACCGTGAACAGCATTGATGGGGCTGCGCTCTCGGCGGGCACGACGGCCAACGGTGTACCGGGGGGAACGGTCGTCTTCACGCATACCTTGCGCAACAGCGGTTCATCAACCATTGCCTACGATCTGAGCGCGCGCAGCGCCGATCTAAGCTGGCCAACCCCGACTGTAACTCCAGCCACCACTGCGGTCTTGACGCCGGGCAGCACAGTCGTGATCACGGTGACGGTCACTATCCCGGCCAGCACTCCACCCGGCACAAGTAACCCGATCACGGTGGAAGCGCGGGCAGCCGGCGGCACATCCGTGTTGGCCAGCGCCGAGAATATCGTCCAAGTTGGCGCACTGCGCGACGTATTGCTCGAACCGTCGCGGAGCGTGATTGCGTTGCCGAACGCGACCACGGTCATCACCCACACGGTGCGCAATAATGGCTTCAGCGCCGACACCTACACCATCGCTGCCATCCAAGGCGATGGGCATGACGTGCGCGTCTTCCCCAACGAAGTCAATCTCGCTCCGGGAGAGAGTCGCGAAATTACCGTATTGCTGACCCTGCCGGGCGGGCTAGCTGCCAATCTCAACCTGAGCAGCATCCGGGTTACGGCCACTTCGCAGACCGATGCAAATGTAAAGAGCACCATTTTTGACAGTGTGCGGGTTGGATTGGTCACCGGCGTCTTGCTGAGCAGCGACCGGCTACGCGGCATTCCGGAGGGAACCAACCAGATGACCTTTAGCGGGATTGTGCTGGAAAACCTTGGCAACGACACCGACACGTTTGATCTCACCGCCAGCGGGCTGAGCAGCAAGTTTGGCGTTACGATCACGCCAAGCACGGTTACGCTCAACGGCGGCGCAAGCGATGTGGGGATCAGCGTCACAATCAACTTACCACCGATCCAACCGTTTGCATTGCGCCACGATATGGTCTTGACGGCCACCTCGCGGCGCGACCCAAGCCAACACAGCAGTATCCGGCTCTCGATGATCTATCTCTACCGAGCAGCCATTTACGGCGAAACGGTCTTTATTCCGGTTGTGAGCCGGTAGTAACGGCAGCGAGCTGCGCTGCCGCCAAAAGAGCAATGACAATGCCACCAACCATCTTAGTCATCCACGGCCCCAACCTTAACATGCTGGGCCGGCGCGAACCACAGATCTACGGCGCCACGACGTTGGCCGACATTGACGCTGCGCTGTTAGCCCGCGGCGCGGCGGCCGGCGTCAACGTGGTCTGCATTCAATCCAATCATGAAGGGGAGCTGGTCGATGCCATTCAGACGCACGGCTGGGATGCGCTCGGTATCATTATCAATCCGGGGGCGCTGACCCACTATGGCTTATCGTTGCGTGATGCGTTAGCGATGCTCTCAGCGCCGATCATTGAAGTTCACTTATCAAATGTCTACCAGCGCGAAGCCTTCCGCCACACTTCGGTGATCGCGCCAATCGCGCGCGGCCAGATCACTGGCCTCGGCTGGCGCGGCTATCTACTGGCATTGGAATGGCTGTTAGCTGAACGGCTACCTGCGCACGGAACAACGCAGGGATAAATGGCAAGGCGCACAGAGCTGCTCTTGCTCTGTGCGCCAAGAGTTACGCTAGGCCGCCAAGCCAAGACTGCGCTTCTTCTCCTCGACGTCAATCCCGTGCAAGCGAGCCAGATTTAGGCCAAGAATCTTCTTCTTGGCCTCTTTGGTCAACTGGCCGCAGCCATACCCCTGCACAATATCTTCGGGCAGCTCAAACTCCCAGAACGCCTTGAGTGCGCCGCGCGGATGCCAGATCGGCGACTCGCCGCCGTAGATAATCTTATCTTCGCCACACCAGAAGAGCAGTTTGGCCATCGTCTCGGCAAAGACTCGCGGTGAACGGACAACAAAATTGACGGTGGCGGCGATAGAAGCGTACAGGTTGGGATAACGTACCAACTGCCAACAGATCTCATCGATAAAGGGCAAGCCCACGTGGAAGATGACAAAGTTGATCTCAGGGAAATTGGCCGCCGCGCCGTCCATATCCCACGCTTGGGTATGCTCCACCGGCTGCGGGCCGAGCGGCACCCCCTTGTGAACGCCGATAATATTCACCCCTAATTCGAGCGCCTTCTCAAAAACCGGGAACGCCACCCGCGGGTCGTCCATACGCCACGGAAACGGCTGGCCATAATCGTAGCGCACATTGTAGAGCTTGAAGCCGCGCGCGCCATACTCCTTCACCTGAACTTCCATCAGGTCGAGGGCCTTCTTGCCCTCAAGCGGATTGACCGATCCCCAGAAGATCGCCCGATCGGGGTAGCGACGAGCCATGTCGGCGCAGCGTTCCCATGCAGAGAGGCCATCTTTGAACAGATCGGTCAGCGGCAAAGGCTGGGCAATGATCATGTCGGTTGGGCTCTCATCGAAGACCATCCGGCCAATCTCATCGACGTGCCACTCGCGCATATACTCTTCGCGGCTGAGCGTCTTCTCACCGGGGGCATTGAGCACTTGGTGGAAGGCGTAGAGATGCTCGATAAACATCTCACCGGGCTTGCCGAAGGCGTTCGATTTATCGAAATTAAACACGTGACAGACGCCATCAAAGACAAAGGTATCATCAATCATGGCGCACCCTCCTGCTGCGCGCCCTGCCTGCGCGCCTCGCGCAGCGGCAACAACTGTTCGAGCGGCAAGCGCAGCCGCTCACGGGCCAAGGCTGACATCCGTTCGGGCGACCACGGCGTATCCCACGTAATATTGACCTGCACCTGTTCGACACCGGGCAGCGTCTTCACCTCCTCTTCCATCATTTGCAGCAGATGCCAAGCAAACGGGCACCACCCAGTTGTGAGGATGATATCGATATCAACCTGTGGGCCATTGATCCGTATCTGCTCGACAAGGCCCATATCCACGACGCTCACCTGTCGCTCTTTGCAGCATGGATCGTAGCATTGGCGCAGCACGGCCATCACGTCATCGTGACCAATTCCAGCGGTTGCGGTATCTGCCATTGACACCTCCTCACAAAAACACGGAAAGAGAGCACCGTTCTTGAGGCGACGCCGGAGAACGACGAAGGAGCAGATGCACTGCGTTGCGGCTGCACGCATACAAGAAGTAAGATCTAGAATCAATATATCATATTCCCAAAGTGAATACAAGTTACTTGCAAGGTAATGGTGCGGAAATTTTGCCTATTTTTGGAAGATTAAGGCTGCCAACCACCGCAGAGGTGGCGCCACAACAAACTGTTCAATGCCGGCGCCCGACCGTTTCGGCGTTCTTGCCTTCAATACTACCGAGACGCCAGAATCGCTATCTATTGGACACAACCGGCCAAATTATGGTAGGATACAATAGACTTGTGAACGGCGAGGAACCGTACTATGGGCCATCAAGAACACCGTCAGGCAGCAGCGACACAGACGGCTTCAATCCCTTGCGCGGTGCTGACAATGAGTGACAGCCGCACCGAAGCGACCGACGAGAGTGGTCGCTACATCTGCACAGCGCTGACGCAAGCCGGTCACAATGTGGTACAATATGCCGTGGTGCGAGATGAACCGGCGCAAATCGTCGAGATGGTGCATCGTTTTGCCGCTGAAGGGTGCAAAGTCATCATCACCAATGGCGGCACCGGCATTGCCCGGCGCGATAGTACCTTTGAAGCGATTGACGCCTTGCTCGAGAAGCGATTGCCCGGTTTTGGCGAATTGTTTCGCATGTTGTCATTTGCCGAAATTGGGCCAGCAGCAATGCTCTCGCGCGCAACCGCCGGCGTCTTTGGCAGAACGCTTATCTTCTGCCTGCCCGGTTCGCCCAACGCGGTTCAGCTCGGCATGAATCGCCTCATCTTGCCCGAATTGGCGCATCTGGTCTGGGAAACTGTGCGCTAATCGCTATTTTCTGTTATAGTATGAGCGTTACTGCAAAGAGCCGTTCTCTTCGTAGCTGTGAGAAGGAGCCAGAGAACCCATGACGTCAGTAGAAGCCTTCCGCGGCCTGTACTATCCTAATAAGATCGGCCGACTCTGCTTCCTGTCGCTGGAGGAAGTCATGGGTCAGAACGGCGTGAAGGCCCTGCTCCGGCTTGCCGATCTGCAACAGTACATCGACGCCTACCCGCCGAACGACCTCAAGCGCGAATTTCCCTTCGAAGCCATCTCGAAGTATTCGGTGGCGCTCGGCACGATGTACGGGCCGCGTGGAACGCGCGGCCTTGAGTTGCGCGCCGGGCGTGTCGCCTTCTCGCTTGGTCTGAAGGAGTTCGGTCCGCTGCTTGGCATGGCTGATCTGGCATTGAAACTCATGCCGATCACCATGAAGCTCAAGATCGTGCTGAACGCCACTGCCCAAACGTTTGACCGCTTCTCCGACCAGTCGAGCCATGTCGAGGAAGAGCGCAGACGGTTTGTGTACCACATCACCCGCTGCTCGAACTGTATCACGCGCCCTGAGCCGGGCCCGGTGTTTTACATCGCCCGCGGCATCCTCGAAGAGGCAACTGCATGGGTAAGCGGTGGCCGCCGCTTCTCGGTTGAGCAGATCTCGTGCATGGGGCAGGGTAATTGCTCGTCGTGCGCCTTTGCCATCGGCAAGGATCCGCTGGAGTAAGCGTATGTTGCGCTGGCTGCTCTTGAAACTGATTCGCTTCTATCAGGTCGCGATCTCGCCGTGGACGCCGCCGAGCTGTATCTATACCCCCACTTGCTCGCACTACGGCTATGAAGCGATTAAGAAGCACGGCGCGCTCCGCGGCGGTTGGCTGACGATCAAACGGATCGCGCGCTGCCATCCCTTCGCCCGCGGCGGGTACGATCCAGTGCCGTAACGTAGAGCTGAGCGCCGCGATGTACGCGGCGCTCACCTTTTTCTGTTGCGCGCAACCTTTTCTGCCGCGCCGTCGTCTATTCATCAGCCAGTCCGCCGCTGTGATCCGGCAGCGCGCCTATAACGCCCTCCCGGCGTCAGGAGTAGCAAACCGGTGGCTGAACCATCTCGCGAGACGATTGTGCGCGCCCAACAAGGCGACCAACAGGCGTTGACCGATTTGATCATCGGTCAGCAACATTATGTCTATAGCATCGCAATGAGCGTGCTCAAGAACGCCGACGACGCCGCTGATCTGACCCAAGAGGCGTTTATCCGGCTCTTCCGCGCCTTGCCCCAATACAATGGTGAGAGCCGGTTTACCACGTGGCTGTACCGGCTGGTGGTGAATCTGTGCCGCGACGAATTGCGCCGGCGCGGACGGCAAGCGCCGATTGTGCCACCCGCTACCGATGACGAAGAGCTCGATGCGCTGCATACCGTGACCGACCCTGACCGCTGGGTCGATCCGGCCCAATCGCTTGATGTGAACCAGTTGCGGCTTGAAGTGCGCCGCGCGCTTGAACAGCTCGAACCGCATTACCGGCTGGTGCTGACGTTATACTACTTTGAGGATCTCAAGTATACCGATATCGCCGAGATTCTTGACCTGCCCCTCAATACCGTGAAGAGCCATATCCGGCGCGGCAAAGAGCGCCTCGCGCAATTGTTGCAGACGAATGAGCCACCAGCGACCCGCACCGTGAACCAGCCGGCGCCGAAACTGGCTGATGATCAGTCGCTACGGATGACGCCGCTACGCCTGCTACCGGGGTGGGGAAGGAGGTGAGTTATGTCTACACCAATACCAACACCACCACCAGAAGAGCTGCTCGATGCGGCGCTCCGCCACGAATTACGCTGGGAGGCGCCGCCTGAATTGACGCACCGGCTGTTGCAATTGGTGCCAAACGCCGCGCCCAACCCTGCTCCAGCCACGACGCCGCTGCCGCGTTGGCGCTTCTATCTTGCCATTGGCTTGATTGCGCTCGCGGTGCTGGTCTCAACGGTTGGCGCTGCCTATCTCTATCAGATTGTCTGGTTTCAGCTTGGCGCCGGCTCGCTGATCGCGCAATTGGAAGCGTTGCCTGCCCGTCTCTTACAGTCGCTGTACGAGACCATTCCCTTTGCCCGTGAATTCGTTAGCATCGCCGCCCTCATCCGCGACCAATTGCATTGGGTCTTGCTGGCGCTCGTGCTCTGGATTCTGCTCGATACGTGGCAGCCTGAACTGAAACCGATCGGTGGCAAACAATCGTCGTCGTAGATGCTGAGGGGCGGGTTTGACACCCGCCCCTTATCATTCCCCTCCCCCCCCTGCCGGCGCTTGTTCATGCCAGAGGTATGTCGCCCACGGTTCCGCCGGATAGACGCGCTGCGGGCGCAATGGATTGATCCGCGCATTGAGCATCGCGCTGCGCCGTAGATTGGGCAATCCAGCCTCTTCTACCAACCAGTATGCGCGCGCCTCGTAGGGGCGCTGAGCCGGCGGGTAGACCCACAGCGTCAACTCCACTTCGACCGCTCGCATCAAAATGGCCCGTTTATACGAACCAACAGTCTCCACTTTCAACAGCTCAGCGCGCACCGGCACTGACGTGGCTAAATCACGATCCATGGCCTGTCGAATCGCCGAATAGCGCCGCTCGAAGCGGCGAATGGCGGTATGCACTGGCGGGATCAAGAGCAACGATGTGCTGATAATGGCATACGGCAATATCTGTTTGAGATCGAGACGTTGTTCATCGCCATTGACGGTGCGGCAGCGAAACTGCAACACGCCTTCACTCCGATCGGGCTGCAATTCGCCCACACAGATGAACGGGCCAATCACGCGAGCTAAATCGGGCATGAAGACGAGGCCAGTTGTACCGCAAATGAAGCCAAGCAGTAGGCTGAGTGCAATCCGGGCCAGCATAGGGGCGCTCCTCTGGCGGAATGGGTAACTAACCAACGATAACGCAGGTCGTTGCCCGCAGCGACGAGGGTGCAAGGGCAGCAGCGAGGAGGGCTGCACTGACCTTATCGTTATGTCTGATTGTAGCACATGAAGATACCAGATACACCGGAATTATCTGGCATGTTGCTGTTGATGCAGAAGCTGCTCGATGCGCTCGACTAACCGGCGCAGATTGACCGGCTTGGCTAGATAATCGGTTGCGCCGGCCAGCAAGCAACGCTCGCGATCACCCGGCATCGCCAGCGCAGTGACGGCAATAATCGGAGTGGCAGCGTACATCGCTTGCGCGCGTAATTGCCGTATCGCTTCTAACCCGTCCATTTCAGGCATCTGAATATCCATGATGATCAGATCGGGCTGCCATTCGGCGGCGACTGCCAACGCCTCGCGCCCATTTCGCGCAACCCGTAGCTCATAACCACGAGCAGCGAGGTATTCGCTCATGGTTGACAGATTGAGTTCGTTATCCTCAGCCAACAAGAGCTTGGCCCCGGCGCTGTACCGCAATTCCGGCGCGCTTGCTGGCTTGGGCAAAAAGGTGATGTGGCTCAACACTCGTCGTAACGCGGCCCGATCAACCGGTTGCGCCAGCCATGCCACCGCGCCGGCTGCCAATGCTTGTTGGGATTCACCCGCCATCACAATGGCAATCACTGGGATCGACTGCAATTCAGGATCGTGTTGCAAGCCGGCGAGGATGTCCCAACCCGCGCCGCCAGCCATGTGAAGATCGAGCACGATCAGATCGGGACGCATTGCGGCTGCGTGCTCAAGCGCATCATTCCGCTGCAAGACTAACACTGGCTGGATCTGCTGTTCTTCGAGGTAACGGGCCAATTGATCGGCTATCGTCGCCGAATCAACTATCACCAACCCCAACCGCAGCGGTGGCAATTCGTCATCAATCGCGGTCGCAACCGCATGCGGTACCGGTTGATAGGGCAACGTCACCGTAAAGATACTGCCTTTCCCCAGCTCGCTGGCTACTGAAACACTCCCACCATGCAGATCGGCAAGGCGCCGCACCAACGCCAACCCCAAGCCGCTCCCTTCGTGTTGCCGGCTGAGGCCGCTGTCAAGCTGCACAAACGGCTGGAAGAGACGCTGCAACTGTTCGGGTGCAATGCCAATGCCGGTATCGCTGATGGTAAAGGCAATCGTGCCTTGGGTCGCATCAGTCGCAACACGCAACTCTACCAAACCGCCGTTGGGCGTAAACTTGACGGCATTGCTCAATAGATTGACCAGTATCTGTTTGATGCGGCGGGGGTCGGCCAAAAAGCGCGCCTGCGGATTGTCGATCCGCAGCGAAAGGCGGATCTGTTTCTTGTGAGCCTGCTCTTTGACCAGTGTCAGGCTCGCTTCGCACAGATCGCTGACCGCGACCACCTCTTTGCTGATATCCATCCGCCCCGCTTCGATCTTGGCCAAGTCGAGCACATCATTGATCAGGGCCAACAAATGGCGACCGCTCGCCTCAATCGCCCGCACCGCCGCCTGTTGCCGCTCGTTGAGCGGGCCGCGCAACTCTTCTAACATACTCTCGCTCAGGGCAAGGATCGCGTTCAGCGGCGTGCGCAGCTCGTGGCTCATATTGGCGAGGAACTCATCTTTGGTGCGCACGGCCCGCGCCAATTCGGCATTGGCCCGGCTCAATTCGGCGGTACGTTCGGCCACACGCCGCGCAAGCAGATCACGTTCAGCCTGCAAGGCTAACTCTGCCGCACGCCACTCCGTCACATCACGCACAATCGCAATCGCTTCGTCGCCAGCAGGGCTAGCTTTGATGCGCGCTTCAAAGAAGCGTTCGTGATCGTTAATCTGAAGCTGATACGCTACCGTCTGCAATTCGCCGGTCGCAAACGCTGCCGCTAGCGCAACGCGCATTTGTCGGACCAACTCCGCCGGCAATACCGCTTCGAGCGGTTGGCCGAGAAACTCGGCTGGCGATACCAGTAGCACAGCATTTGCCGGCGCCGAGAAATCAATAAAGACCCCTTGCCGGCTCAGTCGAAAGACCACATCCGGCAACGCACTGACAATGAGATGATTGCGTTGTTCACTGGCGCGGAGCTGCGTCTCTTGCCGACCAACCACGATAGCAAAGGCAACATCATCGGCAAGTTCTTTGAGTAAACGCACTTCGTCAGCATCGAAAAAAGCGGGATGGCCGGCATAGAGACTCAACATCGCATACACCTCGCCATCAACCAGCAACGGAAAGCTCGCCGAGGCGCGATACCCTAGCCGTAGCGCCGCTTCACGCCACAATGCCACCCGTTCATCAGTGGCAAGATTATTGACAATCATCGCTTGGCCGCTGCGCAGGGCCTGCACCGTTGGGCAGGTCGTATCTTCGCTCAGCGAGATCTGAAGGCGTTCGAGATAGTCGCCTGCTTCACCGGCAAATGCCACCGGTTCCAACCGATCACTGCCTGTTTGCCGCTGCCCGATCCACGCCATCCGAAACCCGCCCACCTCAACCGCAATCCGGCAGACTTCCTGAAAAATCCGCTGCGGCTCACGTTCGCGAATGATCATCTGGTTAATGGCGCTAAGCAAGGCATAGGTGCGGGTGAGCCGGCGTTGGCGCGCATCGTGCTGCTGGCGCTGGCCAATAAAGAGAAAGAAGACGACGAGGCTAGCGATGGCGATCAGGGTGCGGCTCATGACATCCCAATTCAGCCATTGGTTCGGATAGGCCGCGCCGGGCCGCAACGCAAATTGCCAGACCCGGCCATAGCGATTCTGCTCGATGACAATGAAAGCATCACGCACAAATGCCGCCAGATCAAGCTGATCGAGCGGTTGCGCTGCGCCCGATGCGTAAAAGGCGAGCGGTTGCGGCGCGTCATTGGTCACATCGAGCAAAAGCACCTCAAGATCAGGGGGAGTCACTGGCCGCAGCGCTTGTTCGATCAACTCAGACGGCATCACCAAAAACATCACCATCCCAGTAATCCGGCGCTGGCGTTCAGCTACATCTTGCGGCGGCGGCCCTGCGGTATACACCGGCGCCATCAGCAACACTGACGGCGTCTTGACTGTTGCAACATACGGCAAGATTGGCCCCGTCATGACGATCTGCCCGCTATCGCGCGCCTGCGCTAACGCATCGCGCCGTACCGGCTCGACCGCCATATCCATACCTAACACCGGACGGCGCTCGGCAAACGGTTCGACATACATCAAGGGGAAATACTCAGGCCGGGGGCCTGCCGGCGGGTCAAAGGCCCCCGGCTCGCGCACCCGAAAGTCTGGCAAGCCGGTTTCCTGCATCTGGCGCTCGAATGCTACTCGTTCGGCCTGCGTCACTCGCTGCGCCCAACCGGCCGACTGCAGCGCTGGAAGTTGATTGAGGACGGTGCGCACAAAGATGCTAAACTCATACTGTTCAACTTTCTGCGAAGCGAAAAAGAACGCGCCAATGTTCTGAATCCCTTGTTCGTAGCGCGTCATCCGGTCATCGATCAGACTCATGATCTCGTTGGCATCGGCTTGGAGTTGATCGGCGTAACGTTGTTGAGCATCGCGCCAGATCAATTGCAAACTAAAGAGCAGCAATGCCAGCAAGAGGCTGCTCACCGGCCACAGGAACGGTTCACGCATGGGGCGTTGGCGCCAATAGTAAGCGCCGACGACAAGCCACGGCGTGACCAGCCAAACGCCGGTAAGGAAGTTGAGCCACCATTGCCAGCCGACCAATGGCCAATCGGCAGCCAAACGCATTCCGGCAGCAGCCATTATCGCTGCGCCTACAAATGGCGCCGGCATAACGACCAGCGCGAGTATGCCACAAACCAGAAAGACACGCGGTAAGGATGCCGGCGGCAACGTCCCGCCAAACCGGTACACGAGGAGATAGCCTAGCCATGCCTGCCCCAGCGCGGCACTAGCAAAGATCACCGCCAAGAGCAACCAACGCCCAAAAGGGAAACCTAGCTGCCAGAAGACGGCGCCGTATCCAACCAAAGCGCCAGCAAAGATGAATGGCAAGACGCGCTTGCCGGCGAGCAGCGCACCTCCTAACGCCACACCGGCGGCAAGCCAAATCAATGGTAAGCCGCGGGTGGCGATGACCGGCTGCGCGCCGAGCCAGATCAACGCAGCGTAGCCAAGACCAAAGCCAAGCAGTATGCGCCGGCTCAGGTAGATCATTGCCGTTCACTCCAGTAGGTACGCTGACATCAACCAACACTACCAGAGTGAATCGTAGCATGCCGGACAGGTTTACGCCAATACCGGCGATACTTCCGCCAATTGGCGGTACGCGCCAGCAAAGTACAAGAGTGGTTCCCCTTCAGCGGCGCGGCGCAGCGCAAGCACCCGCCCCAGCACAATCAGGTGATCGCCGCCGTCGAGGATGCGATCGCGGGCGCAGACTAGGGTGGCAAGGCTATCGCGCAACACTGGCGCGCCGGCCAGTTCGATCATAGGAATATCGAGATCAGGCTGTGGCCGGCCAGCAAAATGACGCGCAATCGCTTCTTGATCGGCGCGTAAGATATTCACCGCAAACTGAGTCGCCGCGCTGATCACCGGCGCCATACGCGCGTTGCGATTAACACAGACGAGTAATAGCAACGGATCAAGCGAAACTGAAGTGAGCGAGTTGGCAGTCATGCCCCGGATCTGCTGGCCATCACTGGCGGTAATCACCGTCACCCCGGTGGCAAACAAACCCATTGTGGCACGATAGTCACGTGAATCGACAGTCATGAGCATCTCAAGGTATTTCAAAACTTCTTCCTTGTAGAAGTATACGCCGAGTAAGGTGAAATGAGCAAGGCGTTCTGAAGTACGGCTATCAAACTGTCGCGCCATCCCACCTAGCGGCAGCGTTCTTGGGGTGGCCGGCACCCGCTACACTGGCTGTTTGGACAGAACAAGTGATGGAGTACAACCGTTGATCGCCGTGCGATGCCCCGGACCCTCTCCCATCTCATGGTAGGAGAGGGGGAGCCGCTGGATGGCGGGCACGGCCTTGCGAGGGGCGTCACCCATTTGTCATTGCGAGGGCGCGCAGCGCCCGAAGCAATCTCCCGCTACGGCGGAACGCCTGCCTGAGTGAATGGCTCCCGCGCTTGGGGGAGGGAGCGGACAGCGTATTTGGTCAAGCACACCCGTTGATCGCTGTGCAATGCCGCAACGTCCGGCGCTGCATGCCCCGCTCCCGCGCCAGTGGGAGCGGGGCATGGTTGGATTCCGCGCGAAGCGCAGCGTTCCGCGTGCTCACGGTCGATTTGCCCCCACCCCCAACCCCTCCCCCGCGCCCTCTCCGCCCCCTGCGGTAAAAAACACCCCTCCCCCGTTGGGGTTGAGGGGCCGAGGGTGGGGGCAACATCACAGCTCGGCTCGCAATGACAATCAGGGCAGTGGCGCTCACCCAAAAAACCTTTGCGTCCTTCGCGTTCTTTGGCGCCTTGGCGTTTACCATCGCTGCGGCTTTGCTCGCTTGGCGCCTTGGTGATTGGCCCTCACCCCTCGGCTCACGTTCAATGCCGAGAAGAGGCAATAAAAGTAGGTACGGAAGAGCCGCCACCGTTCTGGCCCCTCCTCCCCAATCCCTATTCCCTACCCCCCGCCTAGTTGTCTCTTCGCCTGCTCTGTGCTATGCTATATAGAACAAATTACTGTCGTAAGATCGGTTTTTATCGAATAGGTGCAACGATGACTATCACCGATCGCATGCTGACCGGCGCTATTGCCAACAATCCCGGCAATTACCATGGCGATGGCGAGTGGCGCTACTCGATTACCCAGCGCACCCTCTACTTCAGCAAAGCGGCCGCCCCCGATCCGCGCGATAAAGAGCCATTTTTCCCCTTGCCATCGTTAAATCCCGATGGTTCAGGACGGATGGAACGCGCGTTTCGCCAATTTATCCGCCGGCGTTGGCCGCCGAGCCGGTGCGCTGAATTAGAAAAGTTTGCCGAACGCAAAGGTTGGCATCTGGCGATGGAACTAAAGTATGGCGGCGGCGCGCTCGAAGACCACGAAGCCGCCGAATGGCAATATGTGGTCAACCGCGAATTGCAGCGGCTCGCCGCCGAAGTGCGGGCTCGCATCGCCGAACTCGAGGCGCAAGCTACCCAAGCTGACCCGACGCCTGCATCTGGTGGGTGAACGTCCACCCCAACCGGCGGTAGACCAACGTCGCCGTGATAGTATACGCCTCACCGGCGCGCGCCGTACCAATCAACGGCACCTCAGCCTCGAGCGCCTCGTCATCAACGGTGACACTCCCCGTCGCACCGCCGGCGCACTGGAGATCAAAGATCACATTGACTGGCCGGCTGCCGGCGCTATAGCCCCAACTCACGGTCGCATACACCGGCCCGATCCCGCTGAGGCTGGTAATCCGCAGATTGCGCAGCCGCGCCGGAATGATTGCGCCGCGCACCGTCATAATGGTCACCACCGCCCAAAACGAGAGCCAGAACCCGCGTTGCAAGGCTTTCGTGTTCATACGTGGATCTTCCTCTGCGCCGGATCGCGGTGCTGGCGGTAGAGGATCGCCGTGTGGCCAATGATTGCCACTAACATCGCTCCGGTCGTCGCCACTATTGTCTCGACCAACTCCTCTTTCATGTCTTTGTAGTCGAGAAACCGCAGTTTGATCAACTCGTGGGCATCGAGTTCTTGTTCAACCTTCGACAGAATGTTTTCGGTCAGGCCATGCTTGCCGATCATTACCGTGACCGGCAACGCATGGGCGAGGCGGCGCAGATGCGCGCGTTGGCTAGGAGTCATCGGGGAGCAACCTCCTCTACCGGGGCGGATGTGACATCATACCGGCCACGGAGATCATTCCAGCGCACCCGTAGCACATCGCGCAGGTTGCGCCACGAGTCGCGCAGCGGATTAACTTTGGTTTCCGCGCCGTAGCGCCACGTCACCGGAATCTCGGCGATCGGGTAGCCACGGCGTCGGGCAAGGAAGAGCAATTCGACATCGTACGCCGTCACAGCGGCGCCGCGCACGACCGGCGCATCATCGCCGTACATCCGCACCCGGCGGAAGAGATCGCGGGCCACGTCACGGCGCAGCGCCTTGAAGCCGCACTGTGTATCGTTGATCCCCCGCAGGGCCACAAGGCGAATGATCCCATTGAACACTCGGCCCATCACATGTCGGTACCACGGTTCGCCCTCGCGGGTCGCGCCAACCCCCTCACGGGAACCGATCGCAATCGGATAGCCAGCCTCAATCGCGGCGCGCAGCCGTGGCCATTCCTCAATCGGCACCGCTAAATCAGCATCACACAGCAAGATGATCGATCCACGCGCTGCGAGCGCCCCCGCACGCACCGCAAAGCCTTTGCCGCGATGATCGCAGCGCAATACGGTGACACCGGCGAAGGCTGCGGCAATCTCGGCGGTACGATCCTCGCTGCCATCATCGACGACGATCACTTCGCTGGCGTATGGTTCGGCGGCGAGAAAGGCCATAATCGCGGTGAGGGTCGCCGGCAGGCGCCGCTCTTCGTTGTACGCCGGGATCACAATGGACAAGAATGGTTCGTTGGTCATGATGTGCTCTGCGTAGGTGGCTGGCCGAGCGCTAGTGCAGCGACGACCGGCGCTGTTTCTTCGGGTAATGCGGAACGGCGCGATAGAAAGCGCGGCAACGCGCGCAAACCAGCCAACTGGCCCCGCAACCGCGCCCGCGCGGCTGGTTCGCGAACATGCAACAAGCTATGCAGGGCGAAACGCACCTGCGAGATCACTAGCGCCGGCCAATAGCGGCGCGCCAGCGGCGGCGGTATATTTTTCACCCATACGAGCGGAAAATTGCGCCCGCAATAATAACTGGCCAACGCGCCGCCGCCGCTGGCACTCAGCCGGTGGTAGACAACTGCGGTCGGGACAAAGATGGTACGCAGCCCTTTACGCCGCGCTCGCAGGTTGAGATCGACATCCTCGCAGTACATTACCAATTCTTCGTCAAAGACGTTACCATCTTCGGCCAGCAGTTCTAGTGCGCTGCGCCGGTATGCAGCCGCGCCGGCGCATGGGCCGAACACCTCGGTGTAAGCATCGTATTGGCCGCGATCGACTTCCCATACACCGCGATTGCCCGGTTCGCCGTTCAAGCGATAGAAATCACCTGCCGAATGCAACACCTCGCGCCGATCGAACAGACGCAGCTTCGCGGCAGCAAAGGCAAACTGCGGCCAGCGTTCGAGCGCGCCGATCAGCGCCTCTAACCACTTAGGGTCAGCTTCGGTATCGTTGTTGAGCAAGACCACAAAAGGGCGATCGGTCGCTGCTATCGCTGCATTCACCGCCGCCGCAAACCCGCGGTTCTGCGCCAAGGCCAACACCCGCATTTCTGGGTAGCGCGCCCGCACCAACTCAACCGAGTCGTCGGTACTCGCGTCATCAACCACCGTCACCACAAAATCACGCCGGGTCTGCGCGCGCAACGCGTCAAGACACATCGGCAGCAAAGCGCTGCCATTGTAATTGGGCACAATCACATCAATCATGGCAATGACGCTTCGCGGCGCAAGCGAGCAAGATAGGCTTCAAGCGCCTCTTGCCACGGACGGAAGGTAATGCCTAACGCTGCACCGGCCACATTGGCCAGCGGCGTATAGGGCGGCGGCGTGCTATCGCGTTGAAAATCGCGCAAGCGGATAGGGTGAAGCGGGGTGTCAATACCGGCGCGGCGCAGGATTTCAGCCGCAAACTCATAGCGTGAGCACATGCCATCGTTGACAAAGTGATAGGTGCCATAGTAATCAGTCGTGATCAACCGCGCCAAACCCGCCGCCACATCAGGCGCGTAAGTGGGGCTACCGATCTCGTCGGCCACCATCCGCAAGCCTCCAGCCGGCGAGTTGGCCGCTAACCGCAACACCGTGCGGACAAAATTGCGTTCGCCGCCAAACAGCCATGCCACCCGCACAATAAAATGGCGCGGCCACAACTCGCGTACGGCTTGCTCGCCGGCCAGTTTGCTCTGGCCATACGGATTGATCGGGCCGGTAGGATCATCCTCAAAATATGGCCGCCGGCCATCGCCGGCAAACACCTCATTGGTGCTGATATAGACCAGCGCCGCATTGATCCGGCGACAGCCAAGGGCCACGTAGCGCGTGCCCAAGCCATTGACCCGATAGGCCAGCAATGGATCGCGCGCGCACCCATCCACATTCGTGTAGGCGGCAGCGTGAATCACCACCTCGGCGCCGGTGGCCGCAATCTGATCGGCAGTGGCCGGATCAGCCAACTCAAGCTGGCCATGCCCCAACGGCGCCAGATCGTGTTGATCGGCGAGCGCGGCCATCACCGCCTGTCCTAATTGCCCATGCGCTCCGGTGATTGCAATCCGCAAGCTCTGGCTCCTTCTCTGCGCGTCACCGGCTTCACAGAGTAGCAGAAGAGCTGATTAGCGTCAACTCAACGTTCATCTAGGCCAACCATGACGCCACCCGCCCGTTCTTCCGCAAAGGGAATGCGGATTTCGACGCAGATGCCGGGCCGATCAGGGCGATTATGTATCTGGTAGCTACCGCCAACCGACAATACGATCCGCGCCACCTGCGCCAACCCTAGACCCATCCCTTCAACTTGGCCGGTAAAGCTGCGCTCGGCCTGATAGTACGGCTGCCAAATCTTGCGCAGTTGTTCGGGCGGCAAATGCACCCCATCATCGCAAACCAACAACCGCACCTGATCACGAACCAGATCAGCATCAACGCGCACCATCACCGCCGGGTTGCCTTTGGGATGAAACTTCTTTGCATTTTCACACAATTCCCACAACACCGTTTCAAGGCTACGCCGCGAAATCCGCAACCGCCGTGCATCGAGCGCAGGATCAAGATTGAGGCTGACAGTTTGCATCCCCAATTCTTGGCTGATCGCAGCGATCATGGCGGGCAGTTCAAACACCGTGCATGTATCAAGGTAGTGCGCATCACCGGGACTGCGCACATAGAGCAAAATATCATCAATTTCGCTTTGCAGCCGGTGCGCGCCACTAAGGGCAATAGCCGCAATGTTCCGCGCAATCGAGCGATCGAGCTGATCCATATTGTCGTGCAAGATGTTCAAGCCGCCAATAATACTGACCAGCGGCGTGCGCAGTTTATGCGAGATCGCGGTATGAAACGTCCACATATTGCGTTGAGTCGTGATTTGTTGCGTCACATCACGGATGGTCACGACAATTTGATCGTCAGCCGGATAGACGACTGCCGGCTCAACTTTGAGCCACTGTTCAGAACTGTGCAGCGTTTCAGGATGCACTAAGAAGCGCTGGATATCAACCGGCGCCGGCCACTGTTCCCATGCCTCGGATGGCGCCAACTGATACCGCTGAGCTGCTAGCGCGCGGAAGGGTCTGCTCGGCTGCTCGTCAGCCGTCAAGCCGAGGTATGCCCGGGCGCGAGGATTGGCGTAGGTAATCCGATCCTGCTGGTCAAGAATGAGGTATGCGTGATCTGATGTCTCGACCACCCACTCAAACCGCGCTCGCTCGGCATTCACGCGCGCCTGCTCTTGCAAGAGCCGGCGATACCGGTTCAAGCGCAATAAGGTATTAATCCGCGCTTGCAATTCACCGAGATCAAACGGTTTGGTGATAAACTCATCCGCGCCAGCCTCGAATCCGCGTATTTTTGCTTCGCGATCATTCAACGCGGTGATCATAACAATCGGAATCTGAGCCAACATCGGATCATCGCGCAACAATCGGCATACTTCAAACCCGTCAACATCTGGCATCATCACGTCGAGCAGAACCAGATCAGGCTGGTGTTGTTTTGCCAGTTGCAACGCCTGATCGCCGCGCTGCGCAGTCAGCAGACGGAGGTTGAAGGGGGCTATGGTGTCAATGAGCAGCGCGCGCATCTGCTCATCGTCGTCAACGATTAACACAGTATTTTGCTCCATGGTTATATCCTACCACGGAGCTCTTACCATTGGCATGACAAAATTGTGTATTTTCGGTCTAGGCATGGCTTAGATCGGGCCGACCTTGCCCCGCGTTGCGCGCACGATACTGAGCACTTCCTCATCGCTGAGCGGGTTGCCATTCTGTTCCCACCATTGCCGGTACCAACTGAGATTGGCAGTAAACCCGAGAATGACTTCATCACGATTCAATGGCGGCACTTTACGCCGTAATGCAGCTCGAACCTCTTGCCGTTCAGTCTCAGTCAATTCGGGTAACGATTCGAGAATCCGATCGGCGCGCAATAAAAATAATTCGCGCTCAATCGTCGGAAACTCCCCTGCGATCTGGCGAATATTGCCGAGATATGCAATCGTGCGTTGCCGCGGTTGCCCGCGTTCGTCACGGTAACTCTCGACAAGGTAGGCGTCGTAGAAATTGGTATTGGCAATCTCAGCGTTTTTGTGCCGCCGCACAACCCAGCGAATATACATAGCGCCGGCTCCTGTGCGAATATGCTTAAGCTTAGGATTAGACGATGTCGAAAGAGGCATGCCTGCACGGACAGGTCGATGGTGCTTTAGCCCTGCGATAAGCCAGCAGTCGCTCGCGCCGTCCTCTGTCTCAGCGAGGTGAATGCGCCTTCCGGTAGCAAGTTGATGATACGCCAAGATAAGACTTTTTATCTTGTTTGCCTATTATATCATGCAGCGCCAATTTTGGCATGGCTTTTTTGCTTGCAAGTCAAAAAATTGTCTGAAAAACACTTCTTGGCATACGACGAGCGGATGAGTGTTGGCAAGCTACATGCTCCCACTACCGCCAAAAACTGGTTGCCGCCCCTGATCAGGAGCGGCAACCGGTCAAGAACGCTGCGAAGCGCCTGCTAGCGCTGGATGATCGGCACCAGCACCCGATAGGTGAATTGCAGCGCCGGACTGTGCAAGGCAAACTCGTTGCGGCTGCCGCCAGCTTCGATCTCGACCAGCCAGTAGTGATAACTCACGTTTGGCTGGGCCGTGCGATCGAGCCATTGGTAGCTCGCGCCACCGCCGGCGCTGCCCTGCGCCGGGATCGGCGTCGCCACGATCTGCACCGCATCCGCCCGGTTGCCGCTCGCGCTACGCAAGATCACGAAGCCGAGCGTATCCCGTTCGCTGCCCGTCACCCAGCGTAGCAACACACCGTTGCTCTGCCGCTCGGCGGTGAAGCTGAGCAGCGTGATCGCGGTCGGCGGCGCGCGGTGGATGCCAGCCCACCAACTGAGGTCATCCCGGCCGCTAGTGAGCGTGAAGACCTGCGTGCGCTGCGTGTTCGGGTCAACATCGCTGTCGTGCCTGCTATCGCTACCCTGACCTTGCGGGCTAAACACCCATCCCGACGGCAAATTGAAGGTCAGGTAGTAGCTTCCCGGCGGCAAGTCGGTGAATAGGTAGCTGACATCATTGCCGGTCACGACCGTGCCAACCAGCGTGCCGTCAGACCGGTACAGTCTGACCGTGACCCCGCTGACGCCATCTTCACCCGACTCGGCAATGCCGTTGGCGTTGAGGTCGTTCCAGACCCGGCCGCCAATGCTGGCCGGCCGGAAGATGCCGAAGTCGATGGTCAGATTGCT
>NZ_DAOTWH010000055.1:0-21507 GCF_034435895.1 Chloroflexus sp.
GCTTGACCGGCTGTTTAATCTGGCCGGTGAATTGGCGCTAAATCAGCAATGGTTAGGGGAAGTTGGGCAAGAACTGGACCGGTTGCAAGAGGCGGTCGATCGCCAACGGCGCGCAGTGCAGGCGCTCGAACAAGAGTTAGCCCGGTTGCGGTTTTCGCCGACGCAACGGCAAGCGTTAGATGCGCGCCTGACGGTATTGCGCGATGCGCAGGCTGCGCTGGCCGATCTGGCCCAGCGCCAGAGCGACCGGCTCGATCGCCATCTGGCTCGCCAGCAGATGCTGGTCAAAGACCTTGAGCAAGAGGTCATGGCGGTGCGGCTGTTGCCGATTGCGACGATCTTTAATTCCTTACCGCGCCTTGTGCGTGATGTGGCGGCGGCAACCAACAAGCAGGCGACAATTGAGATTCGCGGCGAGACGACCGAACTCGACCGGAAGGTACTGGAATTGATCAGCGACCCGCTGGTGCATCTGGTGCGGAACGCGGTAGATCACGGCCTAGAAGCGCCGGATGAGCGGGTGGCCGCCGGAAAGCCGCCTGCCGGTTTGATTCAGATCAGCGCCGAATCGGCTGGCAATGAAGTGCGCATCCAGATCCGCGATGATGGGCGCGGGATTGATCCCGAACGGGTGCGCCGGCGGGCGGTTGAGCTGGGGATGCTGGCCGCCGAACGGGCCTCTCAGCTCGATACGCAAGAAGCGCTGGATTTGATCTTCCAGCCGGGTTTTTCAACCGCCCGCACCGTGACCGAAATCTCTGGCCGCGGCGTGGGGATGGACATCGTTCGCGCCAATTTGCTCGAACTCGGCGGACAGGTACGGGTCGATTCTAGTGTAGGCCAAGGCACAACCGTCACCCTGACTATCCCGCTCACTCTGATTACCAGCCGGGTGTTGTTGGTGCAAGCTGGTCGCCAGATGCTGGCATTGCCGGCGGCGACGATTCGGGGTATTTTGTGGGTGCGGCGCGATCAGGTGCAGTTGATCGATGGCCAACCGACCGTTGCCTACCAACAGCGCACCGTGGCGCTACTGTCATTGGCCGAACTGTTAGGCATAAACGTCGACTCGCCGCTGGCACGCCATCCGCGCGCGCCGGCGTTGTTGCTCAAGGCGCTCCAACGGCGCATTGCCCTATTGGTGGATGCTCTGCTCGACGAGCGCGAGGCGGTCGTCAAACCGCTTGGCCCACTCTTCGCCCGCCGTCCGGCCCTCAGTGGCGCTGTGCAGCTCGGTGATGGCGGTCTCGCCTTGCTGATCAATCCGCTCCAACTCATCGAAGGCGGCGCGCGGCGCGCGGCAGCGCTGCCAGTACTCAGCCAGTCGCTGCGCGAAGAACCCCGGCGAGCGCGCCTGCTTGTGGTTGATGACTCGTTCATCACCCGCGAGTTATTGCGCAGTATTCTTCAATCAGCCGGCTATGACGTGACTGCCGCAATTGATGGGGCCGATGCGCTTGACAGGCTACGTTCCACGACCTACGATCTGGTAGTGAGTGATATCGAGATGCCTCGTGTCGATGGTTTTACCCTCACGACTCGGATCCGGCGCGAGTTAGCCCTCTCGGAACTGCCGGTCGTGCTGATTACCAGCCTTGCCTCTGAAGAACATCGTCGCCGCGGTCTCGAAGCAGGGGCGCAGGCCTACGTCGTGAAGAGCCAGTTTAATCAAGACAGCTTGCTGAAGGTGATTCAGCAACTGCTTGGCCGCGAGGAGTAGCTATGCCAACCATTCTGGTCGTCGATGATAGCCGTCTCGTTACTGACATAGTCAAAATGCGGCTTGAGATGTACGGCTACACCGTTCAGCTTGCGCATAGCGGTGAAGAGGCGCTGGCAGCAATTGCCGCCGAGCCGCCCGATCTGCTGGTGCTCGATGTGCAAATGCCCGGCATTGATGGCTACGAGGTGTGCCGGCGCATTCGCGAGAATCCGGCCCTTGATGATTTGCGCATCATTATGCTGACCTCGTTGGATGATAAGCGCGCCGCGTTTGAGGCTGGCGTTGATGATTATTTGAACAAAGACATCGATCTCCTCAATCTGCCGAATCGGGTTCGGTTGGTGTTAGATATGGAATAGCAGCGCAGCCAATGGCGGCATACCCGGCGAGTAGATACCCATGACTAACCCGCTGCGCATCCTGATCGTCGATGATTCGGCGCTGATGCGGCGCTTGTTGCGCCAAATCTTGGAAAGCGATCCGGCTATTCGAGTTGTCGGTGAGGCCGGCGATGGCAAGACCGCGATTGCGCTGACTGCCGAGCTTCGGCCTGATCTGATCACGCTCGATGTGCGCATGCCGGTGCTCGATGGGGTCGAGACAACGCGCCAGATTATGGCGTACCATCCGACGCCGATTTTGGTCTTGTCGGCGGCGGTTAGCGGGAAAGACGCCAACACCTCATTTGAAGCGTTGGCCGCCGGTGCGCTCGAGGTCATGGAAAAGCCGCGCTTGACCGATAGCGGATCGCTCGATCATCTGCGCCGCATGTTGATCCGGCGGGTGAAACTGTTGGCGCGGGTGAAAGTAGTCACCCATCTGCGTGGTCGTCGTCACCCACCGCCCGAACTTAGCTCCATCCTGCATGAGACGCCGCATCACACGCGCGGGCCGCGGATTGCTCCTAGCCAGTTTCCGGTGATCGTGATAGGCGCTTCTACCGGCGGCCCCAAGGTCGTACGCCAATTGTTGGCCGGATTGCCGGCGCAGTTTCCGGCGGCAGTGTTGGTGGTGCAGCACATCGCGCAGGGGTTTGGCGCCGGGATGGCCGAATGGCTGGCCGAGGAGAGCGCTATTCCGATCGAACTAGCCGCCGAGGGACGGCCAGTGCGCCCCGGTATGGCCCTGCTTGCACCCGATCGGGCTGATCTGCTGATCAAACCTGATGGGACGGTGCGGCTGAGCATGTCGCCGCTGCTGCTCCAACGACCATCAATCGATATTACCATGACCGCAGTCGCCGAATTATACGGCGCAAGTGCAGTGGGGGTCTTGCTCACCGGCTTGGGGCGTGATGGCGCAGTGGGCATGCGCGCGATCCGGCGGGCCGGCGGGTTGACCATCGCCCAAGATGAAGCGAGTTGCACCATCTTCGGCATGCCGCGAGCAGCGATTGAATTAGGAGCGGCGGAACTGGTTTTGTCGCCCGATCAGATTCTCGCCGTGTTGCGTGAGCGGTTTTCTGCTTCTGCGAGCATTGTATGACATTGCCGCCGGAATCGCTGATCGCCTTGCGCGATTTGTTGGCGCGCTACTGTGGCGTGTTGCTTGACGATGCGCGGCTAATCACGTTGCGCAGCGCAGTCGAACGGCGCGCTGCGGCCGCGCGACGCGCGCCGGCGCAGTACGTGGCGGATCTCGTGCTGGGCGCTGATCGGGCTGAATTACAACAACTGGCCGAGCTGTTGCTCAATCACGAGACGGTGTTCTTTCGGAATCGGCCCCATATTGAGGCGCTGCGTAAAACCTTATTACCCACCTTGCATGCAACCTTGCCGCCGGGAGCGCCGATTAAAATCTGGAGCGCTGGCTGCGCTACCGGTGAAGAACCCTATTCGATTGCGATTACTGCGCTCGAGGCGCTGGGGGAACCGCTACCGCGCCCGATCGAGATTCTGGCTACCGATCTCAGCGCCACCGCGCTTGATAAGGCGCGCCACGGGGTGTATCGTGGCCGCGCGCTGGCTAATGTGACGCCGGTGCAGTGCGCGCGGTTCTTTGTTCCTGCTGGAGATGGCTTGGCTGTCCACGAACGGGTGCGTCGGTTGGTGTCGTTTGGGCAGCATAACCTGCTGGAACCCTTCCCCCCTGCCTCGAGCGGGACGCACATTCTCTTTTGCCAAAATGTGACCATCTATTTCTCAATTGATACCTGCCGCGCCCTGATGTCGCGCTTCTACGACATTTTGGCTGATGGCGGCACCCTCTGCCTCGGTTTTTCCGAAACGTTGTGGAATATCTTTGACCGGCTACGTCCGGTCGCGGTTGATGGCGCGTTTCTGTACCGGAAAGATCCGCCACGGCAACGCGCAACAGTTGCGCCGACGGATAAACGGCCCATCCAGTCGCCTCGATCGGGTCGTTTGCGTCCGGCGGCGCCATCAGTGGCGGGTGCGCCATTGTTTACCGATGAGGCGGTGGTTCATGAGGGCCGGCGCTTGATCGACAGCGGGCAGCTTGAGGCGGCGCTCGACATGTTTGCCCGCGCACCATTGGCCGGACGCCACGCGCCGGCAGTGTTGGCATTAGCGGCGCAGGCCCATGCTAATCGAGGCGATCTCGATCTGGCGCTGGCTGAAGCGCGCCGCGCGCTCGAGTTGAATCCGTTGGTCACTGAGGCGCACATCTTGCTGGGGTTGATTTACGAGCGGCAGCAACAACTGCCGTTGGCCATTCGTCATTTTGAACGGGCTCGCTATCTGAGCACCGAATCGCCGTTGGTAGCGTTTCACCTTGCCGAATGCTACCGCCAAACGGGACGGATGACCGATGCAGTGCGTGAATACCGGAATGCAGAGCGATTGTTGGTCACGTTGCCACCCGATCACCTGCTGGAAGGCGTGGCTGCCCATTGGCTGGCCGAGAGTTGCCGGCGTTGGATTGGCCGGCTCGATGGAGAGCGTTAAATGGCTGCCCGTAACGGTCGTGTATTATCCGGACTCGTGATCCGGCGGCGGACGTGGCCGAGTCTCTTGGCGCATCACTCGCGTAGTCTGATCACCGCACGGCGCAGCGCCGCGCCGCCCGATCCGCCACCACCACCGGTCATTGATGAAGCAGCCCAGCGGCGGGCGCGCGAGATCGAACAAGAATTGCAATTGGCCCGCGATATTCAACAGGGCTTGCTGTTAGAGGCGGCGCCGCACCTGCCCGGCTGGGAAGTGACGGCCATTTCGCTGCCGGCTCGCGATCTTGGCGGTGATCTGTACGACTTTTTGCCGTTGGCCAATGGGAAGCACGGCATCATGATCGGCGATGTCAGCGGCAAGGGGTTGCCCGCCGCGTTGCGTATGGCGGTGGCGCGCACCGTCTTCCGGCACGAAGCGCGCCGCAACGCTGATCCGGCGACCACGTTGGCTGCCGTCAATCGCAGTGTGTTGAGCGAGATTCCGCATGGCATGGTAACTATGCTCTACCTGCAGCTCGAACCGCGGAGTGGTGTGATCTGTTGCGCTAATGCCGGGCATACCTTCCCGCTGGTAGTGACTGACGAGCTCTACGAATTAGAAGTCAGCGGGTTGCCGTTAGGAGTAGATCATGAGAGCGAATACACCGAGATAAGCGCCGCCATTGCCCCCGGTGAGAGCCTGTTGCTCTACACCGATGGCCTGATTGAAGCCGAGCGCACCGATGGCCAAATCTTAGGCTTCGAGCGGCTGGCTGAGTTGGTGATGGCGCAACCCCAGCGCAAACCGCGCGCGCTGGCTGCTGCGCTTGTGCATGAAGTGCGATCGTGGACGAACGGCGTGCTGAGCGATGATGTGACCATGGTGATCTTGCGGCGGCGCTTGCTCGATCTCACCGCGGAAATCCGCAGCGTGATCGCGGATGTCGTCGGCAGCGATCGACTCGAACCGTTGTGGGATACCCTCTTTGCCGGCGCCGTTCCGGCAGACGCCGAGGTATGGCGTGATCTATTGCCCCGTCTGCAAGCGCCGGCACAGGCCATGTTGGGCCGTGGCTTGGCGCGCGAATTGATCCAACAGATCCGGTTGACGTTAGATGATTACCGCGAGGTTGCGTAATCGCCACGATTGCTTCGTTGGGGCAGGTGGGTATACCTGCCCTAGCCACGCCGCTTGTAAAGAAAACTATATACTGTCGTATACGTCTAAATGACGATTCTCCAATATACGGAGGGCGAGGGGCATGTTATAGTAGAAATTAATATCTGTCTGGTCGCCGAGGTGATCTATGGCGTCAACCAACGAACTCCAATTTATGCCCCTCGACCTTGACACCTTCAGCGGTAGCGAACGGTTCATGACCGGCACCCGGCTAGGGGCGGCGTTTAGTCAGGGGATGCGTTCATACCTGCGCGCGGCCTATGCCGATGCGATCGAACATTTCAAAGCGGCGCTCATCGCCGCGTATGTCGATGGTGAAGAGCAGGCCCAAATCTACGAGCGGGAACGGGCTATCATCTATCTATATATTGGCAATTCGCTTGCGTTTCAGGAACATTGGGAAGAGGCGTTGCGCGAGTATCTTGAGGCGGTGCAGACCGATCCGCAACTTGCTGAAGCCCACTACAACCTTGGGGTAGCGTTTGCCGCGCTCGGCCAGATCGATCGGGCGATCGCCGCCTTTAAAGAGACGCTCGAGCACAACCCCAACCTCTACGAAGCCCACTTTGCGCTTGGCCGCTGCTACCAGCGGATTGACGACGCCGGCAGGGCGTACATTCACTTTAGCAGCGCCTGCAACGCTCGCCCGCAAGCCGCCGAACCGCGCTACTACATGGGCTTGATGCACCAAAGTCACGGCGCGCATGAATTGGCTCAGCGTTGCTTTGCCGAGGCGTTGCGGGTTGAACCAACCTTTGTTTCGCCGGAGCCGGTGCCCGACGAGCCGCTGGTCAACCGCAGCGAAGAAGAGGTTGCGCAGTGGTATTACCGCTTGAGCCAAGCCCTCAAGCAACAAGGCTACGAAGAGGAGGCCGAGCGGATCTATCGCGCCTTGTTGCAGTGGCGGCCCCAAGAGTATGCGGCCCGCTATCTTTTAGGCAATCTGCTCGCGCGCCAGCGCCGGTTTGAGGAAGCTTACACCGAATACGAACAGGTTCCGCCGCAACATCGTCACTATGTCGATGCTCGTTTGCGTATGAGCGCCATCTTGCGTTTGCAAAAGAAGCCGAAACAGGCCTACGAAATTCTCTTCGCCTGCGCTCGCCTCAATCCGCACCACGGCCAGCTCTTCTTGCAGATGGGCAAACTCCTCTACGATATGGGGATGAATGCGCAGGCGGCGCGCGCCTTCGAGCGGGCGGTGCAACTGATGCCCACCGATGCGCAGGCCCACTACCTGCTTGGCTTCGTCTACAACTCGTTGGGGCGTGATACGTGGGCGCTGGCCGCGTGGCGCAAAGCTGTTCAATTAGCCCCTGATGCCCATTCGCTGCGCTTCGATCTGGGGTACATGTACATCCGGCGCGGTCGCTACGATCTGGCTGCGCGCGAGTTTCAACAAGTACTTGACCAGTGGCCCGACGATCTCGAAACCCAGTTTATGCTCGGCCTCTGCTATAAAGAATTGCTTGAGCCGGCTCGCGCTATCCCGCTGTTTGAAAAGGTGCTGCGCCGCAATCCACGTCATGCGCAAGCCCTCTACTACCTCGGCGCCTGTTATCTGCAAGTTGGCAATACGTCGTTGGGCAAAGCCTACCTGCGCCGGTATGATCATCTCGTGCGTCAGACGGCGACGATGCATGGAGGGACGCGGCCACGTTCTCACTCGGCCTCTCGTCTCTCCTCGTAATTTGGCAATACTCTGGTTTGCTCCGTTCGTTACTCTAAGATTCGGTGCGAATCGAGCAACGCGCGTAGAGGCACAAGCATGCAACGAGTAGAGCTGCGAATTCCGTCAATTCCGATCTTCGAACGAGTGGTGCGCGCCAGCGCGGCTGAAATCGGCAGCGCCGCTGGCCTGAGCCCGGAACGGGTCGAAGATCTGAAACTTGCAGTGAGTGAGGCTGTTAATAATGCGATTGATCACGGCAATCGCGGCGATACAGCGAAGCTGGTTGGCGTGGTCTTTGATATCGATGGCGATAAGCTCGAAATCCGGATCAGCGATCAAGGCGGAGGGATCGAGCAGCTCGATTTCTCGCGCCGTGTGATCGATGATGAGCTTCTTGATGCCGGCTACTTGCGCGGGTTCGGGATGTATCTGATCAGCGCGCTGGTCGATGATTACGAAGTGGATTCATCACAGCAAGGCACGGTGCTTACGCTCCGTCTATATCGGAAGGATCGGCAACAATGAGCGATATTATTCGACGGGAAGAGTTTGGTGATGTGGTGGTGCTCCACATCCTGACCACGAGCGTTGATGCGATTTCGGCTGCTGCCATTGCTGCTGAATGCCAAGAGATGCGTCCAATTACCGTGCTCGATTTTAGTGAAGTCTCGTTTATCAATTCAGCCGGTATTTCAGCATTGCTGAAATTTGTGGTGAATGCGCGTAAATCGGGATATCAGCTCTTTGCGATGAATGTGACGCCACATCACCAGAAAATCTTTAAAATGGTCGAAATGGCGCGCTATATGCCAACGATTGAAGAGCGCGATCTCGCGGCATATCGTTGAGATACTCATGTAGTATAGACAATTGTACAACGTTGGTAGGGCGGGCGATCACCCACCTCTTTAGTATCTCATGGCATGGTGGCTTACAGATAACAAATTGATGACGTCGCTCGATCACCGGAGCCGGATGCGCAACCTCCAGTGCGATATGGTATGATTAAGAGAGAAGGTGATAGGAGGTTGCGCATGAGTTTACGAAAACGCACCGGAAAAGTTGGCGTGGTTGGCACAGGGATGGTTGGCACGTCCTTTGCGTATGCGCTGATGCAGCGTAGCCTCGCCAACGAGTTGGTGCTAATTGATATTGATCATGCCCGCGCCGAAGGTGAAGCGATGGATCTCAACCACGGCTTGCCCTTCGTGCGCCCGATGCGGATCTATGCCGGTACCTATGCCGATCTAGCCGGCGCCGATCTGATCGTCATCGCTGCCGGCGCCAACCAGCGGCCCGGTGAAACCCGCCTCGACCTGCTTGGCCGCAATGCCGCCATCTTCCGCGAGATTATCCCGGCCATTCTTGTTGCTAACGATGATGGCATTATTGTGGTAGCCACCAACCCGGTTGACATCCTCACCACGATCGGCGCTCAGATTGCTGGCCCGGCAGCCAATCGGGTGATCGGGTCGGGCACCATCCTTGATACTGCCCGCTTCCGGTACTTGCTCGGCCAACATTACGGGGTTGATCCGCGCTCGGTACACGCCTATATTATTGGTGAACATGGTGATAGCGAACTAGCGCTCTGGAGTCTGGCGAATATCGCCGGCGTCCGGTTGGTCGATTTTGTTGGTGCTAATGGGCAGGGGTACGACCAAGCAGCGCTCGATGCCATTCTCGAACAGACACGCAATGCCGCGTATGAGATTATCAAGCGCAAGCGGGCAACCTATTATGCGATTGGCTTGGGCTTGCTCTCAATTGCTGAAGCGGTGCTGCGCGACCAACATACGGTCATGACGATCAGCAGCCTGATGACCGGCCAGTATGGCGTGACTGACATTGCCATCAGCCTGCCGACGATCGTCGGTCGCGATGGCGCGGAAGAGGTGCTCAATTTGCCTTTGTCGGAACAAGAAGTCGCGCTCTTCCAGCGTTCAGCCGCGATCCTGAAAGAGAATCTGGCTCACGTCAGTTAGGGCGACCTAGCAGCCGAGGAGAGTGCGCCGTGCCTCCCACGATCATAGTTGTTGAAGATGATGCCGCAACGCGCCGGTTGTACCGGTTTTTGCTGCGGAATAGCGGCTACGATGTGATCGAAGCCGAGGATGGGATTGATGCCCTTGAGAAGTTGGCGGTTCATGATTGTGATGTGATTATCACTGACATGAATATGCCGCGCATGGGAGGCATCGAGATGGTACGCACGCTCCGCCAGAATCGCTCGCAAGTCTATGTTATTATGGTGACAGCCTTCGGCACCCCCGACACCGAGAAGAATGCCCTCCGCGCCGGTGTGAACGAATATTTAACCAAACCGTTCGATTTTGATGAGCTTGAGCGGCGGTTGCAAAATTACTTCGCTCGCCGTAATCAAGCGGAATCGTGAGGGCCGGCGCCGCGCACGCTCTGATCGGCGGTGCCGTCAATTCAGCATACTAATGGCAGTATTGTCATCAGCCACGGCGCTGCTGTAGTCTTGGTGCAACGTTGGCATGATTATACTACCTTAGAGTAGTAAATGATCATGCACTGCGCCTGCCTGTTGTCGATCTGAGGAGCCTCTCGTATGGCGGATTATGCAAGTCCTGCTCCGATTGCCCGCCCCCGGATCCTCGTTGTGGAAGATGAGATCAATATCCGCGAGTTTTGCCGTCTCCTCCTGCGGCGTGAATATGACGTGGTTGTCGCCGAGCACGGGTTGGCGGCGATCACGATACTGCAACAACAATCCTTTGATCTCGTGGTGACCGATCTTCAAATGCCGCACGTTGATGGGATTGCCTTGATCCACCATCTGCGCGCTCACTATCTCGACACTGACGTTATTGTCATGACGGCGAATGCGACGGTTGAAACGGCGCGCGAGGCGTTGAAGCTTGGGGCGCTTGATTACATTGCCAAGCCGGTTGATGCCGAGCAGTTGCAAAAAACGATCCGCACCGCCTTGGAGATACGCCGGATCCAGCGCGAGAAAGAACGCCTGTCGGATCTGGTGTTGATGTACCAGTTTAGCCAAGCGATCGCTACCTCACTTGATATTGAAGAGCAGACCGCTCGTTTGGTCGAGTTCGTGGGCCGGCGTTTTGCGCCCATTCATATTGGCTTGTCGCTGATTGATGCCAATGATGAGACCTTAGTGGTACTGATCGGTTCTGCGGCGGGCAATAATTTGCCGTTGGCTGCGGTTGATGAACGGACGCTGTCTGTTGCGCATCGTCGTCTCATTGCCTTGTCAACCACATCGCAGGGACGTTCGATCGAAGTGGTGTTGCGCAGTCGCGATCGGGCGATTGGCATGCTTGATTTGGCGCGCTCTGATGAACAACCGCCCTTTGATGCCGCCGAACGGCATCTGATCGAAGTCTTTGCGTCGCAGATCGCCGCCGCTCTTGACAATGCCCGGCTGTACCGCGCGCTCAAAGATCAATACGAGCAGATGATTGCGGCGCTGGTCGGCGCGATCGAGGCGCGCGATTCCTACACCTACGGCCATTCGCGCCAAGTCACGCGCTATGCCGTCCGCTTGGCGATGGAGTTGGGCCTAAGCGAGGCTGAAATCGAGCGGATTCATTATGCCGGGTTGTTGCATGACATTGGCAAGATCGGAGTGCGCGACGATGTTTTGCTCAAGGCGGGGCCGCTGGCTGCCGAAGAGCTGATTCAAATGCGCCGCCATCCCCAAATCGGCGTGCGTATCCTCGAACAGATTCGCGGGTTGCGCGATATATTGCCGCTGATTGCCGCCCACCACGAGCGAGTCGATGGCAATGGCTATCCATTGGGCCTGCGGGGTGATGAAATTCCGCTCGGCGCGCGGATTTTGGCAGTTGCCGATGCCTTCGAGGCGCTGACTGCCGATCGCGCCTATCGCGCGGCGCTTGATCCCGAACAGGCGCTCCAAGTCATTCAACGCGGGCGGGGCAGCCATTGGGATGCGCAGATTGTTGATGTCTTCGTGGCGATGATGCGGCGCGAACGGTTGTGGGAACAGTCGCCCCGCTTGCGCCAAATAGCGCGCGTGCAGATGCCCCTTAAGCCGTAGGCGGCGCGTCAGATTACGGCCTCGATGATGCGCGCGATGATCGCGAAGAAGCCAAGTACTACCAACCCGAACGTCACGATTCCGCCAATGAATTCGCCTACCGTCGGTTTTGCTACTGTGACCGTTTCGACGGCCTGCGCTGGGCAGCCGGCTGGCGCAGGCTCGACGGTCTGATCACGCTGGATGAAGCCGTGGGCAAGGCATGCTGTGCCGTTGCGGTCACTGCGCAGCACATGGCGAAAGGCGATCGGCAGCCCGATGGCGGTAAAGAAGTCGGCTCGATCTTGCAATTGAAAGTGCAGGTGCGGTTCGCTGGAATGGCCAGAGTTACCGCACGCGCCGATCAGTTGGCCGGCACGCACGGTTGCGCCGGGAGCAACGCACACACTGCCCTGCTGCAAGTGGGCATAGAGGGTGTAGGCGTGCTCGTGATGATTGATGATGACGTAATTCCCGCGCAGATCAGGCGTGGTGATATCGATCCAGCCCGTGCCGGCGCGGGGATCGTCGCGAATGTCGTTGCGCGCGGCGACGACGATGCCATCGGCGGTGGCCAGCACTGGTTGCCCGAACGCGAGGTAGTTGGCCGGTTGGCGCGGATCGCCGCGGTAGGTCAGACCGGGGTCGCTTCATCAACGATCACAAAATCATACGCATATCGCTGGCTGATCAGACCCCATGAGTGCGAGGTTTGCTGATCAACCCCGCCGTTGACTACCTTCCAGCGTCCGTGAAACGGTAATTGGACGGCAAAGCTCTCGTCGTAGGCGACGCCGCGCCGGAGTCCGCGCCATTGCGCTGCCGTTTGCCCGCCAGCTTGCCGGAGGTTGAGCGCGAAGCCGTGGATGTTGAACAGGCTCCAAATGGTGACTGAAATGAAATACGCGGCCATGATTCTAAGCGCCTGCAATACGGTACTCATACAATCACCATTTCACTGCGGTGGAGGCTGCGCGTGGCAGATGGAAAGCGTTGCTGAACATTGTACGTTGGGGGCAGGGGTTTTGTTGCACTGGGACGGCGGAATCTGCGTTTGTGCGATCGGAAAGGGCTGTGGCTGAGGAATCGCTGAGCCGGCTGCACTGGCGCCGGGAACCGATGTTGTGCGCTTGACGTTGAATCAGACAGGCGGGTATAATCGCCGTGGTTCTTCACCGGCTATCGTCTCAGCTTGCCTGTGATTTGCCAGTCACGTATCAGGCAAAGCTCAATTCGGTTTCGGTGAGGATTTGCTACCATGAACGATGCGGGCTGATCGCCGCGATCATGCCGCAATGGCGCGGAGTGATGAAGTAAGGGAGATTCTGCATGACACGACGGATCTTTGCTGCGCTGGGGTTGTTGATACTGGCGGTTTCATTGCTGGCGTGGCCTCAGCCCGGTGCAGCGCAGGGCGGCGTGCCCGATACCTATCCGCCGTATCAGGCCCGCTATTTTCCCGAAACTGGGCATAGCGCGGTCAATTGGTTTCTAGAGGCGTGGAAGAACACGCCCAATGCGCTCTTTGTGCTCGGCTACCCAATTTCAGAGCCGTTTATCGAAGAGAGCTTTACCGAGCCGGGCAAGTTTTATCGCGTTCAGTATTTCGAGCGCGCCATCCTCGAAGAACACCCTGAAAACTTCGGCGTCCAGAACAATCGCTACTACATTTTGGGCCGGTTGTTGGGCAGCCGGCTCGTGCAAGGGCGCGAGAATGAGCCGCCCTTCCAGCGCGTGCCTGATCCCGGTGACGGCACGTGGTTTGCGCAGACTGGCCATACGCTGCGCAACAGTCCGGCGCCGTTCCGCACCTTCTGGCTTAACAACGGCGGCCTTGAGGTGTTTGGCTATCCGCTCTCCGAGCAGTTCCAAGAGCGCAATCAGGCCACCGGCGAGATCTACTGGGTGCAATACTTCGAGCGCCAGCGCATGGAGTGGCACCCTGATGAGCCTGACCCCCGCTACCGGATTCTGCTGGGCTTGTTGGGGAATGAGTATCGCGATCTGCGCCACCGCACCAATCCGGCGTTTAACTATCGCCCGCCTGACCAGTCATTGCCGCGCCAATTTATCTATGGCTTCAACGCCCATCTCTATGGGCAGGGCACGGCATGGCAAGATCGCAACCGCGTCTTGCAGATGAGCCGTGATGCCGGTATCTACTGGATTCGCCAGCAGGTGCGCTGGATGGACTTACACGATCGATCGGGCGCGATCTATTGGGCCGAACTCGATGACATTGTGGCCGACGCCAACCGGCAAGGCGTGAGCCTGTTGCTCAGCGTGGTCGCTGCGCCGAGTTGGGCGACTGCGAACGGCAGCAATGGTATGCCGCGGCGCGAAAACTTTAAGGATTTCGCCTATTTTATGGGTGAGATGGCGAAACGCTATAAGGGGCGGGTGCAGGCATACCAAATTTGGAATGAGCAGAACCGCGCTTGTGAGAACGGCGGCGACTGCGCCCGCGATGGCGGCGTTGGCGGGCGGGTGGCCGACGCAAGCTACTACGTTGATCTGCTCGAAGTCGCTTACAAGGCGATTAAAGCCAATGACCCTATGGCGATTGTGGTCAGCGGCGCGCCAACCAGCACCGAGACCAACAATCCGAATATCGCGTTGAGCGATACCTCGTATATGCGCTCGATGGCTTCCAACCCCAAGTTCCGCGCCAATGTTGACGCCATTGCTGTGCATCCCGGCGGCCATTACAATCCGCCTGATACGCTCTGGCCCGATCGGCCCGGCCCCGGCCCCGAATGGCGCACGAGCCGCGAATTCTACTTCCGTCGCGTTGAAGATATTCGCAATGTGTTGGTACAGAACGGCTTGGCCGACAAACAGATCTGGATTACCGAGTTTGGATGGGCAACGCGCAATAATACGCCGGGTTACGAGTACGGCAACTCGACCTCGTTCGAGCGGCAAGCTGAATGGATCGTGCGCGCCTTCCAGATCGGTCGCCGCGAGTATGCGCCGTGGGTGGGGGCAATGTTTCTGTGGAACCTGAACTTTGCCGTACCGTGGCGGGCGCAGGGCAACGAGTTGCACGAGCAGGCCTCGTTTGGCGTGATTAACGGCGATTGGAGCCCGCGTCCAGCGTGGTTTGCTATTCAGGCGATGCCGAAGGATTAGGAGGGGTAAGACTGCGTTTTGCTCTACCAACACGAATTCGACAACAACAGATTGATTGAGGTGTGTATGAACAGGTTTCATTCCCGGCGCTGGCCAGCGCTGGCGCTAATCGTGATGATCTTGGCTGCCTTATTGGCGGCATGTGGCGGCGCAACGGCCAATCCGCCCGTTAGTGACGTGCCGACTGCGGCTGTCGTAGCGACTCCTGATACCGCGACGGCGCCGACCGTAGCGCCAACTGCTGTACCCACGGCGGCGCCGACCGCAGCGCCGGTCGAACCGACGGCGACCCCGGCGGAACCGACGCCAGTACCGGTCAATCCTGATTACCTTGAGTTTGGCATCGTCGGTCACCTCTATTACACCGACCGCGATCGAGTATTGCAGTTGACGAAAAATGCCGGTTTTGACTGGTTCCGCCAGCAGGTGGTCTGGATGGATATTGAGGATCCGGTCAAGGGCATCTATGGCTGGGATGAGCTGGATCGAATTGTGGACGCCGCCAACCGGTTTGGGATTAAGTTGTTGGTGAATGTGGTGCGGTCGCCAACGGCCTACAACGCGACTAATGGCTTGCCCGACGACCCTGAGACGCTGGCCAATTTCCTTGAGCAGATGGTGCGCCGCTATGGCGATAAGATTCAGGCGTATGAGATTTGGAATGAGCCGAATCTGGCGGTCGAGAACGGCGGCGAAATTGTGCCGGAAGATGTCGGGCACTACGTGGAGATTCTGAAGGCGGCGTACACCCGGATTAAGTCGCTGAAGCCGGATGCGATCGTGCTGGCGGCAGCGTCATCGTCGAGCGGTGTGACGAATCCGGCCATCGCGCTCTCGGATCAAGAGTTCTACCGCCTGATGTACACCTACAACAATGGTGAAGTGCGCAACTACTTTGACGTGCAAGCGGTGCATCCGGGCGGCGCGGCGAATCCGCCCGATACGCTCTGGCCTGACAATCCCAGCTATATTCCCGGTTGCAAGCCGGCGCCTGATCGCTGCTGGAATGACCACGAGACGCACTATTTCCGCCACGTCGAGAATGTGCGCAAGTGGATGGAACAGTACGGGATGGGCGATAAAGAGATCTGGATTACCGAGTACGGCTGGGCGACGCCGAATAACACGCCGGGCTATGAGTTCGGCAACTACGTGACGCCAGAGCAACAGGCAGAATATATCCGCGCGGCGATGCTGCGGGTGTACGATAACTATCCGTTTGTGGGTAACATGTTCCTCTGGAACATCAATTTTGCCGTGCTCTGGGGCGAACAAGGCAATCCGAACCACGAGCAGGCTGCCTTCGGCATCCTCAACCCCGATTGGAGCCCGCGGTTGTCGTATCTGCGCGCGCAAGATACGATTGCCCTGATCAAGACGTGGCAGGGACGGTTTGTCGCGCCGTGATGCGGGAGGGGCGGTTCACAGCACCGCCCCGGCACGGTGTCGCTCGCTGGGTTAGGGGCGGTTCACAGCACCGCCCCTACCTTCACCCCTAATTTGGCTACTATCATTTCACCCCATTCGCGCTCCAAATCGCCGGCCAGCAGCCAGCCGGCGGGGTGGGGTTGAGCGATTATGCCGAGCACGTTGCGGTACGCCTCTGGCAGTGGAATTTCAGGCATCATCCAGCCTTCAGCGGTGGGGGCAAGGCGCAGGATTGGCGGATCGGGCAATTGGCCATAAGCAGCCAAGATCGCCTCGTCAACCGGCAGCGCTTGCCAGCCGGTGGCCGTGATGCGCAGATAGTCAGCCGGCCCGCGTCCGTGACGCCGACGCACGATCTGACCTTCCGGCAATTCGAGCGCACCATTGGGGCTGACCAGCAAGCTACGCCAGCCGTTGGGGGCATTCAGATCAAGCACGCTGAGTTGCTGCTTGGCGCTGATGGTAAGATGGCGCAACGGGCCGAGTGGCGCTGACGGCGGCGCGGGGAGGGCGGCGATCCGGTCGGGGATGGTCAAGGTGACGAAGCCGCGGCTGGCGAGCCGGCCAAGTAGACCGGCTCGCCGCCAACTGGTGAGGTGAAAATGAAACCCCTCGCGCTCGCCTTCACCGCGCAAGACGGGGCCAAGCGCCGGGTTGTGGATGAGGAAGAGGTTGGGACGGATCTCTTCAAAATCGGCGGGAGCGCCGGGACGGCGACGAGAAGCCATAGCGGTGATTGAGGATAGCCTCAAAGAGACGCAAAAGGTTGATGAATCTAAACAATGTATGTTCTAGTGCATATTATAGCGTGTATCTGCGAGCTGCAGACGCTGAGTTCTGTTCGCGGGCCAGCGGCCCGCGCTCTGGTGGGTTCAAGGGTAGACAGAACCTATGAGCATAGATGTGGTTGATAGCTTTGAGATGCTTTGGTTTGCCCTCACCCCCAGCCCCTCTCCCGCTAACGTTCAGAGGAGGACAGACCGCCCATCCGGAGTCCGGCCCTTCAGGGCCGGACTAGGATTACGAAGCCCGCTGCGCGGGCTGATGGTCCTCACTCCTAGTCCCGCTCCCGCTGACGTTCAGGGGTGGGCAGACCATCTGATCCGGCACCCGGCCCTGATAGGGGTGCGAAGCCCGTTGCGCGGGCTGATGCCCCCACCCCTTGCCCCTCCCCCGCTGGGGGAGGGGTGATGGGGCGCACAGCACGGGGCTTGACGGCATCGCACAGCGATCAACGGTTGTGCGCGACCACACGTTCTTTCCGCCCCTAAAGCACCGGTGGGAGGTGGCGGGCCAGCAGTCTGTATTCCCGCTCGCGGCTGCCTCACGACGATAACCCGAACCGTTGCAGGTTAGGCGCGGTATAGGCGTGACAAATCGCGATCGCGAGCGCATCGGCGGCATCATCCGGGCGCGGCACGGTGCTCAGGCCAAGCGTCAGGCGCACCATCTCTTGCATTTGGCGCTTATCAGCGCCGCCGTAGCCGGCCACAGCCTGCTTTACCGCCAGCGGCTTATATTCATGCACTAGAATACCGGCTTGGGCGAGCGCCAGCAACGCCACCCCGCGCGCTTGGCCGACGGTCAGCGCCGTATTGACATTCTTGCCGAAGAAGAGTTCTTCGACCGCGGCGGTATCGGGGCGGAGGCGTTCGATGATAGCGCGCAACCCATTATAGAGCTGCAACAATCGTTCGGGTTGGGGCATACCAGCGGGAGTCGTGAGGGCGCCAGTCTCAATCAGATGCAGTTGACCGCCTGCCATCTCGACCACGCCCCACCCCATGGTTGCGGTACCCGGATCAATCCCAAGCGCGCGCACAATGCTCCTCGTCGGCAATGCCGGTTGCTGAGTGCAAGTTATGAATCGAAGCGCGCAACCAGCTCGGCGGTAATATCGAGGTTGGAATAGACCTTCTGCACATCATCGAGGTCTTCGAGCTTCTCGATCAAGCGCAGGGCGGCCAGCGCATCCTTCTCATCGGGTTGGATGAGGGTCTTGGCGCGCATGATCTTCTCGGCATTGCTGATCGGCACGCCTTGATCGAGCAACGCTTGCCGGATGGCGTTGAGTTGAGTCCACTCGCAGTAAATTTCGAGCGTCTCGTCATCAAGCACGACATCATCGGCGCCGGCGTCGATCGCGATCAATTGCAGCTCATCGGGATCGCGCTTGGTCGCGCTGAGGTCAACGGTAATCAAGCCCTTCTGCTCAAACATCCACGAGACGGAGCCGGGTTCGCCGGGGTTGCCGCCATTCTTGTTGAAGGTCGCGCGCACCTCAGAGTTGGTGCGGTTGCGGTTATCGGTCGCGGCTTCGATCAAAATGGCAACACCGCCGGGGCCGTACCCTTCGTAGAAAATCTCTTCGATGGTGGCTTCGTTTGATTTGCCCAAGCCGCGGTCGATCGCGCGCTGAATGTTCTCGTTCGGCATATTATTGGCGCGCGCCTTTTCCACTGCCAGCCGCAAGCGGAAATTCATATCGGGGTCGCCGCTGCCGCCTTCGCGGGTGGCAATCGTAATATCGCGGGCCAATTTGGTAAAGAGCTGGCCGCGACGCTGATCATTCACGCCTTTGGTACGGCGAATGGTATGCCATTTCGAATGGCCGGACATAGCACCTAGCCTCCTTAGTCATAGAAGGTTATACTATATCCGATTATAGCATGGTCATTGAGCGACGCTGTGCGGGTGGATCAATTTGGCTGGTGGCAGCGTTTAAGTAGACAGAATTGCGGACGGTTGCCGGCAGGAGCGTGGTATGAAACCTTTGCTGACGGATCGGGTGCATTGTCTCCCTAACGACATCTATGTTGTTACGACCGCAGCCGGCAATATATTGGTCAACAGCCCGCCGGAGAGCTTGAAATTTCTGTTGGCGCAGGGTTTGCCGCCGCCGGCGTACGTGCTCTTGCCGCCGGATGCGCCGGCGGGGAGCGAACCTAGTTCGCGTGGATTTGTGTGGCGCGGGATTAACTACGCCAGTGTGGAATTTTTGATCTATGCCAACTTTTTTGGCCAGCAGCGCCAGATGACCTTGATCACGGCGACAGCAGCGCAGGCGCAGCGATTGTATACCTTGCTGAGCGAAACGATCAACGGCCCGGCGGCGCTGGCCGAGTGGCCGGGGGCATGGTTGCGGCAAGAATGCGAGACGGTAGCGTTCTACCCGCCGTTGGGGCGCGCGCCCACGGTTGATGATATGGTGACGATCGTGGCGTTGGAAGAGGGCGGCGGCGAGATAGGGCCGGTGCATATTGAGTATGACGGGAGCGATTTTCGCTTCCTTGAGCAAGGCGTCGAGATGGCGCGCGTTCCCGCCGTGATCAATAGTGTGGCCCATCCCTTGGCGGTAGCGCCGCCGCGACCATTGGTGCGGCAGACGATTACGTTACAGTTTATTGGCGGGAGCGACGGGTTTGACCCGACCGGCATCACCACCTGTTTTCTGGCCTATTTAGGGGCCGGCCAACCGTTATTATTCGACGCGGCGGCCTATCTTAATGTGCGATTGGCGCATTCGGGCTTGTCGCCGCGCCAACTGGATTTGGTCATCATCTCGCACCTGCACGAGGATCACATTGCTGGGTTGCCGGAACTCATTCTCGCCGGCGGCAAGCGGGTGCAGTTGGTGACGGCGCAGCCGATCTATCGCTCGTTGTTGCGCGTGCTAGGGGCAATGCTCGATCTACCGCCGGCAGCCGTGGCTGAATTATTCGACTTCTACCCGCTTGATCCCGGCCAACCGTTGGAAGTGCATGGCTACCGGTTTGAAGCGACTTACGCGGTGCATTCGATCCCGACCATTGCGGTTCGGGTGGGTGGGATCGGCTATTCGGGTGACATGCGCTACGACGAGGCGTGGTTAGAGCATCTGCATCAGAGCGGCCAGCTCAGTGCCGAGCGGCTGGCCGCCTTGCGCCGGTTTGCCGAAGGGGTAGAGGTACTCGTGCATGATATGGGGGGCGGCGCTATCCATACCACGCCGAGCGCGCAACTCTTGCGTGAGCTGAGCGCCAAGAGCCGGCGGTTAGTGCTGGCCCATACTAGTCGCCAAGATTGGGAAGTCGCCGATGAATTGGCTGGCCGGGTAGAAGTGGCAGTGAGCGGGCATATTGTGGGGTTAGGGGAAGTCGTAGCCGATGACGAACAGCGCCAGCGGTTTGAGACTCTCACCATTTGCCCGATCTTTGCCCGTTTGCCGGCGGCTGAACGGGCCGAGCTGGCGGAGCAATGCGCGGTGCTCACCTATCCAGCAGGACACATCATTGCCCACGAAGGTGATGGCTCGGACGGCAGCGCGTATGTAATCCATCACGGGATCGTCGAGATTTTGGTCGGCGGTGAACCGGTGCGGTTGTTGGGGCGCGGCAACAGCTTAGGCGAGCGGGGGGCCTTGATGGGCGAACCGCGCACGAGCACGATGCGCGCGCACAGTGAAGCGCAATTGCTGCATATTGCGCCTGATTTGTTTACCGGCGTGGCGCGCCGGTTGGGGTTGCATGATGCGTTTGCCCGGGCCGAATGGTTGTGGCAACAACCGGCGTTGGCGCAGTTGCCGTGGGCCACATTGCTCGATCTGGCGCTCGATTTTACCCCGCGCCCTGTTCCAGCGGGGACAACCCTTTGCCGGCAGGGTGAAATTGGCGCAACCGGCTATTTGTTGGTATCGGGCCGATTAGCGTTTGACGGCGCAACGGCTGGCAGCAGCGAGCGGAGCGGCGATTGCTTTGGGATGCGCGCTGCGTTGCGGGGTGAACCGTACCGGACGACGGTGACGGCGTTGACCGACAGCATGGTGTGGAGCATTGACGCGCCGGCGCTCCAGCGGCTCTATCTGATCTACCCTGACCTGCTGTTACACTTGAACACGATCGACCGGTAGCGGGGCTCAGAAGCGCATTGCGCTGCGGTTAGCGCACTGCGGCGCTTGCGCCGACCATTTGACAAAGTGGGGTGAGCGTAGTATTATGTTTTCGCGACGGGAAACCGCGCCATGCCGAAGTGGCGGAACTGGCAGACGCGCTACGTTCAGGGCGTAGTGAGGGTGACCTCGTGTGGGTTCAAATCCCACCTTCGGCACCACGATGGGGGATAGTTTAAGGGTAGAACGCCTGGTTCTGGCCCAGGTAGTTGGGGTTCGAATCCCTGTCCCCCAGCCAATAACCTATACCATTGCCCCTTCTTCACAACGGCGTGAAGAGGGGGATTTTTACATGTGGCGATAGGATGATTGATAGGGGGCGGTTCTAACCGCCCCCTCCTAGCCGACGTTCAAAGGTGGACAGAATACACGAGTGCTACGGTTGAGGGCTTTGTGATGAGCCGGTATACCCACCCCCAGCCCTGCTCCCATTGGTATGTGGCCCCCACCCCCAGCCCTCTCCCGCTGGGGTTGAAGGGCGGACAGACCATCTGTCCGGCACCCGGCCCTGAAGGGCCGGGCTAGGGG
>NZ_DAOTWH010000056.1:0-3181 GCF_034435895.1 Chloroflexus sp.
CCGCCGCCGTCGGCACCGCCGTCGCCGCCACCGGCGCTACAAAGAGCGGATCAGCGTCCAGCACCGCGCTGCCGTTGCTCCACCCCCCTTGCACCACACTGTGCTGCACCGTCACCTGCCCGCTCAGCGCCCACCCGTTGTTCCCCCACACGATGCTGTTCACTACCGTCGCCGTCGCATAGTACGGCCCCACCCCGCCACTGGCGTTTCCCACCACCGTTGCGCTCTCCACCGCCACCTGCGCCCCGCCCTCGCCATAGATCGTCCCGCCCCGGTCAGACTGGTTCCCGCTCACCAGCGTGTTCCGCACCGTCGCTTGGCCGCCCTGCACAAATAGCCCGCCCCCGTAGCAAGCGCTCCGGTTCCCCGCAATTACGCTCTGCTCCACCGTCCCGGTCGCACTGAACAGCGCCACGCCGCCGCTATGACCGCCTGCCTCATTCCCCTGCACCCGCGCTCCGCTTAGCAGCAATCCCCCACCCGCAACCCCACGCCGCCCCCATTGCCGCTCGCCCGGTTCCCCACGATACACTACGTTCCGCAGCACCGGATTGCCGTTGCCCACGTACACCCCGCCGCCACGCGCCTGCCCGCTGTCGCTCCCGTTGGCTTGGCCCCCCGTCACCACAAACCCATCCAGCACCGCCGTTGGCCCTACTCCGCTCGCCACTACCACGTGGTACGCATTCGCCCCTTGGATGTCCTGCCACATCTCCGCAATCCCGTTCCCGTCCGCATTCACATCATTCCGGTCAATATCCCCGCTCAACACCGTCACGTTCGCCCGCCAATCCCGCTGCGCCCGACTCGTCGCCGTCCCTGCAAACCCGCCGTAGACCGCTACACCATCCTTCAGCACAAACGAATCGGTGCGATTGGCGCCGGGATAATACACACCGGCTTGCACCCACACTTCATCACCAGCTTGCGCTTGATTTAATGCTGTCGGCAACGGATACGCATTTGCCCATGACAAACAATCACCGGTCCCAGCCACTGCTGGAGCAGCATAAAGAATACGGCCTGTGTTAGTGAGCACAACTTTGGCGTCACCGGTATGATTCACAGAGATAGCGTTCGTGTATCTACTGCTAACATTCATCGGCAATAAACTGAATGACGCTGTAGCCTTCGCTCCTACGTACAGGTTCAGGATAAACGCAACGAGCAGGATTAACATTGCACGACCCACAAAGCGCGGTTTCATAGCGATCTCCTCGGCATCAATTGCAATGCGGCGTAGACAAGGCGGATATCATCGTCAAATCGGTGGGATTCCTATTGAAAGGGGCAAGTTACTAAAAACTTATTAGCAATGATTTGGTTATAATCCAAAAGATTAATCAACAAAAGCAGTCAGTTCACAAGCTCAGACAATTCTTTCGCAACTAGCCTTAAGATTATAATTAATTAATCGTAAATGGAATAACAGGCAATGTTATTGATTTTCTAAAAATTAACCAACCTTAAAAACAAAAAAACTAATCGAATCGATGGCATCGAATACCACGTTATGCAAGTGGCAACTATGGTATGATGAGGGCAATGCACGCAACAAGGGAGCACTTGCATGACCACTTCCACCCCCTACCATTACCTTGGCAAAGGACGTAAATCGGTTGATGGGATCGAGAAAGTGACCGGGCGCGCCCGCTATGCCGGCGACGTGCATCTGCCCGGTCTGTTGCACGGCAAATTGGCGTTGAGCATGTATGCCCATGCCCGCATCACCAACATTGATCCGAGCGCGGCCCGCGCCGTGCCCGGCGTGGTGGCAGTGCTGACCGCGGCGGACTTGCCCACCCGTGGCCGCCAGCCTTCATCGCGCCAAACCACCACGCTGGCTGATGGTGTGGTGCGCTACCGTGGCGAGCCGGTGGCGCTGGTGTTGGCGACGAGTCTGGCCGCTGCCGAGGATGGCTTGGCGGCGTTGCAGATTGATTACGAGCCGCTGCCCGGCCCGGTCACGCCGGAAGCGGCGCTCGATCCGGCGGCGCCGGTGATCTGGCCGCAGGGTGCGCCGAAGGGTGATGCCGATCTGACTGCCGCGCATGCGGCGGTGGCGCGCGGTGACGATCAGGCGGAACACGAGGCGTCAAACGTCCACGAACACAAACAGTTTAGCCGGGGTGATGCGCTGGCGGCCTTGGCTGCCGCCGAGGTGGTGATAGAGGGAACCTATCGCACGTCAATCGTGCATCAAGGCTACCTCGAACCGCACGCCGTCGTGGCCGACGTCGATCCGGTGCGCAAGCAGCTCACGCTCTACACCGGCACGCAAGGCCAGTTTGGCGTGCGTGACGAAGTCGCGCGGTTGCTAGGTCTCCGCCCCAGCCAAGTGACCGTTATCCCGATGACGGTTGGCGGCGGGTTTGGCGCGAAGTACGGCATTCTTGAACCGCTGGCGGCAGCGGCGGCGCTCGCCGTAGGCCGGCCCGTGCGGATCATACTTGACCGAAGCGAGGATTTTCTCACCACCACCCCCTCGCCGGCCAGCACGATCACGCTCAAGCTCGGCGCGACCCGCGCTGGCACGCTGACCGCGCTGGTGGCCGAGATCGTGAACGATAACGGCGTGTACCCGTTTACCTTGGGCGGGATTATGAGCACGCTGCTCGGCGGCTACTACCGCTGCCCCAACGTGCAGATCGACGTGATCGAGGTGCTGACCCACAAGCCGCAAGCCGGCGCCTACCGCGCCCCCGGCGCGCCACAGATCACGTTTGCGATCGAGTCAGCGATGGATGAATTGGCCCGCAAGTTGGGCCTCGATCCGCTGGAGCTGCGGCTGCGCAATGCGGCTACCACCGGCGATCCGATGGGCAATAACGATCCGTGGCCATCGATGGGGTTGACCAAGGTGCTCGAAGCCGCCGCCAACCACCCACTCTGGCGCGAACGCCAGCCGGGCAGCGGAATTGGGCTGGCGATTGGCGGCTGGCCGTGCGGCATGTCGCCGGCGGCGGCAGTCTGCCGGGTTGACACCGACGGCATGGTGCGGGTGCATGTCGGGTCGGTCGATATTTCTGGCGTCAATAGCAGCTTTGTGCTGGTGGCCGCCGAGATTCTGGGGGTGCCGCCGGAGCAGGTCGAGATTGTGGCCGGCGACACCCGCAGCGGGCCGTTTGCCGGGCCGAGCGGCGGCAGCCAGATTACCTACAGCGTGGCAGGCGCGGTGGCC
>NZ_DAOTWH010000057.1:0-5262 GCF_034435895.1 Chloroflexus sp.
GCCCCGCCACCGAGTTCTCAGCCGTCGGGCCGGTGAAGATCAATTGGCCGGGGTTGCCCAGCTCGGCATGGGCCTCTGCCGCGCCTTCGTAAGCCTGATCGAAGACAGCGATGCCAAGGAACTTGGGCAACAGGATCATGTCGATATCAAGGCCGGGGGTCGCCGAGACCACGCCACTGGTCGGGGCCGTCGTCGGCGCCGGAGCGCTGGTTGGCGCCGGAGCGCTCGTCGGCGCAGGTGTCTGCGATTGCGGCGTACAGGCCGCTAACAACAAGGCGATGATCAGCGTTACGGCAAAGAACAGATGTCGTTTGGTCGCCTGCATGGGCACACTCCTCTCACCACGAGTACAGCTTGAACACCACTGTTCGCAAACCATCAGCTACGATGAAACGCTCGTCTCAACGCCAGCTTGCACCTCCTTTCGTTACACGGCGCGCCGCTGCCAGCGTTCGCGCGCCATCTGCGCTAGATTGGGCAATAACACCGACAAGATCAACAACATCCCAACCACGCCGGTCTGCACATTGCCGGTCACATTGAGCAAAGACATCCCATTGCGCAGGTTGAGGATGACGAGAATAGACAGGCCGACGCCGGCCAGATTGCCAGTGCCGCCAAAGATGCTCACCCCGCCGAGCAGTACCATCGTGATGATGTCGAGCTCGAAGCCATCGGCGGTATTGCCGCGCACCGCACCAAGACGGGCGGCGAGCAAGACGCCGGCCAGCGCAGCGACAAAGCCAGAAGCGATAAAGAGGCCGAGTTTGAGCTGGGGAACATCGATGCCGGAATAGCGAGCCACGGCGGCATTGTGACCTATAATATAGACCAAGCGGCCTACGCCAGAGTATTGCAGCACGATCAAGGCCAGCGTAAACAGCAGCGCAAAGAGGATCAGGCTAAAAGGAAACGGGCCAATCAATGGCTGTTGGCCAAGCGCGGTAAACCACGCCGGAAAACCGCTGATTGAACGGTCTTCGATCAAGATGCGAGCCACACCACGGAAACCGATCATCCCGGCTAGGGTGACAGCCAACGACGGCAAGCCAATATATGCCACCCAAAAGCCGTTGAAGGCGCCACAGAGCGCACCGGCTAGCAGCGCCACTACGATCACCCACTCCATCGGGAAGCCGCGATCAAACAGCACTGCCACGATACATGCGGCCAAGCCCATGACCGACGCCACTGACAGATCGATCTCGCCGTTGATGATGATAAAGGCCATCACCAACGCAACTATAATCTTCTCGATCGACAACTGAAAGAGATTGATCTGGTTGTTTAAGCTCAAATACGCCGGAGCAAGGTTGGCATTCACCACTACCACCAGCGCTAAAATTGCCAGCAGCAACCCTTCCCAGCTCAGCAGGCGGCGCAACTTAGCCTTCATTGCTCACCTCCGCGCGCAGTGCCGGTGCGGCCCAGATCCGGCGCAACCAGCCCAAAATGACCGAGTCGGAAGCCACTGCCAGCAGGATCAGCAATCCGAGCAGCGCATCGCGCCAAAACTCGCTGATACCGAGCCAGCGCAGCAACCCCTGTCCCAACAGATCGATCAGGAACGCGCCGAGCAACGCTCCCAGCACCGTGCCCGAACCGCCGAAGGTATTGACGCCGCCAACCACGACTGCCGCCACCGACTCAAGCTCGATCCCTTGCCCGGCCACCGCGGTGATGTTGCCGAAACGGGCAAGGAAGAGGAAACCAGCCATACCAGCCAGCATCCCGCACAGCACAAACGCCGCCAACACGGTACGTTGCGCCGGCAAACCGGCAAAGCGAGCCGCTTCGGGGTTAGAGCCAATCGCGTACAAGCGCCGGCCAAACACGGTATAGGCCAGCACAAACTGAAACCCGATCACGGTGACGATGGTGATCGCAAACAGTGGACGGACAGCGAAATCACCGATCGCAAAGAGCGTCTGCCGGCTCAGCTCAACGACCCACGATGGCAGCGAATCGACCGTGATCGTGCGCGCGTTGGCATAGTTGATCAGCAGCATACGGTAGATCGCCAGCGTACCGAGGGTGGTGATAATCGCCGGCACCCGGCCATAGGCAACAATCAGGCCATTCACCAACCCCAACGCGCCGCCGGTTAATACGGCCAAGACCACCGCTATCACCGGCGGCAGACCGGGATTGGCAGCCAGTTGCGACCCGACAAAGTAGGCTGTAAAGCCAACGATCGAACCCACCGACAGATCGATATTGCGCGTCAAGACCACCAGCGTCTGGCCAATCGCCACCATACCGACAATTGCGACGCTGGAGGTAATACGATTGAACGTGCGGGCCGAAAGAAAGTTCTCGATCTGCCAACCAAAGATCAGCAGCGCAATCACAATCAGCCCAATCAAACTCAGCTCGCGGATCTGCTCTGGCCGGATCCGCTGTCGCCATGTGTGCATGACCACGCTCCTACTGCGTTTCTACTCATCTCACATCAGCCATCGCTATGCGGCATCGCGCTGGCCCATCGCCACTGCCAACACTCGCTCTTGGGTCGCCTCGTGGCGGTCAAAGATGGCCATTTGCCGGCCTTCGCGCATAACCAACACCCGATCGCTCATTGCCAATACTTCGGGCAAATCGGAAGAGATGAGAATGATCGCAATCCCTGCGGCGGCCAAGTCATCGATCATCTGATGCACCTCAGCCTTTGCGCCAACATCAATCCCGCGCGTCGGCTCGTCGAGAATCAGCAGACGGGGGCGGGTATTCAGCCACTTGCTCAACATCACCTTCTGTTGATTACCGCCCGACAGCTTGCCCACCTCCACCTCAACCGAGGGCGCGCGGATCGCCAGCCGGCGGCGAAACTCTTCGGCAGTGGCCATTTCGGCTGGCCGGCGCAACAATCCCAGCGGATTAAGGTAGCGGCGCAAGGTGGGCAATGTAATGTTGGCTGCGATCGACATTGGCAATGACAAGCCTAGCCCGCGCCGATCCTCGCTCACGTAGGCGATGCCGTGGCGCATCGCTTGGCGCGGATTAGCAATCCGTACCGGCTGGCCGGCAATCGTGATCGTGCCCCGATCCGCCGGAGCGATGCCAAATAACGCTAAGCCGACATCAGTGCGGCGCGCGCCGACCAAACCAGCAAAACCGAGCACCTCACCGGCGCGCACGTCGAATGAAACGCCGTGAAACGCGCCTTGACGACCCAAATCGCGCACTTGCACCAATGTCTCGTCGCGCACCGTATGGCGACGCGGGAAGAGCTGCTCGACACTGCGTCCAGCCATATCGCGGATGGCTTGCTCGACGGTGACATCAGCCCGCGGCGCCGACGAAATCAGCCGGCCATCGCGAAAGACAGTAATCCGGTCGGCAATTTCAAACACCTCTTCCAGCCGGTGAGAAATAAAGAGAATGGCTACCCCCTGCGCGCGCAGCCGGCGCACAACCGCAAAGAGCTGCTCGACCTCGTGCGCCGACAACGCCGCCGTCGGTTCATCCATAATCAACACACGTACCTGCAACGACAACGCCTTGGCAATCTCAACCGTTTGTTGGGCGGCCACGCTCAAGCCGCGCGCCGGTTGGCGCACATCGAGCCGCACATCGAGCTGGGCCAAGAGCGCTTCCGCTTCGCGATACATCTTGCCCCGATTGACCAATGGCCCGCGCCCGGCGTGAGCGATAAAGATATTCTCAGCCACATTCAGATCGGGATACATCAGCGGCTCTTGGTAAATCGCCGCAATCCCCAACCGCTGCGCCTCTAGCGTACTGCCGATCCGCACCGGATGGCCATCGAGCAGAGTCTGGCCGCTATCGGGCTGATACACGCCGGTCATAATCTTGATCAGGGTTGATTTACCGGCGCCATTCTCACCCAACAGCGCATGCACCTCACCGGGGTAGAGGCGCAGACTAACGCCGGCCAAGGCCTGCGTGCTGCCGAACCGCCGCGAAATATCGCGCATCTCCAACACAGGAGCACTTTGCATAGCTTCCTCGCTACACGATAGTGACCGGAAAGAACTCGGTAAAAGGGGAACTGCGTTCAGCAGCTTCCGGGCCAGCAGTGATCAGATGATGCACCCCCTCAACCGGGCAGAAGCTCGTCAGCGCGGTTTGGCCCAGCTTGCTGCTATCGAGCACCGCAATCACCCGGTCAACGTGGCGCACCATCTCGGCCTTCAACAACCCTTCAGGAATCGAACTTTCGGTCAACCCTTTCGCCACCGTCAAGCCGCGCGCCGAAAAGAATCCCTTATCGGCGTGCAGCCGCTGCAACATCTCTTCGGCCAGCGTGCCAGTCAGCGAACCGGTATCGCCGCGCACTTGCCCGCCGATCACAATCGTTGTGATCGCCGGATTAGCCCCCAACGCCAGCGCAAGATGCATCCCGTTGGTAATAATGGTCAGATTGCGCCGGTCGGCAATCTGGCGGGCAATGGCGTAGGCCGTCGTGCTGGCATCGAGCATCACGGTGTCACCATCAACGATCAGTTCGGCTGCTGCCCGCGCGATCCGCTCCTTTTCCGCCGACTGCACCTTGAGGCGCGACGCGAAACTGCCTTCTGGCCACAGCGGACGGTCGAGCACTGCGCCACCCCACACCCTTCGCAGCAAGCCTTCACGTTCGAGCAGCGCAAAATCGCTGCGAATCGTCACTTCGGAAACACCCAACTGCTCGGCGCACCACTTCACCGTCACTTGGCCGTGGCGTTGCAACAGCGCCATAATCTGGTCGCGCCGCACTTCCGGCGGGAGCGCATCGTTGTGATGTTCTGCCACGCGCCTTTCCCTCTTCTGATCGGCACATCTCGGAATACTGGGTCACACAGGGTCTGCCCTGTCACGATCACGGTGATAAACGAAAAGAACAATCGCTTGCTTGGGCATCCATACTGTCTGGGAATTGTTTTCATAGTCTAGAGCGATTTTCAAAATTTGTCAAGTACTTTTGAGATTTTACGAATTGAAAGAAAAATTGAAAGACGTAGCAGGGCTACGCCTTTCTGAGCGCCAAACCATTGTCACAGCGACAGAGAGATGTCAACCTGACCGGTCTTTTTTCGCTATGCTCTGGCACAGGTTGATTCTTACGCCACAGCCATCCTCTGTCCCAGTCGTCATTGCGAGGGCGCGCCGGCAGTCATTCCTTCACTCGTCTGTATGACGGGCGCGGCGCGTCCGAAGCAATCCCCCGCAAGAGCGGACTCTATCCGCTGCCCACCCTTTCTGCAACCGTTCCCAGTAACCCACTCTGCCCGCTCCAGTAGGAGATTGCTTCGGGGGCTG
>NZ_DAOTWH010000058.1:0-12204 GCF_034435895.1 Chloroflexus sp.
CTACCGGGAGGCGCCACCACAATGGTGAGCGGCGCATCGAGCGCCACCGCCAAGCGCTGCTCGACCCGCACCCGGCGCACGCGGTGCAAGGGCGCAGGCGGCGGCAAGAGACGGGGCCGTAAGAGATATTCGTTATACTCGCCTGTAACCGCTTGTGATACCATGAGAGCGGCAGGGTTCATCAAGGGCAATGTGGCTCATCGCCATTCCAAGATTGGGTTGCGCGATGCATGGCTCTGTCCATTACCTCATCTTGCCAACATTGCCTATTGTACACAGGGTCAGATACAATGCCGAACAACGAAGAACGCGAGCGCCCAACTTCCAACCGTCCGGTCATGCCGGATCTGTCTGATCCGATGTTCCAGTCGTTGCGGGTGTGGAACGAACTCCTCGCCGCGAGCACGGATATGGCCTTCGACATGGTGCTGAAAAACTGGGACTACAGTCGCAGTTTGCGCCATTCGACCGAACAAGCCGTCGCCGACGCAATTCGCACCCAACAGCGTCTGAACCAAGAGATGATGCAGGCGTGGCAAGGCTACGTCGGCGATATTCAGTCGATTATCGAACGCATGCGCAAATCGTAGCGACAGCACCAACGACACCTACATATAGACACCGCCATTCACGTTGATCTGCTGGCCGGTGATGTAATCGCCGTCGGCGGCCAAAAACACGACGGCTTTGGCAATCTCTGCGGGCAAGCCAAACCGGCCCATCGGGATGCGGGCCTTGATCTGTTCTTGCACCTGTTCGGGCACTTTGGCTAGCATATCGGTGATGGTAAAGCCGGGAGCGAGCGCATTAACGGTGATATTGTGCTTGGCCAGCTCGAGCGCTGCCGTCTTGGTAAAAGCGATAATCCCGCCCTTTGACGCCGCATAGTTGGCTTGGCCGAAATTGCCGGCCTGCCCGACAAACGAGCTGATATTAATGATCCGCCCGTATTTGCGCTCGATCATGTGCGGCATGACGGCCGTAGTGCAGTAATAGACGCTATTGAGATTATTTTGGATCACCGTGCTCCAATCGTCATCGGTGAGCCTACGCAGGGTGCGATCGCGAGTAATGCCGGCGTTATTGACCAGAATATCGACATGCCCCCAGCGATCGAGCACCTGCTGCACCATTGTGCGCGCCTCATCGGCTTGGCTCACATTGGCGCGGACAAGCATCGCCTCGCCGCCACCCGCTTGGATCGTGTCAACCACCTCTTGCGCAGCAGCCACACTACTGTTGTAATTCACCGCCACCTTAGCGCCCTCAGCGGCCAATGCGAGAGCAATGGCCCGCCCGATTCCGCGCGAAGCGCCGGTCACAATCGCGACCCGGCCGGTTAACTTGCCCATCCAGCCTCCCAACCAACTTCACTTCACGTTATATTCCTTGAGCGAGCACCCTCAGATCGAGTGCTCGCTCGTAACCCAACAATTGTAGCACACCTACATGCGCTCAAAAATCGCAGCAATACCCTGCCCGCCACCGATACACATCGTCACCAGTGCATAGCGCCCGCCGGTGCGGTGTAGCTCGTGAATAGCCTTGACCGTGAGAATGCAGCCGGTGGCGCCGATTGGGTGACCAAGCGAAATGCCGCTGCCATTGGGATTGGTGCGATCCATGGGCAAGCCCAAATCACGGATCACGGCCAAGGCTTGGGCGGCGAAGGCCTCGTTGACCTCGAAGAGATCGATATCGTCGATCCGCAGGCCGGTGCGTTCGAGCAACCGGCGCACCGCTGGCACCGGGCCGATACCCATATACTTTGGTTCGACGGCAGCGTTGCTATAACCGACCAAGCGGGCCAACGGCTTGTAGCCGCACCGTTCGGCGGTGGCGCGATCCATCAGCACCACTGCTGCGGCGGCATCGTTAATGCTGGAAGCGTTGCCGGCGGTGACGGTGCCATCTTTCAGGAACACAGGCCGGAGCTTCGCCAACTTATCGATGGTTGTATCGCGGCGCACCCCCTCATCAACGGTGAATTGGGCCGTGCCGCCTTTGACCTTAATCTCGACCGGCACAATCTGATCGGCGAAGCGGCCCTCTTCGATCGCGCGGGCTGCGCGCATGTGGCTTTCGTAAGCGAGCTGATCTTGATCTTCGCGGCTAATCCCCCACTTCGCCGCCACATTCTCGGCGGTCACACCCATGTGGCAATCATCGAACGGATCAGTCAGCGCGCCGACCATCATATCAACCACTTTCGAGTCGTTCATCCGCGCACCGAAGCGCATAGCCGGCAAGCTGTAGGGGCCGCGGCTCATACATTCAGAACCGCCGGCCACCGCGGCATTAACATCACCCTGCAAAATATACTGCGCCGCCGAGACAATTGCCTGCAACCCGCTCCCGCAGAGCCGGTTGAGGGTAAAGGCCGGCGTTTCGACCGGCAACCCGCCGCGCACCGCCGCGTAGCGCGCCATATACATATCGTGCGGTTCGGTATTGATCACGTGGCCGAACACAACATGCCCAATCTCGTCAGGTTGCACACCGGCGCGCGCAACCGCTTCGCGCGTCACCAATGCCGCCAGTTCAGTGGGAGGGGTGTCTTTGAGACTGCCACCGAATGTGCCAATAGCCGTGCGCACGCCGCTTAGCACGACGACTTCGCGCTTTTCGCTCATGACGACCTCCTTGCGACGGATCGCCGGGCGACTCCGCCGGTTGCTACTGATCCAAGGAACGGTTACAATTATACCAGTTTCGATAACACGAGCGGTGGGGAGAATTGACCATTTCAAAGCGATGTTGCACGGCGTAACCCGGCTGTAACTTCATGTGGTATATTTCACACACTTCGATATGAAACTGTCCCTCATCAGCACACAGCAGGAGGCTGGGCATGGCCCTACGCAGTGAAGCGATAAGCAATGCAGCACTCAAAGATGGCCGGCAGGTGACGATTCGCCTGCTGGCTGAAAGTGATCGGGCGGCGCTGGCCGATTTCGGCCTCAGTCTGCCGAAAGATGATCTGCTCTATCTGGAAGAAGATTTCACCAATCCCGAGATTATTGCCCGCTTGGCCAACGCCTCGCACGCCGAGAATTGGCGGCAGATCATTGCGCTGGCCGACGATGGCTCGATCGTGGCCTACACCTCGGCGCGGCGGGTGCCCGGCTGGTCGAACCATGTGGCCGAACTGCGCCTGATCGTCAAGCCGGGTTGGCGGCGCAGCGGGTTGGGGATGCAGATGGCGCAGGCGATCGTCGAGGCAGCGCGTGAATTGGGCGCGCAAAAGGTAACGGTCGCCATGCTGGCCGCACTCAAGGCCGGCCAAGCCATCTTCTCGCGCTTGGGCTTTGCCGTTGAAGGGCAATTGGCCCGCCACGCGATCGATCGCAACGGCGAGTTGCACGATGTGGTGATTATGTCAGCCTTCCTGCGGGTGTGATAGCGATATAATGGGGCGAGACATGGTAGAGTCCCGCCCCACTATAATTCTTGAAATACTCTATGCTGAACCCGCTACGCAACCTCCCCGAAGAAATCAAACGACCGCTACGCAGTGTGCGCAATAGATTCCAGCAGTTCAGAAACCTTGTTCAATATCGTGGCACAGGTCGTTTCTGCCCCGTTTGCCAACGCGAGTCGCGCGCATTTGCCCCTTACGGAAGAGCAAAGCGCCAAGGCGCGATGTGCGTTTATTGCGGTTCGTTGGAACGCCACCGCTTATTATGGTTGTACCTCACCAAGCAGACCAATCTTTTTGATGCACAGCCCAAAAACGTTCTGCATGTCGCTCCTGAACCATAGCTTTGAGCCGATCTTCCGGCGCCGCTTGGGCAAAGGCTACCTCACCGCAGATTTACTCGATCCCCATGTCATGGTCAAAATGGATATTACCAATATTCTGATCAATATTTCGATGTTATTTTGTGTAGCCATGTACTCGAACACGTGCCTGATGACCGCAAAGCGATGCGCGAATTTTGGCGAACACTCAAGCCAACCGGCTGGGCGATCTTGTTGGCGCCGATTATGGCTGAAACAACCTTTGAAGATCCCACGATCGTTGACCCAAAGGAACGACTGATTGCGTTTGGGCAAGAAGATCATGTGCGCAAGTATGGCCACGATTATCTTGATCGGTTGCGCGAAGCTGGGTTTACCGTATCGGTCACAACGGTAACTGATATGGTTCCCGATCACGAGACAGCGCTACGGATGGGGTTGACCGCCGAGAGCGGCGAGATTTACTATTGCACGCGCTGAGGGCAAGAGGCTATCTCGCCCCGACAGATTGACAACCCTCATTCGTTCCTGCTATACTTTTCCCAATTGCAGAACGCTGCACTCATCCAGAGCGGTGGAGGGACCGGCCCGATGAAACCGCGCCAACCCGGCGGATCAGCGCCTGGCGGGTGGCAACTCCGGCAGCACGAAGCTGGCAGATGAGAGGAGAGCGGCGTCTTCTCGCCCCCCGGCAGAAGCGCGTCATCTGATCTCTCGTCGCCCCGATGAGAGGTTTTTTTATGCCCACCAACCAAGCTCCCGGCCTCAGTACAGCCGCCGTCCACGCCGGCGAACCGCGCCGGCGCGCGTTCGACTCGATTACGCCGCCGATTGTGCAGAGCGCAACCTACACCTTCCGCGATAGCGCCGAGCTGATCGCCTTTCAGTCGGGCGAACTTGAGCGCGAAGAGTATGGCCGGTACGGCAACCCCACCGTGCGCGCCGTCGAGGACCGCCTCGCCGCGCTGGAATCGCCGGATGCGCCGGCCGCAGCGTTGCTCTGCGCTTCCGGGATGAATGCGCTGACCACCGTCATGCTGGCGATGCTCCCCGCCGGCAGCCATGTGATTCTGACCGATGACGGCTACCGCCGCACCCGCCAGTTTGTCCGCACGATGCTGGCCCGCCTCGGCGTGACCCACAGCGTCGTAGCAGCGGCTAGCCCGGCGGCCATCGCTGCCGCGATCGAGCCGGGCCGCACCCGCTTGATCATCACTGAAGCGCCGACTAACCCCTACCTGCGGGTGATCGATCTGGTCGCGGTGGCGACCATTGCCCGCGAACACCGGATCAAGACCGTGATCGACGCTACCTTCGCCACCCCCTACAACCTGCGCCCGCTCGACTACGGGATCGATCTGGTGGTGCATAGTTGCAGCAAGTATCTGGCCGGCCACAACGACCTGCTGGCCGGGGTGATCATTGGCCGCCCGCCGATCATTAGCGCGCTGCGCGAGACGCAAGGCATCCTCGGCGGGATCTGCGATCCGCACGCGGCTTACCTGCTAGGTCGCGGTCTCAAGACCTTGGCCTTGCGCATGGAGCGGCACAACCAGAATGGGCAGGCAGTGGCCGAATTTCTCGCCCGCCACCCGCGTGTGACCAAGGTGCATTATCCCGGCTTGCCCGATCACCCCGATCACGCCATTGCCCGCGCCCAAATGCGCGGCTTCGGCGGCGTAGTCTCGTTTGAAGTATCCGGCGATCTGCACAGCGCAATGGCTGTCGTTGACCGGCTGCGCTTGCCCTACATCGCCCCTAGCTTTGGCGGGGTCGAAAGTCTGGTTGAACAACCGGCGCTCATGAGTTACTATGAACTGAGTAGTGAAGAACGGCTAGCGGTGGGCATCCGCGATAATCTGATCCGGCTCTCGTGCGGGATCGAAGATGCGAACGACCTGATCGCCGATCTGCAACAAGCCCTTGCCGACGAATAGCTATGCACTCTACCTTGCAACGCCGGCTAGCTGCCGGCCAGGTTGTAATTACCGGCGAGATCGCGCCGCCAAAGGGGGCGGCCCGCGCGCACCTTGAAACCCTCGCCACGAACATTCGTGATTATGTCGATGCGGTCAATCTGACCGATAATCAGCGCGGCATTGCCCGTATGTCATCGTTGGGGGGAAGCGTGATCTTGCAGCAACTCGGCATCGAGCCGATTATGCAGATGACCTGCCAGCACCGCAACCGGATCGCGTTGCAAGCCGACGCATTGAGCGCCTCGGCGCTCGGCGTGCGCAATCTGCTGGCGATGACCGGCGATCATCCCCGCATCGGCGACCATCCCGACACCAAGAATGTGCTCGATCTCAATTCGTTCCAACTGATCCGCATGCTGCGCACTTTGCGCGATCAGGCCACCTTTCAGGCGGGTACGCCGTTGAAAGAAGCGCCGCGCTTCTTTATTGGCAGCGTAGCCAACCCGAATGTCGAACGGGCGACGCGGCTGGAAAAGAAGATCGAAGCCGGGGCCGAGTTTGTCCAGACCCAGTTGATCTTCGATGTGAACCGCTTCCGCCACTGGATGGCCGACGTGCGCGCTGCCAGCTTGCACCAGCAGGCCTACATTCTGGCCGGCGTCATGATCTTGCGCCGGCCCCAGTCGGCGATCTACTTGCGCGATCACCTGCCCGGCACGCTGATGCCCGATGCAGTGATCGAGCGCATGCAGCGCGCCGCCGACAGCGAAGCCGAGGGGATTGCGTTAGCCGCCGAGCTAGTCAATGAACTGTTGAGCATTGACGGAGTGGCCGGCGTGCATATTATGTCGGTTGACTGGACGCGGGCCATTCCGCGGGTGGTGGAACAGGCCGGCTTGCTGCCGCGCCCGCCCGCGCCGGCAATTGAGGAGGGAGTGGGAAGCAGGGAGAAGGGATGCAGCTGAAGGGACTCATCTGATCTGTGCTATAACATTAGGTAGCATCTGCTGAAGCGATAGAGAGTAAACCGATGGCGATCATCCTTAAATCTCCCGCTCAAATTGAACTGCTGCGCGCCGCCGGCCAATTGGTGCGGCAGACGTTCAACGTGCTGCGCGAACATATTCGCCCCGGCGTGACCACCGCCGAACTCGACGCGATTGCCGAGGAGTTTATCCGTTCGCGCGGGGCCGAGCCGGTGTACAAGGGCTATGTCCCCGCTGGCCGGCGCAACTACATCCCGCCCTTCCCCGGCGCGATCTGCGCCTCGATCAACGACGTGATCTGCCACGGCATTCCCAGCAAGCGCGACCGGCTGCGCCAAGGCGATATTGTCGGCATTGACATCGGCTTGCGCCTGAACGGCTGGATCGGTGACGCTTGCGAGACCTTTGCCGTCGGCGAGGTGGATGACGAGACGCAACGGTTGCTTGATGTCACCCGCCGCTGCCTTGAATTGGGCATCGAGCAGGCGCGGGTGGGCAACCCGCTGCGCGCGATCGGCGCGGCAATCCAGCGTTACGTCGAAGCCAACGGCTTTTCGGTAGTGCGTGAGTATACCGGCCACGGGTTGGGCCGCAATCTGCACGAAGAGCCGACGATTTTGCACTACGATGACCCCAATCAGACCCGCAAAATCGTGGCCGGTATGGTCTTTACGATCGAGCCGATGATCAACGCCGGTAAAGCGACGACCAAAGTCGATCGCGACGGTTGGACGGTGCGCACCGCCGATGGCAAGCGGTCGGCCCAGTTTGAGCATACGCTGGCGATCACCGAAGAGGGGCCGATCATTCTGACCGCGTAACATAAAGGTGCAAAACAAGCAAAGACGCAGAGGGATGATAAACGCCAAGGCGCGAAGAGCGCAGAGCACGCAGAGACCTTTAACGCCAAGGCGCGAAGAACGCAGAGCACGCAGAGAATCTTTCAGCAGGTGGGGCAAGAGCACGCTTGGGATGATGTCCTAAATAACCTTGCGTCTTTGCGTTACATAACCTTGGCGCACGTTGCGTTCTTGCCAAGGGAGAAAGCCATGACGCTGGAAGAAGAACTGATCGCGGCCTTAGCGAGCGGTGACAAGGAGCGGGCGAAGACTATTGCGCGCGAGCTGCACGCACGCGGCCTTGATGCCGCCGCGATTGAAACGGCCTTGGCCGCGCAACCGCACCTTGAAGATCAACTCTGGGCCACCCTCAACGAAGTCATCCCGATTTCGCGGCGGGCCTTGAAGCGGCGCGCGATTCGGGCAGCGGAAGAACGCGACTGGGGCGACTGGGAAGAGGGCCGCCGCCGGTAACGGTCAATGCACGCGGTAGAGGACGATGGTTTGCGCGCCGCTGGTATCGCGCAGCATAATTTCAACCCGATCCGGTTGCACGATCCCGCGCGAGAGCGGATCGTAATTCGCCGCCCCTTCGACGTAGTAGTAATAGATATGGCCTTCGTAGCGGAAGCCGCGCAGATTGCTGGCCCGGATCGCCACCCCCGGCTTGACCTCAATCAACGGATCGACGATCGCGCCGCTCAGCCGGCCCTGAATCTCGCGCGTAAGGGGCGTCAGATCAGGTGTGGCAGCCAATGGCGTACGCGCTGGCATCGCGCCCAGCAACCAAGCGAGCACACCCAGCAGCAAACAAAGTTCTAGGCCTATCATCACCGTAAAGAGGCTAAACCGTCGCCAGCGGAATAGTCCCTTGATCGCAACACGCTGCTCTGCGCCGGCTGACACCATTGGCTTGATCATTTCGATCTCTCCGTGCCGATTGCTGAGTTATCACTGCTCGCGGCTGCACCGAAATGTAGGTAGAGCAAGTGCTTATACAGTGTAACAAACTCCGGTTATGAATGCTATAGGTCGCTAGTCATATTTCGCTGAGAAATATCCACGATTCTGGTATGATTCGTTACGATGAGACTGACGACGAGTATACAGGGATCACCGTTCTCTTGCCATTGCCAAGCACGCTTGAGCCGGGGATTGCTTCGCCGCCGGCTTGCAGCCGGACACGGCAGTACCTTTGCTTTTACAATGAAAGAGACGAAGAGCGGTAACCATTTGTTCCAAGGAGCTGCCATGCTGTTAGGACAGAGATTGAGAGTACGCGATGCGATTGCCCTGCTCGGCGGCGCGCTGAGCGGGTTGCTAATCGCGCGGCTCGTGCTCAAGCTGCTCGCCGCGCGGCCCGATAGTCCGGCCATTACGTGGCTCTACGCGCTGTCCGGGCCGCTCGTGGCGCCGTTCGCCGCGCTCGACCGCGGCCAGCCGCGCTTTGGCGCCATACTGGAGCTGAGCACATTGACCACCTTAATCATCGTAATGATCATCACCGGGTTAGGCTGGCTGTGGCTGGGAAGGATGCGGCCATCGTGACCGATTGTCTCTTGAGCATCTTGTATTGGTTGGGCATTTTGATGCTGATTGGCGTCACGCTTGCTGCAATTGTGCTCTGGCTGATCGGGCGACGTCTCCGCAGCCTCAATGTCCCACCCACCGCCGGCTTTTTCGAGACCATGCACTACTTGCCGATCGCACTGCCGATCGCGCTCGACCTACTCGATTTAGGGTTAGACGTGCTGGCAGCGCCGATCAGTTGGGTCATCCTCGACCGGCTCGGCTTGCGCGGGTTGCGCAACAAAGCTGCGGTCGAGGCGCTGATCCCATTCACCCAGCCGATCCCGGTCTTTACGATCGGCTGGCTGATTGCCCGCTTGACGGGATTGGGCAAGACGATCATCTTTGAAGAACAGCAGTAGGCGAGGGAAGGCGTATGGCACAGCAAATCACACTGGCCCTCGATTGGACGCCAAACACGAATCACATTGGCTTCTATGTAGCGATAAGCAAGGGATGGTATCAGAATGCCGGTTTGGACATGGTGTTGCTTTCACCAGAAGACGACAATTATCAGACCACGCCCGCGGCGAAAGTAGCGCAAGGCGATGCCATGCTAGCCATTGCGCCATCTGAAAGCGCGTTGAGCTACTATCTGCACCCTGCCAAGCCGTCGCTCGTCGCGATTGCGGCCATCGCGCAGCGCGATACGAGTGCGATTGTTACCTTAGCGAGCAGCGGGATCGATCGGCCAGCGAAGCTAGATGGACGTCGCTATGCGTCGTACAATGCCCGTTTCGAGCGGGCCATCGTCGCGCAGATGATTCGCAACGATGGCGGCAAGGGCGACTTCGAGGAAATCTTCCCGCCGAAACTCGGCATTTGGGAGACTCTGTTGCAAGGTATGGCTGATGCGACGTGGGTGTTTTTACCATGGGAAGGGGTGCAAGCCAGACGCGCCGGCATCGCGCTCAATGCTTTCCGGCTCGACGATTATGGCATTCCTTACGGTTATACGCCGATCCTCCTTGCTCATCCGTCAGCAGTGCGCCAACACAGCGCTGCGTTGCGCGCCTTCCTTGCCGCCACCGCCGCAGGCTATCGCTTTGCCGTTGAGCACCCCGCTGAAGCGGTTGATCTGCTGATCGCCACTGCCAACCATCCGGCCTTGACCGAGCGAGCGTTCGTTGCCGAGAGTCTGGCCGAATTAGCCCCCGCCTTGCTCACCGCCGATGGCCGGTGGGGGATAATGGACGGCGAGCGCTGGCGGGCATTTGTCACGTGGATCGAACAGCAAGGTTTGGTAGTTGACCGCAATGGCCAGCCGATCCCGCTGGCGCCGGAGACGTACCGCGCACTGTTTACGAATGATCTGTTAGAGTAATGATATCGGTTTACAGAGCCTGAAAGCGCAAGAGTACGTTGCCATCGCGATCGAGCAACGAGAGCACACTGTTCTTGAGTTCGTAGCGAGCGGCGGCGGCCAGAGCTTGATGGAAGGCCTGCTCTTGCGCGGTGATCGCATCATCGGCGCACGCAATCAATGTGCTTACCATCTGGCTAAAAACAATGGTTGCGCCTTCAAGCCGGTAGCTGCCGCCAAAGGCGTTGCAGCCGGCAAACCCGCTGGCGCGATTGTCGGGACCAAACGTGATTGTCAACGGCTGGCCGGCAACAACCGGCGGCTGGCCGTTGATCTCGATCAGTTGCCATTGGCGGTTGGCGAGATTGGCTGCCGGCGCGGCATTGCCGCAGGCAGCGATCAGCAGCGTCACTAAGAGCAGCAAAGCAGGGCGGAGAAGAGGCATCGCGCCGTATCCTTTCAACATCACGCACAAACATTGACACCGGTATGCAGACGGGAACACCCCGGCAAAAGTTCCAGCTTTGAACCAGCGCAGCACCGGCGCGCTTTGGGTTACAATACTGCTAAGGGTAAAGAATTTTCAAGCGCAAGCTCACGGAGCAATAAGCAGGATAGCGTCCGTATCCGAAGGCAGGTAGATGTAGCTGCGCAGGACCCTGCAACCAAACTTACAATAAGATTATGCAACTAACGGAATCGCCTATGATTGTGTTAAACTTTGCGCATCCATTAACCGCTGCCCAGCAAGAACAGATTGTTGCGTTGACCGGACAAGCGATCAGCCAAATAATAGAAATAAACAGCCAAATCGATCAGCAACAACCGCTGGGGCCGCAGATCATAACACTTGTAGACAAAGCAGGGCTAACCCCTAAGCAGTGGCAGAGTGAAGCAATACTTGTCAATCTACCATCGTTAAATTTCAGTGCGGCTACCCTCATAGCTGAATTACATGGGCGGATGGGCTACTTTCCGCCTGTACTATGCTTGCGTCCGGTAGCCGGCGCGTTGCCGCCGCGATTCGAAGTGGCAGAAATCCTTAATCTGCAAGTTTTACGCGACGAAGCACGTATGCGCCGCGCCCAATAGAGCATTGCGTATGAACGATCGCCTGATATATCTCGACCACGCTGCGACCACGCCGCTCGATCCACGTGTACTTGAGGCGATGATGCCATTCCTGACCGGTATGAGCGGGAATGCGTCGAGCATTCATCAAGTGGGGCGCGCGGCGCTGCAGGCGCTTGACGATGCGCGTGAGCAAGCGGCGCTGGTGTTGGGGTGCCAGCCGAAGGAGATCGTCTTTACCGGCGGCGGCAGCGAGAGCATCAATCTGGCGATCAAGGGTGTAGCGATGGCCTTGCGCGCGCAGGGCAAAACCCATCTGATCAGCAGCGCAATTGAGCACCACGCCGTGCTGCACGCGCTCGATTATCTGGTGGAATACGAAGGATTCAGCGTCACGTTGCTGCCGGTCGATCGCAGCGGGAGGGTGAACCCTGCCGATCTGGCCGCAGCCATTTGCCCAGAAACGGCGTTGGTCTCGGTCATGTACGCCAACAACGAGACCGGTGTGATCCAGCCGATCACCGAGCTGGCTGCCATCTGCCACGAGCGCGGGGCGCTCTTTCATACTGATGCGGTGCAAGCTCCCGGCCAGTTGCCGCTCGATGTGCAGGCACTCGGCGTCGATTTACTCAGCCTAACGGCGCACAAGTTTTACGGGCCGCAGGGAGTGGGCTTGCTCTACCTGCGCCGCGGCACGCCGTTGGCGCCGCAGATCAACGGCGGCGCGCAAGAGCGGCGGCGGCGGGCCGGCACCGAGAATATCGCCGGGATTGTGG
>NZ_DAOTWH010000059.1:0-3034 GCF_034435895.1 Chloroflexus sp.
CGCGGCGGGCCGAGTGGCGCTCGGCCCCGACCGCTCGGCTCGCAATGACAAGTCGGAAGGGGCGTTTCCCCGAACATAAAAACACAATCTTTTTGTGTCTTTTGCGTCTCTTTGTGGCGATTGTTCACTATCCGGCAGCGCGGGAAAGGGCTGATGCTTAGCGCGGTTCGCCCGTTTCCCTGCTACAATGAGCAGTGATGGCAGCCCCATAATGGCAAGGAGAATAGATATGCTGACCCCCTTTCAAAACGAACCGTTTGGCAATTTTGACAGCGGCAACCGGCGCGCGGCGATCCAGCGGGCGATCCGGCATGTCGCCGGGCAACAGGGAGGAACTTACCCGCTGGTGATCGGCGGTGAGCACATCATCACCGAGCGCAAGCTGGCCTCGATCAACCCGGCTGAGCCGAAGAAGGTGGTTGGCTACGCCAGCAGCGCCTCGCAAGAGCAGGCCCATCAGGCGGTAATGGCAGCCGACGCCGCCTTTCGCTCGTGGTCGCGCACACCGGTGAGCGCGCGAGCGCAGGTATTGTTGCGCGCAGCGGCGATTATGCGCCGGCGGAAGGAGGAACTGGCCGCATGGATGATGCACGAAGTCAGCAAGAATTGGGTCGAAGCCGATGCTGATGTGGCCGAAGCGATCGACTTCTGTGAGTGGTATGCGCGGCAAGCGATCGCGTTGCAAGGCGAGCGGCAACCGCTCGTGCCCTATCCCGGCGAATTTAATGAGTTGCGCTATATTCCGCTGGGGCCAGGGTTGGCAATTCCGCCGTGGAATTTCCCGCTCGCGATTGCAACGACGCTGACGGTGGCGCCAATTGTAGTTGGGAATACGGTCGTGCTCAAGCCATCGCCGCGCGCGCCGGTTATAGCCAATCTGTTGGTGCAGATTTTGGAAGAAGCTGGCTTGCCGCCGGGAGTGGTCAATCTCATCACCGGCGAAGATGCGGTGATCGGTGATTTTCTGGTTGACCACCCGCTGGTGCGGTTCATCGGCTTCACCGGTTCAAAGAATGTCGGTCTGCGTATTCAGCAGCGCGCCGCCGTGCGCCAACCCGGCCAAAACTGGCTCAAGCGCCCGATCCTTGAGATGGGTGGCAAGGATGCGATTATTGTCGATGAGACGGCTGATCTCGAAGCGGCGGCGACTGGGATTGTCGTGAGCGCCTTTGGGTTTCAAGGCCAGAAATGCAGCGCCTGCTCGCGGGCAATTGTGGTTGATCAGGTTTACGATCAGGTCTTGCAGCGGGTGATCGAGAAGACCAAGGCGCTGCGACTGGGCAACCCGACCAAGCCGGAAACCGATATGGGAGCGGTGATCGACCAGCGCGCCTTCGATTCGATCAGCCAGTATATTGCGATTGGGCAGGAAGAGGGCCGGCTGGTGGCCGGCGGCGAGGTGATCGATCACGAATTGGTGAAAGACGGCGGCTTCTTCATTAATCCTACCGTCTTCGCCGATGTCAAGCCGCATGCCCGCATTGCCCAAGAAGAGATTTTCGGGCCAGTGCTAGCCTTTATCCGCGCCGCCAACTTCGACGAGGCGCTGGCGATCGCGAACGATACCGAATACGGCCTGACCGGCGGTCTCTATAGCCGCAACCTCGAACGGCTGGAACGGGCGCGCGAGGAGTTCCACGTTGGCAACCTCTACTTTAACCGCAAGTGTACCGGTGCGCTGGTGGGAGTGCAGCCGTTCGGCGGCTTTAATATGTCGGGCACCGACAGCAAGGCCGGCGGGAGCGATTATCTACGTCTATTCACCCAACCCAAAGTGATCAGCGAGCGGTTCTAGAACGAGGCTAAGACGCAGAGGGGGCAAAGGCGCAGAGAGGGTAAACGCAAAGGCGCGAAGTTCGCAAAGAGCGCCAAGGGGGTTGGGCGGGGTTGGTTTGGGTAAGGTGATGGCCAACCTACCATGTAGTTCTCCGTATTGCCCCTCTGCGTTTCATACCTATCAGTTTTGTGGGTTAGGGCACAACCATGATTAGAATTGGTTGCGCGGTATGGGCCTACCCCGGCTGGGTAGGTGACTTGTTCCCGCCGGGGACGCGCAGCAGCGAGTTTCTTAAGCTCTATAGCCGGCAGTTGACGACGGTGGAAGGCAATACGACCTTCTACGCGACGCCAGCGCCGGCAACGGTGGCGCGGTGGGCCACCGAGACGCCAGCTATCTTTCGGTTTTGCTGCAAATTGCCGCGCGAGGTAAGCCATACCGGGCCGCTGGCCGAGAAGTTGCCGCAGGCGCGCGCCTTTGTTGAACGGATGCAGGGGTTGGGGGAACGGTGCGGCCCGTTCTTCCTGCAACTGCCGCCGGGGTATGGCCCGGCCCGCCGCGCCGATCTCGAGCGGTTCGTGGCCGGTTGGCCGCGAGAAGCGGAACTGGCGATCGAGGTACGCCACCCCGACTGGTATCTGCCGGTAGGGGAAACGCCGCTGATGGAGTTGCTCGAGCAGTACCGGATCGGACGGGTGATTATGGATGTGCGCCCGATCCGCGATCCGAACGATCCCGGCGGGGCGCTGCTAGATGATGCCCGTGAGCGCAAGCCTGATGTGCCGTTACGCCCGTTGCGCAGCAGCGGGCCGACGCTGGTGCGCTACATCGGCCATCCCGATTTGGCGCGCAATGCGCCGTTTCTGGATGAATGGGCGGCGCGGATCGCGGAATGGGCCGCGACCGACCCGAATATCTACCTGTTCATGCACTGTCCCGACGAAGCGCAGTCGCCGCATCTGTGCCGCCAGATCGTGACCCGGCTGCACATATTGGGCGCGCCGGTGGCCGCGGCAGGGGATAGTCCGCCTGAAGCGCCAGCGCAGTTGGGATTGTTTGGGTGATGGGCAAGACATGGGCTGCTACGATGACGATGCCCGCATTGACCCGATGATGGAGCGACACCGATGCATCTTGCTACCTTATTTGGGCGCACGTTGCGCCAAGCGCCTGCCGAAGCCGGTTCAGCGGCAGAGCAGTTGTTGTGGCGGTCAGGGATGCTGCGCGCGCTGAGCGACGGCGCGCCAGCGTTGTTGC
>NZ_DAOTWH010000060.1:0-75137 GCF_034435895.1 Chloroflexus sp.
CCGCATGCGCCCCGCTGGCGCGCCCGGCAGCCGTCGCCTGCAAGATATCTTCGTCGATCTGCACGTGCCGCGCTCCTTACGTGATGGTTGGCCGTTGCTGGTCGCCGCCGACGGCCAGATCCTCTGGCTGGCCGGGTTGCGCGTTGCCGCCGGGATTGCCGCAGGTGAACCGAAACAGGCTACAATGTGGATTGGAATGGTTGCCCCAGCCACTCAACAGGAGTAAGTATGCGCAAAGACATTGACTACGTATTGATTACCGAGGAACAGATCAAGCAGCGCGTCGCCGAGCTTGCCGCCGAAATCACCGCCGCTTATCGCCCACTCCACGACCTGCTCTTAGTTGGCGTGTTGAAGGGGTGTACGATGTTTATGGTCGATCTCGCTCGCGCGATCGATTTGCCCTTAGCCATCGACTTTATCGCTGTTGCCAGCTATGGCGCCAGCACCGAATCATCTGGCGTCGTGCGCTTGATCAAAGACCTTGACACCGATATTACCAATCGCCATGTGCTGATCGTCGAAGATATTATCGACAGCGGTCTGACCCTCGCCTACCTGCGTGGCCAATTATTGCGCCGGAACCCGGCTAGCTTGCGCATCTGCACCTTGCTCAATAAACCCGAACGCCGCACCGCCGATGTGCCGGTTGATTACGTCGGTTTCAATATTCCCAATGCCTTTGTGGTGGGCTATGGCCTTGATTATGCCGAACGGTATCGCAATTTGCCGTTCATCGGCGTTCTGCGCCCCGAAGTGTACCTATCGTAAACCGCCGCAAAATGTAGAGCCGCCCGGCTGTGCGGCTCCTGTGGTGAATCGCCGCAATTCCAACCCGTCGAGCCGCCCGGCTGTGCGGCTCCTGACAACGAAACACGTTTGTTCACCAACCGGGCCGCGCATCCGTATGCATGTGATCCAGATCACATTTTGACTGTGATCTGTTCCCTTGCCTCTGCCGATCGGCTGATGCTATAATTCCAATACGGATGGCATGCGCAACGCCATGTTGTCACGTGCAACCTAAAATTCCTCGTAGTCGGGGCATGCCCCTCTGCAGCGGCTGATCCAGTATGGCATCAGGATCGGGTACTGAGGCAACCCCTCTAGAAAGATGACGTATGGGAGATAACCGTTGGTTGAAGAATAGCTTTGTCTACCTCATCATTCTGGTCGCTGCGCTGGCGCTCTTCTTCCAGTATTTAGGGCCGGGCGCGAGCCAGACTGAAGAAAAAGGCATTGCTGATGTGATTGCCGATGCTCAGGCCGGTCTGGTGCGCGAAATTCAAGCCCAAGCCGGCGATGAGCAGATTGTGGTGACGTATAACGATGGCAAGAAGTACCGCTCGCGCCTTGAGTCGGCTGACAGCGTGATGCGGTTGCTGGCCGATTACGGCGTGCCGCTGCGGAACGATCAGGGCCAGCGCACGATTAACGTTATTGTGCAGCCGGCGCCGGCGTGGGGCGGCTTATTGAGTATCTTTACCATTCTCTTGCCAACCCTGTTGTTGATCGGTTTCTTTGTCTTCTTTATGCGCCAAGCGCAGGGCAGCAACAATCAGGCGATGTCGTTCGGCAAGAGCCGGGCGCGGATGTTCGCCGGCGATAAGCCGACGATTACCTTCGCCGATGTTGCCGGCCAAGAAGAGGCGAAGCAAGATTTGGCCGAGGTGGTCGAGTTTCTCAAGTTCCCGGATAAGTTTGCCGCTCTCGGTGCGCGCATTCCGCGCGGCGTGCTGATGGTTGGCCCGCCCGGCACTGGTAAGACGTTGCTCTCGCGCGCAGTCGCCGGTGAAGCGGGGGTGCCCTTCTTTAGCATCTCTGGCTCGGAGTTTGTCGAGATGTTCGTCGGTGTTGGCGCTTCTCGCGTCCGCGATCTATTTGATCAGGCCAAGCGCAACGCTCCCTGCATCGTCTTCATTGACGAAATCGACGCCGTGGGCCGCCAGCGCGGCGCTGGCTTGGGCGGTTCGCACGATGAGCGTGAGCAGACGCTCAACCAAATTCTGGTTGAGATGGACGGCTTCGATACCAATACCAATGTGATCGTGATTGCCGCTACCAACCGGCCTGACGTGCTCGACCCAGCGTTGGTGCGCCCCGGCCGCTTCGACCGGCAGGTTGTGCTCGATGCGCCCGATGTGCGGGGCCGGATCGATATCCTGAAGGTTCACGTCAAGGGTAAGCCACTGGCCGAGGATGTCAACCTCGAAGTGATCGCTCGCCAGACCCCCGGCTTCTCTGGCGCTGATCTGATGAACGTGGTGAATGAGGCGGCGATTCTGGCCGCGCGGCGCTCGAAGCGCAAGATTAGCATGGCCGAATTCCAAGACGCGGTTGAGCGTGTCGCGATCGGTGGCCCTGAGCGCCGCTCGCGGGTGATGACCGACCGCCAGAAGCTGGTGGTGGCCTATCACGAGGCCGGGCATGCGATTGTCGGTGCGGCGATGCCGAAGGCTGATAAGGTGCAGAAAGTGACGATCATTCCGCGTGGGCAGGCCGGTGGCTATACCCTCTTCCTGCCCGATGAAGATAGCCTCAGCCTGCGCACCGTCTCGCAATTCAAGGCGCGGCTGGCCGTCTCGCTGGGTGGCCGGGTCGCCGAAGAGATCGTCTTCGGGAATGAAGAGGTGACGACCGGCGCTTCCGGCGATCTGGTGCAGGTGACCCGCATCGCTCGCGCAATGGTGACGCGCTACGGTATGAGCCAGCGCCTCGGCCCGATTGTCTTCGGCGAGAAGGAAGAGTTGATCTTCCTTGGCCGCGAGATCAGTGAGCAGCGCAATTATGGCGATGAGGTGGCCCGCCAGATTGACGAAGAGGTGCATGCGATCGTCAGCGAAGCCTACGAGACGGCGCAGCAGATCCTGCTCCAGAACCGGGCTGTGCTCGATGATATGGCCAATGCCCTGATCGAGTACGAGACGCTCGATGGCGAACAGCTCGAAGAGCTGATCCGGAGGGTGAAGCCGCTGGCGCTTGATCTGAGCAAGACCGGCGGCACAACGCCAAACGGTCGCAGCGACGAGCGCTCGGCCCAGCCTGATGCGCCGCAGATGGGGTTGGGCGGCCCCAATCCGCTGCCGGCGTGACGGGCACGCGCGAGATGCCACTTGGATGTAAGAGTAAGGGCGGGTTTGAAACCCGCCCTTACTGATCTCTCTCGGAATGACTGTCTTATCCCGCCTCGGTCAGATACCAGCGACCATCTACCCGGATGACCGGCAAGCCGCTTTCTTCCCGCCCGATCAGCCGCAATAAAGCGCCGTTGCGCTCAAGCAGCAAGTTCCCTTCGTTATCGCGCCAGCGCACCGTCATGACGGCATTCACGATCTCAACCAGCGCGGTTCGCTCATCGGCGCGCAGCAGCCGGGTGCGATCATAGCTGATCGTTACCTCGGCCCGGCTGCCGCGCGCCGGGCGGGTGTTCGCGCTGGCAAACCCATCAAGCATCTCGCGCATTGCCTGCCGTTGATCAGCGCGCTCGCCAGGGGCAAAATAGCTCGCGAGCCGGTTGGCCCACTTCTGTCGCGTCGCTGCCTCGTTGAGCGCGGGGTCAGCTAGCGCAGCATTCATATCTTCGAGAAAACTTTCAACCACCGCTTCGGGGGTCACGCCACCTAGGCCAACATTCTCTTCGAGCGCCGCCGCGCCGCAACCGCCGAGCACTAGCCCAAGCGCCAGCCAGAGCACCGTTGCTCTGCTGGCTGTCTTCCGCCAAAGGTCGCTCTGTGTCATCCGATTGAACCCCATCACCTCTGTGCGCCGGTGCTTTCAACTTATGGCTGCGCTTCGTCTCGAAAATTTCGCGGTGGCGACGGCAATTCCGCTCGCGCAATCACATTGCCGCTGGCAAAGTAGATCACTGTTCGCGCGCCGCTGGTGTCGACGCTCAACGCGGTGAGTTGGCTCAGGTTGATCTCGCCCTCTGCCCGCACGCGAAGTTGTTGAATCAGCGCGCCGGTGCGTTTGTCAAGTTGTAAAATACGTTCGTTGGCCGGTTCGAGCATAAAGATAAAGCCGGCATCGGGTGCGCCAGTGATCACAAAGCGGGTCACTTCCGCGATGGGCGGTGAGACGTTGGCCGGCACAATCTGACCAAACAGTTGCCCGAAACTAAAGACCAATACTGTCCCGTTGGTTTGCAACAGATAAATACTGCCATCCACGGCCATATCAACGGCTGACAACACGGCAGCATCGCGGGTGACGCTGGGATTGAGCCAAAATTCGGGCGTATCACCGTAACGTCCCGAAGCAAACTTCAATACCTCACCTACTTGCGCCCCCCACACATAGAGGTTGCCGGCGTACTCTTCCACATCTAGCCGCTCTGGAGTCGGCCAGATTTCCGAACTCCCCAACTTCGAGTAGTTCCACGTGTCATTCTGGCGGAAATAGTAGCCGAATCCGTTCGGCGCTTGATCGATCGCTACTACTTGATCGATCCGCCAGAGCGCCGCGCGCAGCGACCCGACAATTGCTGCGCCGGCCGGTTGGCCGGGTTCGAGGTATGGTTCTGGTGTGCCACCATCGCGGGGGATCCGGTACAAGCGCGCCGCATCGCGATCGCTATCGAGCGCGTAGAGGTAGCGCACAACTTCGAGCCGGTTGGGATCGCTCACGCCACTAAGGGCTGGCGGCGCAATCACCGTGGTAAACACACCATTCGGTAACGGGTGGCGCGCGAGCACAACGGGTTCAAGGAACGAAACCCGATCCACTGCGGCCAGCAATCGTTCATACTCGCGTTCGAGTTCGCTAAAGCGCAGCCATAACCCCGGATTGGTTGTTGTGATCTCGGAGTTAGCGCGGGCCGCTTCGATCGCCTGTTGGGCTATTTGCAATGCCTCACGCGCTGCGGCTTCGTCGGCAGCGGTGCGCACCGCCGCCACTCGTTCTTCTGCGGCGACCAGATATTCGGTGGCTAATTGCAGGTTATTGCGCTGCGACAGATTCATTCCATAGAGCACGGCCCCAGCCACCACTAACACCGTAATCAACAACAATTGCCACGGGAAGGGCGGCGCTGTACGCCGGTAAGTGAGCCCACGTCCCCGTGGAACGTAACTGCTGATCGTGAGCGATTTCCGGCGCAGTTGGCGCTCGCGCCGCCATTCGCGCACCATGTCGCTGAGCACGAACCATGGCCATGCCAGCCGCTCATGCCATGTCATGGCAGATGGCGGGCGCAAGGGATGGTGTAAGCCATACGGGCGGGCATCAGTGAATGTATCACCAAGATCAATCGGCGGCGATGGCGGGTCTTCGCCGAGCATGCTTGAGGGCGGCAAAGGCGCGGCCCGTTGGGCAATCCGTTCAGCGAGCGGCTCGCCGAGATCGATCGGGGCCGGGCGTGGCAACGGGTTGGGTGAGAAAGTGGGTTGTGGCGGTGGCGCTGCCAGCGGATCAGGCGCCGGTGTGGGTTGGCGGGCTGGCAGATCGGGCGCGCGTCGGAACCAGCTCGTTGACCGGCGCGCAGGCGCCGGTGGCGGTGGGGCAACCGGTTGCGGCTGTGGCGCTTGGAAGGTTAACGCGAGGAGTTCGATGGCCGCCAGTTCGCTTGCCCGCTCATAAGCAGCGTCTAGTATCGCCGCTGGGTCGCCGCTGGCTAATATGGCCGCCATCGTTGGCGGGTCAAATCGGGTTACTAACGCGCTGCTGCTCAATAACAGCGCGTCTCCCGGTTGCACCACGGCCCGGAAGAACTCCGGTTCGACAAACAAGCTAGCGCCTAGCGCGCCGGTCAACGCCACGTGTGCTACATTCACTTGGGCCGGATCCCAACTCGGATGGGTTGGAATGGCGCGCAATTTGTTGCCGGTGCGTAAGAAGAGCTGCGCCGGCTGCACTTGGGCAATAAAGAGATCGTTGTTCAACAACGCTACCGCCGTTACACCGGCGGTAATCCGGCGGTCTGGCGCGCAGCGCATATTATCCTGATACAACGCTTTATTGGCGGCGACAATCGCCAGTCGCAGCGCCGATGCGGCGCTGGTGGCGCCGCTTTCGTAGAAGGTCTGGCGGATAGTCTTGGTGACAATCCGGCAAGCATGTTCAGCGCGCTCGGTTGGCCCCACCGGTTCACACAACACCAACAATTGCCCGCGGGTGATTGCCACAGGCTGGTACAGCGCGGGAGTTACTACCAGTATCCGCGCGCTGTTATTGAGGATCGTGCCGGCCACCGCGACGCGCTGACCTGTTTGTAGCTCAAGCGGTTGCATACCATGGCAATTATACCAGAAGAAATGCAACCGCTACCGGTTTTTCACTCGCTACGGGTTAGCGCGCTGCCAGCATGCGCCGCTTCAGGGCATAATCGATCCCTTCTTGCAGCGTCGCTTTGGTGATCACCTCGCGCAATTCTACGCCGATATGCACCAAGGTCTGCGCGATTTCCGGGCTAATCCCGGTCAAGATGGCTTGCGCTCCCAACATGCGCGCCGCCTGTGCTGCCCGCATTAACGCGCCGGCGACTTGGGTGTCAACCACTTTCACGCCAGTAATATCAATAATCGCCACATGCGCGTGATGTTCGACTACTCCATACAGCAGCATTTCCATAATCTGTTGGGCGCGAGCGCTGTCGATTGCGCCAATCAGCGGCATAGCCACCACGCCATCGGCAATCGGCATCAGTGGTGTGCTCAGTTCACGCAATGTCGCCTGCTGGGCCGCGATCACCTGCTCTTGCATTGCTGCCCGTTCGCGTTCAATTCGGCGCTGTTCGGTTACGTTGCGCGCAAGCACGAGCACATCATCGTTGCTCGCGACCATGCGCGCTTCATATTCTTCAAGCTGATCGCCCAATTGGATGTGATAACTGTACGATTGCATTTCACCGGTGCGGCGCAGTTGCTCGATATGGTAGAGCACCTGTTCGGCCAGTTCTGGCGGTAATACATCACTGACCCGCCGACCCAAGAATACCTCTGGCGGTACGAGAAGGGCGCCGCTGCGATCTGTTTTGCAATCAAGAAAGACGCCATCGGCGCTGAGCAAGAACATCAGATCGGGCATTGCCTCAAGCAACGCCCGATTGCGCCGCTCACTGGCGCGCAGTTCCTCTTCGGCGGCTAATTGCTCGGTAACGTCGCGATTAATCGAAGCGTAGCCGGTCAGATTGCCATGGTGATCGCGCAAGGCCAAGGCTGAAGCTTGCACAGTCACTAATGCTCCATCGCTGCGCACGTAGCGTACCGTCTCGCGCGGTGTCTGCCCTTGGTTGACTTGTTCGGCTACCTTGGCCAGTACATCCAAATCAGGTGAGTACATAAACTCGGCAACCGATGCCCCGATCAGTCGTTCGCGTCCCAACATAGTGCAGAGGGCCGGATTGGCATACGTAATGATGAGGTTTCGATCGGCGATCGCAATCCCATCCGGCGCATTCTCAACCAACAGCTTAAAAGTGCGCAGCTCCTCTTCTTGGCGTTTGAGCGCGGTGACATCTTCATAAAAGCCGATCATCCCGATCACGTCGCCATCGCGTCGTAACGGCATTTTACCGGTGCGCAGCCAGATCACCGAGCCGTCGCTCCGCCGCAGCGGTTCCTCGATGTTCAACTTGGGGCCGTGCTCCATCACCATCTGATCGTCAGCCCGATATTCGGCTGCCCGATCGCGCCATGGCATATCAAAATCGGTGCGACCGATAATCTCTTCTACCGTCTGCAACCCTCCATCCTTAAGGAACTGCCGGTTGCAGCAGAGAAACCGGCCTTCGCGGTCTTTCCAAAACACCGCCTGCGGGAGGTTGTCGATCACCAGTTGGAGCATTGCCCGGCTCTCTGCCATCGACCGGCGAGCCTCTTGTAATTCGCCGATGTCGAACGAAATCGAAGTGGCTCCGCAGACCTGCCCTTGCGCATCGTAGTGCAAAGTGATGGCCCATTGCGTAGAACACCCGGCCATCTCGGTGCAGAATGCGGTTTTCGATGGTGGCAGTGCGTTGCCTGCGTTGCGCCCATTCAACAAAGGATTGCTGCGCTCGTTCGCGATCATCGGGGTGAAGAACATCAAGCGATTGCCGGCCAATCATCTCTTCGGGCGGGTAGCCAAAATAGAAGGCCGCCGCCGGATTGACATACGTAAACACTCCTTGCGCGTCTACTTCCGTGATGAGTTGATCGGTCGTCTCGACGATGCGTTGAAAACGCGTAAGCTGGGCCACGCGCTCGCGCAAATGCTCGTTTTCAGCTTGCAATGTGGTAAGGTCGGTTGGCGTCATGACGATACTCCTGTCTGGTGGGGTTGGGAAGCAGAGAGCAAATGAACGCGACGCGGCGGGGAAAGGAGCAGCAAAGAGTGGTCGGCACGCATGGCCAAAGACATAGCTAAGCATAACAAAGGGTAAACTATACGTCAAAGGTATGCTGGGTTAGCCCGCTTTCGGCAGTGCTAACTATGGCTGCCTCCGCTGGTCATTATGCAGTCCCGCTCTCGCCTGCCATTGACGCCAGCGCCGCTCGCTCGTACAATGCAAGCAGCATAACTAGCGGCTATCACGAAACGAGCATGAACTATGTTTGAGAGCCTTTCCGATCGATTGCAAGCCGTTTTTCAAAAACTGGGCAGCAAAGGCATCCTTACCGAGGAAGATGTGCGTGAGGCGATGAAGCAGGTGCGTTTGGCCCTGCTCGAAGCTGACGTCAACTTCCGCGTGGTCAAAGATTTTGTCGCCAGAGTGACCGAGCAGGCGATTGGCGAAGAGGTCACGAAGAGCCTTACCCCGCACCAGCAGGTGATCAAGATTGTCCATCAAGAGCTGATCAACCTGTTAGGCGCCGAAAACGCGCCCTTGCAAGAGGCGCGCCCCGGCCCGACGGTGATTATGCTGGTCGGTTTGCAAGGCACCGGTAAGACGACCCTCGCTGCGAAGCTGGCGCTGCATCTGCGCAAGAAGGGCAAGCGCGTGTTGCTGGTTGCCGCCGACGTGTATCGCCCGGCGGCAATTACCCAGTTGCAGGCCTTGGGCCGCCAGCTCAACATCCCAGTCTATAGCGAGGGGACGCAGGCCAGCCCGCCTGATATTGCTGAACATGCGCTTGAACATGCCCGCAAAGAGCTGTTTAATGTGGTGATTATCGACACCGCTGGCCGGTTGCAGATCGACGAACCGCTCATGCAAGAATTGGAGCAGATCGAGAATCGCGTCCATCCGATCGAGCGGTTGCTGGTGGTCGATGCGATGACTGGTCAAGAGGCGGTGCGCGTCGCCGAGACGTTTAATCAGCGCGTCAAGCTGACCGGTGTGGTGATGACCAAGATGGACGGCGATGCCCGCGGCGGCGCGGCGTTGTCGGTGCGCGCCGTGACGGGGGTGCCGATCAAGTTTCTCTCGACCGGTGAGAAGGTTGATGGCAATACGCTGGAGGTCTTTCACCCCGACCGGTTGGCATCACGCATCCTCGGCATGGGTGATGTGCTCTCGCTGATCGAACGGGCCGAACAGCTCTATGACGCCGAGCAGGCCAAGAAGATGCAGAAACGGCTGAGCAAGGGTGAGTTCGATTTTGAAGACTTCCTCACCTCGCTCCATCAGATGCGCAAGTTGGGGCCGTTGCAACAGATTATTGCGATGATCCCCGGCCTGAACCAGTTGGCCCGCAACGAAGAATTGCTCGATGAGCGGCATGTCAAGCGGGTCGAGGCGATCATCTTCTCGATGACGCCGGAAGAACGGCGCCGTCCGGAAATTATCAAGGGCAGCCGGCGCAAGCGGATTGCCCGCGGCAGCGGCACGTCGGAAGAAGAGGTGAGCCAGTTGGTTAAGCAGTTCCAACAGATGCAGCGCATGATGAAGCAGATCGCCGGCAAAGCCGGCAAGGGCCGCGGCGGCATCGATCCCAACGAGCTGCTGCGCCGGTTGCGCTAAGGGCGCTCAGTTTCGCCTGCGCGCCTGTTTGCAACGCTCGCGCCAATTTATGCTATACTGTGTGGCTAGTGTGTGATATTGGTCTACGAATGAGGAACGATACGCTCTATGGTTAAAATTCGTCTGCGCCGCACTGGTAAAACCAAGCAGCCCAGCTATCGCATTGTCGTCGCCGATTCGCGCTCGCCGCGCGATGGGAAGTTTATTGAGACCATTGGCTATTACCTGCCCACTCGCCAGCCCAAGGTGCTGGAGGTAAATGCTGACCGCGCTCGCTACTGGCTCGGCGTCGGCGCGCAGCCGACCGAGGTGGTGGTCAAGCTGTTCCAGCGCGTTAACCTGCTTGATGAGCAGGGCAAGGTTACGGCGGAAGCCTAATCGTTTGCGGGAGAGAGCTCGATGAAGGCGCTCCTCGAATATATTGCCCGTAATCTGGTTGATACCCCCGAAGCCGTGCGCATCAAAGAGCGTACCGGTCGCTTTACTGTCACCTACCAATTGACCGTCGCTCCTTCGGAAACCGGTAAGGTGATCGGGCGCAACGGGCGGGTGGCCAAAGCGATCCGCGACTTGATGGGTGTGGCAGCGGCCCGCCAGAAGAAGCGGGTTCATGTTGATATTGAATAGCGGTACTTAGCAGGCAGCCGGCCGGCGCAAGCGACCGGCCGGCTGTTTTGGCATGTCGAAATATGGATGATCTTCTGTACATCGGTGCGCTCGGCGCTCCGTTTGGCGTTCGCGGTCAGATTAAACTCCATTCGATTTCGAGCCATCCCGAACACCTGATCCGCCATCTGCGCACCGTCTTCATCGGCCCCAAGCGCATCCCGCATCAGGTGACGCACCTCTTTTTACACAAACCGGGGTTGCTGATCATCCAATTGCAGAGCGTTACCGATCGCGATGCGGCTGCCGATCTGCGCGGCGCCGAAGTCTACATCGCCGCTGCCGATGCCGCGCCGCTGGCGGCGGATGAGTTCTTTTACCACGATCTGATTGGGCTGCAAGCGGTGACTGATACCGGCGATGCGATCGGTGAGGTGCGCGAGATTCTCGAAACCGGCGCGGGCGAGATTGCCGTGATTGCGCGCAATGGTCGTCCTGATGCCCTCGTGCCCATGGTGCGCAATTTTATCATCGCGATTGACCTCGTTGGCCGCCAGCTCGTCATTCGCCCGATTGACGGCTTGCTTGACTAAAGCCATCCTATTGCGCTACGGGCAGCACCACCCGGAAGGTGGTGCCTTGATGCGGTTGGGAGTGCACCAGCAACTCGCCGCCGTGAAAATCAACGATGCTATAGCAGAGCGGCAATCCTAGCCCTAGCCCGTCAAACCGCGTTGAGTAGAAGGGTTCAAAGATCTTTGGCACCTCTTCTTGCGCAATGCCCACGCCGGTGTCGCTGATCTCAAGAACGACGGCCGGATCGGGGAGTGGCTGGCGCGTTCCGCCGCCGGCTCGCCAAAAGAGCGTCCGATCCGGCTCGCCGTCAGGCGGTCGCAGGTAGGTGCGGATGCGCAGCGTACCACCGTCGGGCATGGCTTCGATCGCATTTTGCACCAGCGTTTGGCAAACCTGTTTGAGATGCCCAATCACGGCTGTCACCCATGGCAGCGCTGAAGTTAATTCACCGATATACTTGATGCCACGGGCCGTCATCGTGGCGCGATAGGTGGCAATCACATCATTCACCACCTGATTGAGATCCACTGGCCGCCGCCCGTCGAGATTGGGGCGCGAAAGGTCGAGAATGCGCTGCACGCGGTGGATCAGGCCATCGAGTTCGGCAGCCGCTTTGGTCAGGTAGAGATCACGGCGATCGGGGGGCAGATCGTGATTGCGCAACAACCGCACCGTATTCGAGAGAGCTTGGAGCGGGTTGTTGATCTCATGCGCCATTGAGGCTGACAAGCGCCCGATGGCGGCCAATTTTTCGGCTTGGGCCAGCTCGCGCGCCATACGTTGGCGTTCGCTAATGTCGCGTGCAATCACCAAAAACAGCCGTTGATCGCCATCAGGAACAACGCTCACGCTCACGGCAACCGCTGTCTCATGGCCGGCGGCGGTGCAGAGCATTGTCTCCATCTCGCTCTGCTCGCTCCGGCCATTGACGGCAGTAGCCAGCAATTGGGGCAAGGTCGGTAAGAAACGGCGCGGATCGAGCGCCAACAACTCTTCACTGCTATACCCTGACAGGCGCGCCAGTGCCAGATTAGCGTCGAGAACCGTCGTGCCGGTGGCATCGAGCAAGAGCACCGCATCGCTGGCATGGCGCAAGAGGGCACGGTAGCGCGCCTCTGAACGCGATACTTTGCTATAGAGGCGCACATTTTCCAGTGCGACCGCTGCTTGACCGGCCAAAAGCTGCAATAGTTCCTGATCGGCGATGGTAAAAGCGGCGTGCGAGGTGGCTTTGGCCGCATTTAGCACCCCAAGCGCTCGCTCGCCGGCCATAATCGGTACTGATAGCGCCGTGGTCAATTCCGGCGCGAGCAAGCGTTGGCGGAGATCAGCAAACCACGGTGATGCCGCTACTTGCGTATCGATCAGTAATGGCTGGCGATGCTGGATCACCCATCCTGATAAGCTGTGCGCAACTGGCACAAGCGTGCCGATGCCCACTTTGTCAGGTAAACCGGTGCAAGCAACGATTCGCAACGCCTGTTCATCAGGCTCCAGCAACATCAATGAGGCGCGCTCAGCGCTTATCTCCACTCGCACCGTCTCGATGATCAGGGCATAGAGCCGGGCCAGATCCAATTCGGCCAAGAGATGCTGGCTGATCTGCAAGACGGGGCGCAGTGCGGCGACCCGGTCGCTCACTCGCACTGCTTGCCGTTTTGCGACCAGCTCGCGGGCAATCTCGGCTAGCTCATGCGGGCGGAAGGGCTTGATGAGCAGACCGCGCGCTCCGAGCCGCATTGCGTAGGCGACCTGTTCAACCGAGGCTACCCCGCTGGCGATCAGAATCGGCACGCTAATGTCACGCAACCGGATCTGTTCGAGGAGTTGCAGCCCATTCATCTCTGGCATGGCGAGATCCACCATGACGAGATCGAAGCTCGACTGATCGAGCACTTCGAGGGCCATTGGCGCATTAGCCGCAGTTGTGACGACAAACCCGGCCCGCGCCAGCGTCTGCCGGCACAGATCGCGCAATTGCGGATCATCGTCTACGACTAATACGCGCCCAGCCCAACTATTCATAGCATTAGCCCGCAATCTTCGTTGATTACGAGGAAGCGTAGCGGCGGGCCAGTTCGGCCCACACCGCCTCGGCGGTTATGCCTTGGTTCTCAAGCAAGACCAGACTGTGATAAATCAGATCGGCCAGCTCATACGCAACTTCGGCCGGATTGCCGTTCTTGGCGGCAATAATCACCTCCGCCGCTTCTTCACCGATCTTTTTGCCGATCCGGTCAACGCCGCCGCGCAACAGCTTAGCCGTATACGACTCGGTCGGGGCCGCGTTACGGCGATCGTGGATACGGTCGGCCAGCCGGGCCACGATTGCAACCGGCGGTACTGGGCCGGCGACTTCGGTTTCGTCGAGATCGCGGAAGAAACAACTTGGCCGGCCCGTATGGCATGTTGGGCCGGCCGGTTCTGCCAACACTAAGAGCGCGTCACCATCACAATCTTGCCGCATTTCGACGACGCGGAGGGTATTGCCGCTGGTTTCCCCTTTGCGCCACAGGCGCTGGCGCGACCGGCTGTAGAAGGTAACGAAGCCACTTTCGCGCGTTGCGACCAGCGCTTCCGCGTTCATATAGCCGAGCATCAATACTTCGCCGCTGCGAGCATGTTGGACGATGACCGGTAAGAGTTCGTTGTCGCGCATCTGTACCATGATAGAGTCGCAATCCTCCATAGTGTGGCGGATGATCCGCTCGTGTAGGCGGGCGCACCGCCAAGTGGGTGGGGCGGGTGCGCCGTGGTTGGCCCGCCGGTTTGTCTCGCGCGCCGCTGTGCTGGCGGGGCACACGGCCGTGGGTGTTGGCCGCACCGCCGTGCGCCCCTACTAGTGGCGGAAATGGCGGCGGCCGGTGAAGACCATCGCGGCGCCGGCGGCGTCGGCGGCGGCAATAACCTCCTCGTCGCGCACGGAGCCACCGGGTTGAATGATAGCGGTTGCGCCGGCGGCAATCGCTGCTTCGACCCCATCGGCAAAGGGGAAGAGGGCATCGCTTGCCACCACGCTGCCGCGCAAATCGAGCCCAGCCTGTTGCGCCTTCCACACTGCCAAGCGTGAGCTATCGACCCGGCTCATCTGGCCCGCGCCGATGCCCAGTGTGCGATCGGCGGCGGCATAGACGATCGCGTTCGATTTAACGTGCTTCACCACTCGCCAGCCGAAGCGCAATGCTGCCGCTTCAGCATCGGTCGGCGCGCGCTTGGTCACAACCCGCCACTCTTCCTGAGCGAGCGGCGCGTGATCCGGTTCTTGCACCAGCACCCCGCCGGGCACGCTGCGGATCTGCCAGTTCCCAGCACTAGTGACAGGGCGCAGGCTGCGTAACAAACGCCGGTTCTTCTTGCGCTGCAACAGTTCGAGCGCGTCAGGCAGAAACTCCGGCGCGATAATAATTTCCGAGAAGATCTCATTCACTGCTTCAGCGAAGGCAAGGTCAACCGGGCGGTTCACGGCGATAATCCCGCCAAACGGCGCTTCGCGGTCGGTGGCAAACGCCGCCTCCCACGCGCTGCGCAGATCGCGACCGATGGCCACGCCGCACGGGTTGGTATGCTTGATAATCGCCACGGCTGCACCTTCGGCAGCGGGGAACTCCTCGATCAACTCTTGGGCTGCGGCGGTATCGAGAATGTTGTTGTAGCTCAGCTCTTTGCCGTGCAACTGTTGGAAGAATGCGCCGAAATCGCCGTAGAGCGCAGCGGCCTGATGCGGATTCTCGCCGTAGCGGAGCGGCTGGTACTTGCGCCATGCCAGCGGCAGCACGGCGGGCAACGGTTCAGTGCGGAGATACGCGGCAATGGCGGCATCGTACTCGGCGGTGTGGGCAAAAGCTTTGGCCGCCAGTCGTTGCCGTTCAGCCAATGGCACCTCGCCGGCGCACAATCCGGCCAAGACAGCGTCATAGTCAGCCGGATCAACCAGCACCAGCACCGCGGGGAAATTCTTGGCGGCTGCCCGCAACAACGCCACGCCGCCGATATCGATCTGCTCTTGGGCTTCGGCCATCGTGACGCCGGGCCGGGCGATCGTTGCCGCGAACGGGTAGAGATTGACTACCACCAAATCGATTGGTTTGAGGCCGTGAGCAGCCAGTTCGTCGATATGCGCCGGCAGATCACGGCGGGCGAGCAGGCCGGCGTGGATAGCCGGATGCAGCGTCTTGACGCGACCATCGAGAATTTCGGGGAACCCAGTGACCTCACTCACTGCCAGCGCCGGAATGCCGGCTTCGCGGAGCACACGCTGCGTTTGGCCAGTAGAAATGATCTCAACACCCAATGCGTGTAAGGCCTGCGCAAACGCAACGATGCCCGACTTATCGTAGACGCTCATTAATGCGCGCACGATACGCTCCTCAATACACAACTGCGGCATCCAGAATCAAAAACCTGCCCGAAGCGACGGGCAGGGTCGCGCCTTGCCATTGTACCATAGATCAAACGAGCAACTCGCGAGCGCGCTCGCGGAGTTGAGCAGCGGCTTGACCAGCCCGATCGGCGCCGATCAACCGGCGCGCTTCCGCTTCAAAAGCATCGGCAGCGGCGAGCATTTCGGCAGCCGAAGCGCGGGAGGGGTCAGTCACGCCAGCGATCCGGTACGCTTCTTGCAACAGCACATTTGCGCCAGCGCCGAGGTAGCCGGCAGCGATCTGTTCAAACTCCGGCGCCAACGATTCGCCGGCAGCGGTCTCGCGCCGCTCGATCAATCCGCTCTTCATCAGCTTGGCGATAATTTCGCACGTACGCACTTCGCCAAGGCCGCTGCGCTGGGCGATCTGGCCAACCGTCTGCTTGCCGTTAATCATCGTCAGCACACGCCACTCTTCCGCACCGAGGCTAATCTCCACACTGCCGGAGGCCGGGTTGGGAACGAGCCGGGGCACCATCGCCAACGTTGGCCTAGCCTCTTGTTGCTGAGACCACGTCTCTTGGCGATGCACCCCCTCCATAATGATCGACTCGTTGCTCGCGGTAATGGTGACCTGGGGCGACGTCACCCCTTCGTGGAAGCGGAAGGGGCCGCTCGTGACCGTAAAGAAGGCATAGACTGCTTCGAGCGGCTCGAGACCGGGCAATTTCGCATCGACAATCTTGCCATCGCGAAAAAAGATCCAGCCGGTCAGCTTTTGCCCGCCACGGCGGCCATCAATCTCAACCCCGCCGGTCTTTTTACTCAATTGTAACAATTGGATAATGTCGGTGAGTGAGAACTCACTCAGATCGCCTGCCAGCGCCATAGCTGCGCCTCACCTCATCTACCGGCTGCCACGCTGCTTTGGCCAGCGCTACAGCTTACTGATCACCACCCGGCTAATGGCACGCAACGTCTCGAACACTCCCACCCCTTTAGTTGCGATCGCCTCAATTCGCGGCCAATTCATCTTGTTCACGCCGAGGAAATGATCCATCATCGCCACCGGAGCCAACACATCGGGCGGCAAATCACGCTTGTTGTATTGCAATACGATCGGGAAATCAGCAAATCGCTTATTTTGGCGCGTAATGTTCTGCGCCAACTCGCGCAAGCTATTGATATTCTCTTGCATTTTGCCCTTGTGCGAATCGGCCACAAACACCACGCCATCGGCACCATTCAACACCGCGACGCGGGTGCGTTCATAGAGCACTTGCCCCGGCACCGTGTATAGGTGAAAACGGGTCTGAAACCCGCGCACCTTGCCAAGGTCAAGCGGCAAGAAGTCAAAGAACAGCGTTCGTTCCGTTTCAGTCGCAATGGAGAGCAGATCGCCTTTCACTTCTTTCGGCACTTGGCTGTGGATGTACTGCAAGTTAGTGGTCTTGCCGCACATACCGGGGCCGTAGTAGACGATCTTGCAGTGTATTTCACGCGCAGCGACATTAATCAGAGCCATACATTCTCTCGCGTAGCCGGTCGAACGCGAGCGCCGACACGGCCAATCGGCAGGGCAGGAGCGCGGCTAATCGCGGAACAGCAGATCGATCGTGTCTTCCATTGACGTGCGGAACGCCGAGCCAAGCACTTCATCGCGCGCCTTGTGCTGTTGGCGCACCCGCTCGAGCACGGCGGCCAACTCATCGGTCGCCTTCTTGGTCAAGACCTTCACCAAACCAATATGCGTCCCTTTATTGAAGATGATGCACAGAATCCACTGCTCTTCGATCAGGGCGATAAAGATGTTTTCGCGCACGCCTTGTTGGAACGAGGCGCGAAAATCGCGTTCGCGCAGCAGTTTGGCAACTTCGCGCGAGGAAGCGAACACGCCGGCAATCAGCGCGCCGAGCGCAGTAATGTCTTGCCGGTCGCCATCACCCTTGGAAGAGATAACCTGACCGCTCTTGTCGAGCAAAAGGGCGTAATCGCTGCCGGTGTCTTCCACCAAACGGGCCAGACACTCTTCAATCTGAGCGATTTCTTCTGAGGGCACGATGATACTTGTCAGCTGAGGATCCATCGCAGCCTACCTTCACGTCTGAGAGTGGCGAGAGTCGATGCGTCGCTTTTCAAAATTATAGCACACCCGTTGTCAGATTGCGCTCAGCGCATCGATCATCTCGTCGCGATGTTTGGCGGCGAGAAACCGGATCAAGCCAAGATCATCGCGCGAGTTCGTCAGCAACAAGAGCATAGCGTCATCGCTGATCGGCTCGATCAAGACCAACCCGTCATCGTATTCCAACACCGCCTGAATGGTGCTGCCTTTAGCTACTTCACGCCCCAACGCATCAGCCATCGCCAGCCCATTGGAAGCTACGGCGCCAACGGCATCGATATCGACGCCGGGGCGAGCCACGCTTTCGATCAATAACCCGTCGGTAGCGACCACGGCGGCTGCTTCTACGCTCTCGACCGCCCGAAACCGGGTGAGAAGCTCTTTCAGCCCACTGCTCATGCTGCCTCACTCTCGCGCCGGGATTCCCCCGCTGCGCATCAATGCCTATTATACACTGTCGTGGAACCATGCTATTTCCAAAGTACCCTATCACTCGCTGAGCGGGCTTGTGCGATCGCGATCTTTGGGTGGCCGGCCAGTGCGAATGTTGCGCAACGAGTCGATAGTCGCGGCCAGCGCCCGATCGGCCCAACCGTAAATGGTCGGACGGCTCTTGCGCAATTCGTCGGCGATCTGGGTCACATTCGCCCGGTAGCCGGGGTCAAAGGTGGCGAGGTTGATCCGGGCAGCCGCCACAATCTGCTGGATCTCCTCGGGGGTGAGATTGTGCTCGCGAATCAGCTTCTGTGCGCGCTTGCCGCTCAGGTCCAACTTCATACCGCCTCTCCTCGTGCTAGGCGATGGCGCCCGTTTCGCGGCATCGCCACCGGATTTTGCTCAGCTTGGCACGGGTTGCACTGTTGCTGCGGCGATGGGGTAGGCAATCGCTTGCTGCGCTTCCCAATCGCTTGGCGTTGTTCGTGCCATCAACGAACTGTGCGCGAAACCAATTTTCCGTATTGGGGTGTAATTTTTTTTATCATATCATGTATAACTGGGATTGTCGAGTCGGGGTGTAAATAGTAACAATCTTATCTTGCTTCGCCGGCGCAATCTCTGCCTTGGGATAGCGCATGAGATCAAGCTCGCTGCTGTGGTCGCGGTAATCTACGCTTGCTTGATCTTGAGTAATCCTTGACAGCCAGCACGAAAATGCATGCTGATGAGTGTAAAAGTTTACACTGGGCGGTGATGACCCTAACCCATACCGGCTGTGGTACAATACCCAGCGATGACTGATCTCCGCCTGCGCCAACGCGAATATCTGTTGCAGATTAGCCGCGCGCTGACGGCCCAGCTCGATCTGGGCAGCGTGCTCAATCTGGTCATCACCTACGCGGTCGAGCTGCTAGCCGGCACGCTCGGTTTCATTGCCCTGTTCGACGAAGAAGATGGGATGTTGCGCATCCGGGCTTCCGCGCAACTGCCACGCGAGAATTGGCCGGCCTTTACTCCGTTGCTGCGCATCCCTATCGCTGACCTTAGCCGCTTCGGCCCGCAGGCGCTGCGCGAAATCTCGCTCGACACCGGCATCCCCCTCCGCCAAATGATCGCGCTGCCGCTGACAGTGCGCGAGACGCCGCTAGGCGTGATTTATGTCTTTCGCGCCGCGCTCAATGTCGCGTTTTCGGCTGATGATCGCCAGATATTGCAAGATTTCGCCGATCAGGCGGCGATTGCGGTCGGCAACGCTCGCCTCTTCCAGAGTGTGTTGCGCGAGAAGCAGTATCTCAATGCGCTGATCGAGCAGTCTGCCGATGGGGTGATGATTATTGATGGCCGCTGGCGGATTACGACCTTTAACCATACGATGGAACAACTGACCGGCTGGTCGCGTGAAGAGGCGATTGGTCGGCCCTGCGCCGAGGTGCTCGGGATTCGCAATGCCCAAGGGGTGAATATTTGTCTCAATGAGTGCCCGTTGCAACGCTATCCTGAACTGGCGAACCCCGTGGTCGCGGGCCGCATCACCACCCGCGACGGGCGCGAGCTGTTTATTCAAAACCGCTACGCGCCGCAGCGCAGCGCGCATGGCTCGTTGCTTAGCGCAATCGCCAATGTGCGCGATATTACGGCCCAGAAGGTTGAGGAAGAGCGCCAGAATACCTTTATTTCGGTGATTTCACACGAGTTGCGCACGCCGGTGAGCATTATTAAGGGCTTTGCAGAAACGATGCTGCGCCCCGATGGCCAGTTTACGATTGAACGGTACCGCGAGGCGTTGCAGGTGATTGGCGAAGAAGCCGACCGGCTTGCCCGTCAAATTCAAGACTTGCTTGATGTGTCGCGGATTGCCGCCGGTGGCTTGCGCCTCGAACGGAGTGATGTGTCGCTGCGCCTGCTAGTCGAAGAGGTGGTGCGCCGCTTTGCCGCGCAGGTTGGAGAACGGATTGAGTTTGAGATCCGGGTGTCTGATGATCTGCCGCCGGTGTATGCCGATTACGAGCGGCTGCGGCAAGTGTTCACCAATTTGATCGAGAATGCGGTCAAGTATAGCCCCAATGGCGGCACGATCCGGATCGGCGCTCGCGCTGAGGGTGAGATGGCGATTGTCTATGTCTCTGATCAGGGGATCGGGATTCCGCCCGAAGAGCAAGAGTTGATCTTCGAGCGGTTTTACCGCGTTGATACCCGCCTGCGCCGCGATCAGCCGGGCAGCGGGTTGGGGCTTTTTATTACCCGCGCCATTGTCGAGGCCCACGGTGGCCGGATTTGGGTCGAAAGCCAAGTCGGGCGCGGTTCACGCTTCCTCTTTACCTTGCCCCTGAGTCGACGCCGTCTGCCGGGAGAGTGACGGATGAGCATAGGTTTGGGGAATGGGACACGGATATCCACAGATGAAACCAATGAGCACAGTTTGGGAATGGTGATGAGAGGCTGCTCGCTCCGCTTGCGCCAATCCGTGCCAATTTGTGTCCTCTTCTCTCGCTGCGCAGCCGCGCAATAACGTTGTCGCACGATGATCCTTGCCCTCTTCGCCATTCTGATTCTCGCCGTGCTCGCGCGCCAAGCGGCCTTGGCGCTGCTGGCCGTCACCTTGTTAACCAGCCTCGGCGCGGCCCGCCTTTGGCAGCGTTGGGCGTTGCGCCGGGTTGACTACCGCCGTGAGCTGAGCCATACCCGCGCCTTTCCCGGCGATGAGGTGACGCTGACCATCACCATCACGAACCGTAAGCCATTACCGCTCGCCCAAATCCAAATCTTCGACGCTCTTCCCAACGGCTTGCGTGCGCTCGATGCCCCGCTCATCTTCAGCGGCAGCCGCCAGACCAGCCTGCTCCGCCGCAGCACCGGCCTGCACTGGTACGAACGGGTGATCTGGCGTTACCGGCTGCGGTGCGAGCGGCGTGGCGTGTTTCACTTAGGGCCAGCCCAAGCCCAGAGCGGTGATCCGTTTGGTCTTTACCGCAGTGACGCGACCTTCCCAGCCGATGCGACGCTGTTCGTCTACCCGCGCCTGTTAGAGTTGGCCGATCTCGGTCTGCCGGCCCGCGACCCGCTAGGGCTGATGCGCGCGCCGGCGTTGCTGCGCGACCCCCTGCGAGTGATAGGCGTGCGCGACTACGCACCCTCTGATCCGCTCAAGGATGTGCATTGGGCGGCGACAGCGCGCACCGGCACGTTGCAGACCCGTGTCTACGAGCCGGCGACATCGCATACGTTAGCCCTCGTACTTGATCTCGACACCTTCGAGTTCTATTTTCAAGGCATCGATCCCGAACTGGTGGAGCATCTGATCAGCGTGACGGCAACGCTGGCCCGCAGCAGCCTTGCCGCCGGTCACGCGGTTGGTCTCTACGCCAACGGTGCGCCTGCCGCCGATGAACATCTCGTCCGGCTGCCACCCGGGCGCAGCCCCAACCAACTGAGCCAGATCATGGAAACGCTCGCCCGGCTGACGGCCTACTCGGTGTTACCCGGCGCGCGCTTGCTCCGCCTGATTACCCCCGAACTCCACCCCGGCGCGACGATTGTGTTGATCGGCGCCGTAGCCGCCGAGCCGATCTGCGCGACGCTCCTGCGCTTGCGGGAATTGGGCTTCCAGGTGGTGTGGATCTACTGCGGCGCTACGCCGCCGCCGGCAGTGCCCGGTGTGCAGACGCATTGGGCGCCGCGGAGGGGTGAAGGTGATGAACGCGGGTAGGCGGAGGTTCGGGCAACCGTGCGAATCCATGAAATTTGTTTGTATCCTTGTCCTATTTCACCCCCCACACCTTTGTAGAACATCTGATCGAGTGCAACCGTTGATCGCTGTGCGATGCCGGAAAGCCTCGTGCTGCGCTCCTCATCACCCCTCCCCCAGCGGGGGAGGGGCAAGGGGTGGGGGCCATTAGCCCGCGCCGCGGGCTTCGTACCCTTAGCCCGGCCCTTCAGAGCCGGGCGCCGGATCAGGTGGGCTGTCTGCCCGTGAACCCGCGCTAGCGGGAGAGGGGCCAGGGGTGAGGGCACACCGGCGCATCTCAAAGCCATCAACTACATTTACCCTCATGGGTTCTGTCTATCCTTGAACCCCCATACCCTCGGGGGGTAATCTAGATTACAGACAGACGGTACCGGGGTATGGTATACTCCCTGCTGTGAGCGACGCGACGCCTGCCGCGCCGCCAGCTTGATCTGTGTGTGATTGCGCAAAGGCGAGGAGATTATTCATTATGCATCACAAAGTTGTTATCATCGGTTCGGGTCCAGCCGGTCTGACGGCTGCCCTCTACGCGGCGCGCGCCAACCTTGAGCCGTTGGTGATCCGCGGGATGCAACCCGGTGGTCTGATTGCGACTACGAGCGAAGTAGAGAACTACCCCGGCTTTCCCGAAGGCATTGGCGGCTTTGAGCTGGCCGAGGCGATGGAGAAGCAAGCTGCCCGTTTTGGCGCTCAATATCTAGAAACGATGGTGACGAAGGTTGAGGTTGATCAACGCCCCTTCGTAATCCATACCGACAGCGGCCAGACCATCACGGCTGATACCATCATCGTCAGCACCGGCGCGTCGCCGCGCAAGCTGGGTGTTCCCGGCGAGGAAGAGCTGGCTAATCGTGGCGTCAGCTATTGCGCCACCTGTGACGGCTTCTTCTTCCGCGGCAAGAAGGTGGTGGTCGTTGGCGGCGGCAACAGCGCGCTCGATGAGGGTCTGTTCCTCACCCGTTACGTTGATGAGCTGTTCATCGTGCATCGCCGCGACAGCTTGCGGGCCGATCCGGTCTTGCAAGAGCGCGCCTTCAGCAACCCCAAGGTGCGCTTCATCTGGAATTCGGTGGTTGTGGCGATCAACGGTAAAGACAAGGTCGAGTCGGTGACGCTGCGCAACCTGCAAACCGGCGAAATCAGCGAGCTGGCGGTTGATGGCGTCTTCCCGTACATCGGCCACGTGCCAAACACCGAGCTGTTCCGCGGGATCCTTGAGCTCGACGAGGGCGGCTATATCGTGACCGACGGGCGCACCCGCACCAATATCCCCGGCATCTTTGCTGCCGGCGATGTAGCCGATCACATTTACCGGCAGGCGATCACCGCTGCCGGTGATGGTTGCCGCGCTGCAATGGAAGCGACGTGGTACCTTGCTGAGCAGGAGCATGCCCGCGCCAAGGCGACCGCAACCGCCACGGCGTAACGAGCGGGTAGCCAGTAACGGCGGGTTTGAAACTCGCCGTTACTTTACAGATAGTTGTGAACTTTTTTCTATCCGTAGCGTACGGGCATGTTATAGTAAAAACATCAATCCACGCGAGGAGGTGCGCTATGGCAACGACGCCCCCCACGAACGTTGAGCTGACCGACTCTGGCGCTCGTGAAGGCTACGAACATCTCGAGCAGGCTTACATCCTTGAGTATTTGCGCAGCCAAGGGCTTACGCTTGAGCAAGTGCGTGCTATGCCAGCAGAGCAGGCGAAGGAGATTATGCGCGCCGCTTCACTTTACGCTTCAACCCAGATGGCCACGGTCGAGGCGCGCGCGCATTTGGTTGAGGAACTCCATGGCGGACCGCGCGCATTGTAAGGTGTGATTGCCGGTTCGCAGCGAAAGGGAGGGCACGTTTGCTATTAATGCCCTCCCTTCGTGTTGTGCCGCCAACTCATGCACTTAGCCCAACACCGCCGCTAGTACTGCGTCAGTATTGCTCAGATCGGGCAAGAGTGCATCAGGACGGTGATCGGCCAATTCGGCCAATGAGAAGGGGCCGGTGGCCACTGCGATCGTGCGTGCGCCGAATGCCTTGCCGCAGGCGATGTCACGCGGTGTATCGCCGATAATCACCACTTCGGCGGGGGTGAAGGCGCGCCGGTAGTGGGATTCGGCGCGGCGCGCAGCGATGGGAGGCAAGGCCAGCCGGTCGAAGTGGTCATCGCCATACGCGCCGGCTTCGATATCGAGCCACGGCAATAGGCCGGTGCATTCGAGCTTGATCCGGGCCGCGGCGGCGACGTTGCCAGTAAGCGGGGCTTGGTACGCATAGTCGGTCAGCGCGCTGAGTGCAGCCATCACGCCGGCAAAGACGGTCGAACGCGCGATCAATGCCTCGCGTTGGGCGCTGAGTTCGGAGATGTATAGGTCAATAAACTCGCGCAACCGGGCTTGAATCGTTGCTTCGTCCAACGAAGGTAAACTATCGCGCACAATTTGCCAATCGGTCTTGCCGGCATACGAGGTGCGTTCGATCCGAACCTCTGGCCCAACTAACTGCCGCAACGCGGTGCGCATCGCGTTCGCGGCAATCCCGTCGGTCGAGAGCAAGGTGCCGTCAACATCCCACAACACTAACCGCTTCATCGTCACTCCTGCTGAGGCGCAGCCTAACGTTCCGGCGCGCCCCCCAACAACTCGGTGATCGTCAGGATCAATTCATCGAGATCGGTCGGTTTGGTGAGAAAGCGATCGAAACTGGCCGCGAGCGCCGATCGCCGATCGCTTTCGCCAAGGCCGCTGAGCGCGATGGCCGGGCAGTGGCGCAGCTCAGGGTGGGCGCGCAATTGGCGCAAGAGATCAAACCCATCACAATCGGGTAACCGCAGATCGATGAGGAAAAGGACTGGTGATGAGACCGGTGCGGCCAATGCAGCCGCACCGGTAGCGGCGACTGTCACCTCAAAGCCCTGCCCGCGCAGGAAGATCGCAAACAATTGTTGCATCAGCGGATTATCCTCAACGAGCACAATCTGCATACGGTCTCCTGCGCTATCGGCTCAAACTGCTACGATGCTCAGCGTCGTTGGCAACGACTGTACGCGCTAGTGCCGGTCTTCACTGAGCATCGCAGCGGCTTGGCATTCATCACGGATACACCCCACGGGTCGTATTTGCATCAGCCACCCGCTGCACGGCCAGCAAATAGGCTGCAAGGCGCAGCGGGACCCGGCGCTGCTCGGCCATGGTTGTCACCTGCTGGAAGGCGCCGACGATAATGCGTTCCAGCTTCTCGTTGATGTCTTGTTCGTCCCAGAAAAACTCTTGCAGGCCCTGCACCCATTCAAAATACGAGACAATCACGCCGCCGGCATTGGCCAGAATATCAGGCACGATGATAATGCCGCGTTCTCCCAGAATCGCATCCGCTTCCGGCGTCGTTGGCCCATTAGCGCCTTCGACAATCAGCTTGGCGCGGATGCGCTCAGCGTTTGCACCGGTGAGCTGGTTTTCCAGCGCTGCCGGGATTAAGACATCGCATTCGAGTTCGAGCAACTCGCTGCCGCTGATCCGTTCAACGCCGGGTGCGCTATAGCCTTCCAGCAGGCGGAACGGATGGCGGTCGGCGTAGGCGCGCATGGCCGGAATATCAAGCCCATGCGCGCAGTAGTAGCCGCCTGACGCATCAGCCACGCCGATGATCGCACAACCGAGCTGATGGAGCAGATAGGCCGCTGTGCTGCCGACATTGCCGAACCCTTGCACCACGACGCGCAACCCCGCCAGCGGCCAATTGAGCTTGCGCGCCATCTCGCGCACCATCAGCATCACCCCGCGTCCGGTCGCCTCGACGCGGCCCAGCGATCCGCCGATGTTCACCGGTTTGCCGGTGATCACTGCTGGCACGGTATAGCCGCGGTGCATCGAGATCGTATCCATAATCCACGCCATCGTTTGGGCATTAGTGCCGACGTCGGGCGCCGGAATATCTTTTTCGGGGCCGAGCAAGATGCTAATTTCGGTGGCAAAGCGCCGCGTCAGCCGCTCAAGTTCACCCGGCGAGAGCTGCTTGGGATCGACGATCACGCCGCCCTTCGCGCCACCGTAGGGAATATTAACCAGCGCGCATTTCCACGTCATCCACATTGCTAGCGCGCGCACTTCATCAATGTCAACGCTAGGATGGTAGCGGATGCCGCCTTTCGCTGGACCGCGACCCAGATTGTGCTGAATGCGATAACCAGTGAAAACACGGGTTGTACCGTTATCCATTTGCACCGGAAAATTGACCGTCAATTCGCGCTGGGGCACGCGCAGAATCGCCCGCACATCAGCGGGCAGGCGCAACATATCAGCGGCCTGATCGAACTGCTGTTGAGCGACGTGAAACGGGTTGATCTGGTGAGACGTCATTGTCTTCCCCTCTTCATTGATCTTCAAGCTGTATCTCCTCTCGATCAGGCCAGATTCTTGCGCATATAGATCCAACCGTCCTGACCGAAGAACAACCGGGCGAACAGCGAGCGGCGGATATACAGTGGCTGAAAGCCAAGCCGCTCATAGAGCGCGCGAGCGCCGTGATTGCTCTCGCGCACGTACAACCCTAGATAGGCAAGGGAGCGGGCGCGGGCATCATCTTCGGCGCGTTGCAGCAGCGCGCGCGCGATGCCGCGCCGCCGCCATTCTGTGGCAACGGCGACATCGGCGATAAACCCTTCACCGCGTTCGATCTGATGGTCGAGCAGCGAAAGAGCAAAGAGCGAACGTAACGCTCCCCAGACGCCTAATGTCTCAAAAAAGGCTGACTTGGCAAACCCACCGCCATCACCGATCATATCGCGGGTGCGCAAGCTGGTCGTGCCGATGAGCTGACCGGCGTATTCCGCCACCAGCATGCCGCGCAGCGCCGCTGGCCCTTGCCGCCGCCAGCCGGTCGCCAACGCTTGCGCGCCGCGTTCCCGATCGCGCGGGTCAAACGCCGCGTCGAATGTGTCGGCGAATGCTTCGCGGTGGAGGGCGACGATCGCTTCAATGTCGCTCAGGCGGGCCGGTCGAATCACCACATCCTCGGCCGGCACACCAATTGGAGGAGCTGCGACGGCGTACATTGCCTACGCCTGCTTAGCGCGCCGTTAGCTCGGCCACGCGCAATTCCAGCCGGCTGGCAATATCACGGTACATATCACCGCGCCGCTCAGCAACGGCCAACTTTCGCTGCAAAAAGACGATATAGCCAAGAGCTGCCAACAGCGCCACCAGTGTTACCCAACGCATAGTTCCTCCTTGCTCTACCGCCCTGTATTCTAGCTCAGGCTCGGCGAGGCTTCAAGTAGGATGATAAAGTCCACGTCAGCCGTTTTCGCTATCGCTGGCACGATTATTCCGCCACCGAACGGAAGCGTTGCCGCCATGCGTGGTAAATAGCAATGCTGCCGGCCACGGCGGCGTTGAGCGATCCTACTTGGCCAACGATCGGCAACCGCACGAGAAAATCGCACCGTTCACGCACCAAGCGGGCCATACCCGTGCCCTCGGCCCCTATGACGAGAGCGAGCGGCAGATCAAGATCGACCGTGTCGATATCTTTGGCCGCTTCATCTTGCTCAAGTCCGGCCACCCAGATGCCGGTGCGTTGTAATTCTTCGATCGTTTGGGCCAAATTCGTCACCATTGCCACGCGCAGGTGTTCAACTGCGCCGCTGCTGGCATTGACCACTGCCGGCGTAATGTCGGCGGCGCGCCGTCCCAGAATGACGACGCCATGACAGCCAACCGCTTCGGCGGTGCGCAACAGGGTGCCGATGTTTTGCGGGTCTTGCAGATGATCTAACAACAAGAGGAGCGCAGGCTCGCGCCGGTCAGCCGCTGCTTGCAAGCATTCCTCGAGTTCGACATACGGATAGGGGCCGGTTTCGAGCATCACCCCCTGATGGTTCGCGTCGCGCAACTGGCGATCGAGCGCCTGCCGCTCAATCCGCTCCACCGGCACGCCAGCCTGTTCGGCCAGCCGGATGATATCGGCGATAATGCCGCTCTCTTGCACGCTGCGCGAGATAACTAAACGGCGCAACACGCGGCGGCGAGCGCGGAGAGCCTCACGCACCGCGTTGCGCCCATAGAGCAACTCGGTCGTCATAATCTACTCACTCGCTGTTACAGACGGTCGCAACCGTGGCAGGGTCGTTTCCATCCAGCTACAACCCTAGCGCGTCTTTGATATGGCCGAACAACCCTTTATCGCCGTGGTCGCCATCGTGGGCAAAAGTTTGCGCTAGTTCTTGGAACAGGCGGCGCTGTTGATCGGTGAGTTTGGTTGGCACCTCGATCCGGATGACCACGATCAGATCGCCGCGACCCTGTTGGCGCAGGTGAGGCACCCCCTTGCCGCGGATGCGGAAGGTTTGGCCGTGCTGGGTGCCGGGTGGCAGGCGCAGCTTCTCGGTGCCTTCGAGGGTAGGAACGCTGACATCGCTTCCTAGGGCCGCTTGGGCGACATTGATCGTCAACGGCAAGATAATGTCATTGCCGTCGCGCTCGAAGATCGGATGCGGTTGAATATCGAGCGCCACGTAGAGATTGCCGGGCGGACCGCCACGCGGCCCGGCTTCACCCTCGCCGCTGATCCGGATCTGTTGCGACCCATCAACGCCGGCGGGCACGCGGACGGTAATCTTACGCGACTTGCGCACCCGCCCTTCGCCGCGGCATTCGCGGCAGGGAATGGGAATGACATAGCCAGTGCCGCCGCAGGTGTCGCATGTCGTCACCGTCACCATATTGAAAATCGGTGCGCGCTGGCGGATCTCGCCAGTGCCGCCGCAGCGCGGGCAGCGCGCCGGCTCGGTACCCGGTTCGGCGCCGGAACCTTGGCACGCGCTGCAGGTTTCCAATCGGCGGAACTCGATCTCTTTTTCGGCGCCGAACACCGCTTCTTCAAAGGTCAGGCGCAGCGTGTAGCGCAGATCGGCGCCGCGCAATGGCCCGCGGGTGCTGCGCCCCGCGCTGGCTCCCCCGAAGAAGGCGTCGAAGATCGAGCTGAACGGATCAACGCCACTAAATGGGTCGCTACCCATCCCGCCGAAACCGGGCGGGTTGTGGCCGAAGCGGTCGTACATCGCCCGCTTCTGCTCGTCAGACAGCACCTCGTAGGCTTCGTTGATCTCTTTAAATTTCGCCTCAGCCTCAGGCGATTTATTGACATCGGGGTGATACTGGCGGGCCAGCCGGCGAAATGCCTTCTTGATCTCGTCGGGCGTCGCGCTGCGACTCACCCCGAGCACCTCGTAGTAGTCACGTTTGGCTCCCGCTGTCATACGGTTTCCTCGTTACGCACGCTGCCGGCCGGTGTCCCGATCGCTACCGGCCCGCCATCAGACCTACTCTTCGACCTTTTCGCCATCAACGACGCCGGCAGTGCCATTGGGTGCGGCGGTTGTTACATGTTGCAATGCCACCGTCAATTCAGCAATCCGATTGCGAATTGCCTGCTCGTCATCGTCAGCGAGCACGCTGCGCAGGGCCATTGCCTTCTCTTCCACATTGCGGCGGAGCGCCGGGTCAAGGTTGTCGCCGGCTTCACGCAGGGCTTTTTCGGCAGCGTACAACACGCTGTCAGCCTGATTGCGGGCCGCGATCAACTCGCGCCGCCGGCGATCCTCTTCGGCGTGCAGCTCGGCGTCGCGCACCATCTGCTCGATCTCGGCGTGCGAGAGGCCCGACGAAGCGGTGATCGTGATCCGCTGTTCTTTGCCGGTGGCCTTATCGCGCGCGCTCACGCTCACGATGCCATTGGCGTCAATATCGAACGTCACCTCGATCTGGGGCACGCCGCGCGGCGCCGGTGGAATGCCCGCTAGCTCGAAGCGGCCAAGGCTCTTGTTGTAGCGTGCTTCGGCCCGCTCACCCTGCAAGACGTGAATCTCGACGCTGCTCTGATTGTCGCTGGCGGTCGAAAAGATTTGGCTCTTGCGGGTGGGGATGGTGGTATTGCGCTCGATGATCGGCGTCATCACGCCGCCGAGCGTCTCGATGCCGAGCGTCAGCGGTGTGACATCGAGCAGCAGCACATTCTTCACCTCGCCGCCGAGCACACCGGCTTGGATGGCCGCGCCAATTGCAACCACCTCATCGGGGTTGACGCTGCGGTTCGGTTCTTTGCCAAAGAAGTTGCGCACCGCCGCCTGAATGGCCGGCATCCGGGTTTGGCCGCCGACCAGAATAATCTCGTCGATCTGGTTCGGTTGCACGCCGGCATCACGCAGAGCTTGCCGCACCGGCCCCATACTGCGCTCGATCAGATCGGCGCAGAGCTGTTCGAGCTTGGCGCGGGTCAGGGTTGCGCTGAGGTGCTTGGGACCGCTGGAATCGGCGGTGATAAAGGGCAAGCTAATCTCAGTTTGCATCAGCGAGCTGAGCTCCATCTTTGCCTTCTCTGCCGCTTCTTTCAAACGTTGCAGGGCTACCCGGTCATCGCGCAAATCAATGCCGTGCTCTTTTTTAAATCCTTCGGCCAGCCAATCAATAATCCGCTGGTCGAAATCATCGCCGCCGAGATGGGTATCGCCACTGGTCGCCTTCACCTCAACGACGCCTTCGCTGAGTTCAAGAATGCTCACGTCGAAGGTGCCACCGCCCATATCATAGACGACCACCAATTCATCTTGGCCTTTCTTGTCAAGGCCGTAGGCCAGCGCGCTAGCAGTCGGCTCATTGACAATGCGCAGCACCTCAAGGCCGGCGATCTTGCCGGCATCTTTGGTGGCCTGCCGTTGGCTATCGTTGAAATAGGCCGGTACCGTAATCACTGCCTGCGTGACCGGCTCGCCCAGATAGGCTTCCGCATCAGCCTTGAGCTTTTGCAGCACCATCGCCGAAATCTCCGGCGGGGCATACTCGCGGCCTGCCATCAAGACCCGCACATCACCATTCGGCGCCGCAGTAAGCTGGTATGGCACCAGATCTTTGTCGCGCTGCACCGACGGCTCGGTGAATTTGCGCCCGATAAAGCGCTTGACTGAGAAGACCGTATTTTCGGGGTTGGTGACGGCCTGCCGGCGAGCGACTTGGCCGACCACCCGTTCGCCTGACTTCGTGATCGCCACGACCGAGGGGGTGAGGCGCGCGCCTTCGGCGTTGGGGATGACCACCACATCGCCGCCTTCGACGACTGCTACCACTGAGTTGGTTGTGCCTAAATCAATCCCAATAACCTTCGGCATGGAAAAACCTTTTACAATATGCGATGCCACAGAGTATTATCGTGATTCCCGTTGCCTCATAGGAAGAGGCGAGTTTCAAACCCGCCGGCACGGATGGGTGTACGGGCAGGATGGAGGGGCGGTTGTATGGGCGGGTTTGAAACCCGCCCTTACGTATACACCGCTATACCACCCCGCTCACCCCAACACTACCCTTACCCGCGCCCAACCTTGACCATACTCGGCCGGATCACGCGATCGTGCAGCAGGTAGCCGCGCTGCAATTCGGCGATCACCTTGCCCTCTTGCCCTTCCGCCTCTTCGTAGATCACCGCCTCGTGCAGATTGGGGTCAAAATCTTGCCCCAACGCCTCGATCGGCTTCACGCCTTCGCTTTCGAGAATAGTACGCAACTTCTGAGCAATCAGTTGCGTTCCCTGCCACCACGGCGTGCCGGCGATCTCAGGCGGAATGTTGGCGATAGCGCGCTCGAAATCATCGAGCACCGGCAGCAGCTTGAGAATCAACGCCGCGCCGGCGTTGCGGATCAGTTCGGCCCGTTCGGTATCGGTGCGGCGCTTGAAATTACGATAATCGGCCACCGCTCGCATCCACTGATCTTTATATTCAGCCGCCTGCGCCTCAGCCTGTGCCAAGCGGTTTTGCAGATCGGCAATCACCGCCGCCGGATCAGCCGGCGTCTCGACAGTTGCCGTGTCTGGCGTCGTCGCAGCGGCGCCATTGCCGGTCGTGGTGGTTGTGTCGGGTTTGACTTCTTCCGGGTTCGACATAGCTTCCTCGTTCATAGACAATATGTTACGCGCGCTGATCACCGTTGGGATCGGTCTCGACCTCAGAGGGGCGCGCATTGACGTTATAAAGTTCGGCCAACAAATTGCTCATCAGTGACGCGATATAGCGCACGGTCGAGATCGAGCGCGGATAGGCCATCCGGGTCGGGCCAATCACGCCGAGCACGCCGGCAATCGCGCCTTCAACGCCATAGCGGGCAAGAATCACGCTGTAGTCGCGCATCGCGTCTTCGCCGTGCTCGCCGCCGATAATCACCTGCACGCCGCCTGAAGCGAGCGCCTGCGGGATCAACGGGCTCAGGCCACGCCCGCTCTTCAGGATTTCGAGGGTGTGGCGCATCCGCTCAATCGCGCGTTCGGCGTCATCGCGCCCGCTCGCCGGCAAAAATTCCGGTTGGCTGAGCATTTCGAGCAAGCCATCAGAATAGATTTGCTCTTGCGCTTGCTCTTCAAGCGCCTGCATAGCCCGCACGACTAGATCGACCAGCCCGCGCTCAAAATCGCTGAGCGGAATGCCGTTCAAGGTTGCCGTCGCCGCAAGCTCTTCGGCCCGGCTCAGGGTCGTGTCAGCCAGCAGATCGCTCACAATGCTGGCGGCGCGGCGTAGATCCTCTGGCATACGGCCCGGCTCGATCGGCAGCGTCTGCTGCTTGACAATCCCGCCGTGGAAGACCATCACCGCCAACGCCATCGTCTCGTGGATCGCGATCAGCTCAAGGCTCTTGAAGCGGAGCTGCTCGGCGCGCGGCGCGGTTGCCACCGAGGCGTTGTGCGCCGTGCGGGCCAGCACCGCACAAGCGAGTTGCACCCACTGATCAAGTTCGCCGCGCACTTGATAAAATTGGTGACGGATCATGCGCTGCTCGGCGGGTGACAGCGACGCGCGCTCCATGAGATTTTCGACAAAAAAGCGATAGCCGGCGTCGGTCGGGATCCGCCCGCCCGACGTGTGCGGGTGGGTGAGAAAGCCCCACTCTTCGAGCGCGGCCATATCGTTGCGCACCGTCGCCGGTGAGACGGGCAGGCGATATTTGCGCACCAGCGTCTCGGATGCGACCGGCGTGGCCGTGTCAACAAATTCCTGAATGACCAGCTTGAGTATCATCTGCCGGCGTTCGGTCAGAGGTCCGCTCATCGCTGTGTCCTACCTCGCTGGTCGATGGTTAGCACTCGTGAGGCAAGAGTGCTAAGGCTTGTAACGTAAAAGGTTGGCGTGCATCTGATGCACGCCGATAAAGAGTATACCATAAGTTATGGCGGTTGTCACCCCCCTATGCCCCCCACTCCCGCGCCAACGAACCCTCGTTATCGCCGAGCAGATGGCGGGTGGCCGGCGCATGCCCAGCCGGCATCGCGCGTAACGCTATCGCAAGCGTTGCCAGATCAGTTGGGTGCATGATCCGGAACCAGAGCGGCAATTGGATGACGCGCACGCCGCGTTGGTGCATTTGTTCCATCCACGGCAGCAACCCGCCGCCGTTGGGCGGGATGTGGGCCGCTAAGCTCGTTTGGCGCATGCCCAAGATGTACCAACTGCCCCGATCGCATGGCCCGACCACCACATCATATCCGCTCTCGAGCAAGGTAAACGCATCGCGAATCCGCGTTTCCGGGATGTGCGGCGTATCGCTGCTGATGATGACAAACGGCCCCTCGGTTGTCTCAGCGGTGATGTGGATGGTTAAAGTGACAATGGCGATGGCGCCGGTGATGCGCATCACTAATGCCTGTGTATCGGCTAGAAACGCGCTTGACCACCAACTCGCTTCAATGCCGAATGTCTCCCGCAGAGCGGCGGTGCGATCGAGGATCAGGGTTGTGCGCTGCATGCGCTGCTCCGTTTTTGCAGTGCGCGAAATCATGCCTATTATAGGATGTCGTATTGGTTTGAGCGACAGAAATGGCGCCATAAAGTTAAAAATTCGATGAATCTTTTCCGGTCGGAATGGTCGCAGAATGAAGCAATTATCACTGAAGGTTGCCTGAGTTTCATCTGAAGCGCTGCCGCTCTGCTTCTATACTGAGTGGAGCAGGCAGTGTTTTTCCTGCATACAGCCAAGGAGGCAGCGATGGGATCACAGCGTGTAACGCTTGATGGCAATGAAGCGGTTGCTAACGTTGCCTATCAACTGAGTGAAGTGATAGCGATCTATCCGATAACCCCTTCGACCCCGATGGGCGAGCAGGCCGATGCGATGGCCGCCGCCGGCAAGACTAATCTGTGGGGAGTCGTGCCAACCGTATATGAGATGCAGTCCGAAGGCGGCGCTGCCGGCGCGTTGCACGGCGCGATGCAGACGGGTGCGCTGATCACGACGTTTACCGCCTCGCAAGGGCTGCTGTTGATGATTCCGAACTGGTTTAAGATGGCCGCCGAGTTGAACCCCGGCGTGTTTCATGTGGCCGCTCGCGCCCTTGCTACGCAGGGTCTGTCGATCTTCGGCGATCACTCGGATGTGATGGCGGCCCGCGCGACTGGCCTTGGTATGCTGGCCTCGGCCTCGGTGCAAGAGGCGCAAGATTTGGCGTTGATTGCCCATGCTAGCTCGCTGGCCGGCAAATTGCCAGTAGTCCACTTCTTCGACGGCTTCCGCACCTCGCACGAGGTCAACTCGATTACGCTGCTCGAAGAAGAAGAGATTCGAGCGATGATCAAAGACGAATGGGTGCATGAGCACCGCGCCCATGCCCTCTCGCCCGAACATCCGGTGATCCGCGGCACGGCCCAGAACCCCGATGTCGCTTTTCAGGCCCGCGAGCGTATCCAGCCGATTATTGACGCTTTCCCCAGCGTGGTGCAAACCCAGATGGATCGCTTCGCCGAAATCACTGGCCGCCGCTACCACCTGTTCGACTACTTTGGCGCGCCCGATGCCGAGCGGGTGATCGTGATCATGGGTTCAGGCGGCGAAACCGCGCGTGAGACCGCCTTCTACTTCAACCAGCAGGGCGAGAAGGTGGGTGTGGTGCAGGTGCGCCTCTTCCGGCCCTTCGCCGTCGAGGCGTTCCGCGCCGTGTTGCCGCCGAGCGTGAAGGCGATTGCCGTACTCGATCGCACCAAAGAACCCGGCGCTTCCGGTGAGCCGCTCTTCCTTGATGTGGTCAATGCGCTGCGGGGGCAGCCGATCACGATTATCGGCGGACGGTACGGTCTGTCGTCGAAGGAGTTTACGCCGGGCATGGCAGCTGCCGTCTTCACCGAGCTGGCCAAAGAGCATCCCAAAGAGCGCTTTACCGTTGGCATCAATGACGATGTGACCCACAGCAGCCTCAGCTACGATCCCGATCTCTGCATCGATCCCCCCGGTACGGTGCGCTGTGTCTTCTGGGGTCTCGGCGCTGATGGCACCGTCGGCGCGAACAAGAATAGCATCAAGATTATCGGCGATAGCAGCGAAGGTGAGGCTGAACGCTACGCCCAAGGCTACTTCGTTTACGACTCGAAGAAGTCGGGGTCGGTGACAATCTCGCACTTGCGCTTCGGCCCGTCGCCGTTGGCAACGCCGTACCTGATCGGCAAGGGGCAAGCCCAGTTTGTCGCTTGCCACCACTTCAGCTTCCTCGAGCGGTTCGATGTCTTGCAGTACGCTGCGCCGAATGGCGTCTTCTTGCTCAATAGCCCCTACGGCCCCGATCAGGTCTGGCATCAGTTGCCAACCGTCGTGCAGCGCAAGATCCGCGAACTCAATCTGCGCGTCTATGTGATCGATGCTACCGCGGTAGCGAACGAAGTCGGCATGCGCGGGCGCATTAATACCGTGATGCAGACCTGCTTCTTCGCCATCAGCGGTGTGTTGCCGCGCGCAGACGCGATTGCGGCCATCAAGCAGTCGATCAAGAAGACGTATGGCCGTCGCGGTGAAGCAGTGGTCAAGCAAAACTGGGCCGCCGTCGATCGCACGCTCGACCGGCTCTACGAGGTGCCGATCCCGCCGCCAAGCGAAGACAACGGCTTGCCGATGCGTCCGCCGGTTGCGCCCAACGCACCGGAGTTTGTGCGTGACGTGCTCGGCACGATGATCGCCGGTCGCGGTGATGATTTGCCGGTGAGCGCTATCCCGCTCGATGGCTCCTTCCCCACTGGCACCACCAAGTGGGAGAAGCGCAATATCGCGCTTGAGATGCCAGTCTGGGATTCGAATATCTGCATCCAATGCAACAAGTGCGTTTTTGTCTGCCCGCACGCCACTATTCGGGCCAAGGTCTACCCCGAAGAGGCGCTGGCTGGCGCTCCCGAAGGCTTCCGCAGTGCGCCGGCTCGCTTCAAAGAGTTTCCTGAGCAGCGCTATACGCTGCAAGTCGCGCCCGAAGACTGCACCGGCTGCGGTCTCTGCGTTGAGGCTTGCCCGGTCAAAGACAAACGCGCGGCGGGGCGCAAGGCGATCAATATGCAGCCGCAACCGCCCATCCGCGCCCGCGAAGCCGAATACTGGGACTTCTTCCTCAGCCTGCCTGATGTCGATCGCACCCTCATCCCGGCGGGCAGCGTCAAGCATACCCAGTTGTTCGTGCCGTTGATGGAGTTCTCTGGCGCGTGCGCCGGCTGCGGCGAAACGCCCTACCTCAAGTTACTCAGCCAGCTCTTTGGCGACCGGGCGATTATCGCTAACGCCACCGGTTGTTCGTCGATCTACGGCGGCAACTTACCGACCACGCCATGGACGACCAACGCCGATGGGCGCGGGCCGGCGTGGTGCAACTCGCTGTTCGAGGATAACGCCGAGTTTGGTCTGGGGATGCGCCTGAGCATTGACCAGCAGCTCGCACATGCCCAGATGCTGCTCAACCGGCTGCGCCCCATCCTCGGCGCCGAATTCGTCGAAGACCTGCTCCGTGCCGATCAGCATTCTGAAACCGGCATCCGCGAGCAGCGCGAGCGGGTGGCGATCCTCAAACAGCGTCTGCGTGAACTGTTGGCCGATAACCCGCCCGAAGCGGCCCAGATGCGCGACCTGCTGGCGCTGGCCGATGTGCTGATCAAGCGCAGCATCTGGATCGTCGGCGGCGACGGCTGGGCCTACGACATCGGCTTTGGCGGTCTCGACCACGTGTTTGCCTCTGGCCGCGATGTCAATATTCTCGTACTTGATACCGAAGTCTACTCCAACACCGGCGGTCAGGCCAGCAAATCAACCCCGACCGGCGCGGTGGCCAAGTTTGCCGCTAGCGGCAAAGGCGGGGTCAAGAAAGATTTGGCTCAGATCGCGATGACCTATGGTGATGTGTATGTGGCGCGGGTCGCGTTCGGGGCCGACGACGTGCAAACCTTGCGCGCCTTCCAAGAGGCCGAAGCCTACCCCGGCGTTTCGCTGATCATCGCCTATAGCCACTGCATTGCCCATGGCTACGACCTGCGCCGCGGGCTTGAACAGCAGCGGCTGGCGGTTGAGTCGGGCATCTGGCCGCTCTACCGCTACAACCCGGCGATTCACGAAGGTTCGCCGCTGACCATCGACTCGAAAGCTCCCAGCATCGATCCCGAAGTCTATGTGCGCGGCGAGGGTCGCTTCCAGATGCTGCAACAGGCCAACCCGGCTCGCTACGAGCAATTGCTCAATAGCTTGCGCCGGCAAGTGGCGTTGAAGTGGGCGCATTTGCAATGGATGGCCAATGAGCTGACTGCCGAGACGAAGGAGGGGCTGCGATGATCGATCTGAGTACCACGTATCTGGGGATGCGGCTCCGATCGCCGCTGGTCGCTGCCGCATCACCCATTAGCCGTAACGTCGAGCTGGCCCGCCAGCTCGAAGAGGCTGGGTTGGGCGCGATCGTGATGTACTCGCTCTTTGAAGAGCAGATCATTCACAACAGTCTCGAACTCGATCGGATGCTCAGCCACGGGGCCGAGAGCTTCGCCGAGGCGCTCAGCTACTTGCCCGAACACGGCGCGTATAGCGTTGGCCCTGAACGCTATCTCGAGCAGGTCACAGCCTTGAAGAAGGCGCTGACCATTCCGGTGATCGGCAGTCTCAACGGCGTCTCGGCCGGTGGCTGGGTGCATTACGCGCGGCTCATCCAAGAGGCTGGCGCTGATGCCATCGAACTGAATATCTATTTTGTGCCGATTGATACCAACCTCACCAGCGCCGAACTCGAAAACATCTACGTCGAGCTGGTGCGCGCCGTGCGCGCCGAAATCAGCATCCCGCTGGCGGTGAAGATTGGCCCCTACTTCACCGCCCTGCCCAATTTTGCGTGGCGCTTGATGGAGGCCGGCGCGAACGCGCTAGTGCTGTTCAACCGCTTTTACCAGCCTGATCTTGACCTCGAACAGCTCTCGGTGCGGCCCAGCCTGCAACTGAGCACCTCAGGCGATCTACGCTTGCCGTTGCGCTGGATTGCGTTGCTCTATGGGCGCATTCCGGTCGAGTTCGCTATCAGCGGCGGCGTGCATAGCGCCATTGATGCGCTCAAAGGGTTGATGGCAGGGACAAGCGTCGCGACAATGGCCTCGGCGCTGCTGCGCGGGCGCGCCCCCGATATTGTGCGCAACGTGCTGCGCGATATGGAGTTGTGGCTAACCGAACACGAATACGAATCGATCGAGCAGTTGCGCGGCAGTATGAGCCAGCGCGCGGTCGCCGAACCGGCGGCTTTCGAGCGGGCGAACTATATTCGCGTGCTCGACGATTACCGGCCTCCCTATGCCCTCGGTAGCCATAACGACCTGACTGGGCGGATGTTGTACCCCTTCCTTGGTGATGAGGCGTAACGCAGTGCTGATCTGATAAACGGGCAGAGTGCAACGTCACGGATAACCTCCGTGGCGTTGCGCTCTTGTCTCTGCCCTCTGCCAGCGTGCATCCCCGCTCCCCCAGTGGTCATTGCTTCGCCGCGCGGTAGGGGCAGAGCGCAGCTCTGCCCGCCGCGCGGCGAAGCAATCTCCTGCGATGATGCAAAGCAATCCCCGCAGGTATCGTTCTCGCTGACACGGGAGATTGCTTCGGTCGGGAGCCCCCAGCGCGGCTGGGGCCGCCGCTCCCTCGCAATGACCGACCCGCACCTCCAGCCCCGCCCCCGCGGTGCGGGAGCGGGGCGCTGCTAAGTTCCGATTCAGCTATGTCTGTGTCGCTAATCCGGTGGCTCCCCCTCGCCCGCCGTCAGGTGGGAGCGAGGGGCGGGGGTAAGGGCCAACTACAAAGACACCAAGCGAGCCAAGCCGCAAAGAAGTAGAACGCACCGACGCTAAGGGTGCAGAGGGAGGCAAAGGGTTGCGAAGGGGATCATCCTCTGCGTCCTCCGCAGTAAACCTGCCTTTCCCTCACCCTCTTTTGCATATTTATGCATTAACAAAAATAGATGTTTTTTTGCAACAAAAAGGCAGTTTTTTCTGATCGATAAAGATTATTGATCTTCGCCTGATTTGGTATTCGATGTAACTCTGCCCATATCGCAAGGAGGATAAAGGCGCGATGTTGTGAGGGTTGGCCGGCCCTTGCTTGCTGGTACACGCGCTCAGATGGTTCGTCGTCTTGCGTGATAGAGCCATTCATGCCAATGGATGGCATTCACCGCTGGCATGGTAGGCACATTGCAAAGAACGCAGCCGGTAATCAGAGGGGTACCACAGTGCGGTACCCCTCGCTGTCATTCCATCAATCTGCCGTCACCATTCGCGCTTTCTCAACCACCGTCAAACCGAGCTGTTCGCGCACCGGCGTGCGTGGGCGGGCATAATTGCGCACCTCGCTGGCAATAATCTCGGCAGTCATGCGCAACTGGGCCAGCCACGGCGCCGGGGCCATCTTTTTGTGCATATAGCTATCGAAGGTCAACCGCTGCACATCGTAGTTGCGGCACATTTCGGTAAAGACCTCCATCTGCCGCTCGTTGCCATAGCCCCAGATCTGCAAGAAGCGCAGGAAGCGGTACATCGTGCCGTACTGCTTCCACCAGCGCCGTTCGTAGTGGCGCAAATTAGCTGCGCTCGGCGCGTCGAGGTGCTCGGCCAGCGTTTGCGCCGCCATCTGGCCGCTCTTCATCGCCCAATAGATGCCTTCGCCGGAGGTATGCACCACCAGTCCAGCCGCGTCGCCGATCAGCATTGCCCGGTCAAACGCCATATGCGGGCGCGGTTCCATCGGCAGGGCATGGGCTTCGCGCAGAATCACCTGCCCGCCATCAAGGGCCGGGCCAAGTCGCCGTTTGAGATTGGCCAGCAACTGCTTGGCTGCCGAGCCGTGGCCGGGGCCGGCGCCAATCCCGACCGCAATATGGTCGCGTTTGGGGAAGGCCCATGCGTACAGGTCAGGGCTGACTTCACGGCCAAGGTACAGGTCAGCCGTCTCTTCCCAGCGCGCCATCTTGGCGGGCGGCAACTTGATTCGCTCTTGCATCGCCACTGCCCGCGGCAAGTTGGGCAGGCCGAGGAATTTGGCTGTTGGCGAGTAGGCGCCGTCGGCCCCGATCACCACATCGGCCCACACCGAACCCTCGTGGCCGGTCGGGGTGCGGTACGTCGCCACCACCCCGCGCCGGTCAACCCGCAGACCGGTCAATTGGGCGTGGATCAGCTCAGCGCCGCGTTCTTGAGCGCGCTGGCGCAAAAAGCTATCGAACACCTCGCGCCGCACCATCGCCACATAATCATCATCGCTCGGAACCGTTCCCGCCACTGGGACGTGGGTCTCTTGACCAGAGGGGGATACGATCAGACACTGGCGCACCTTGCGGTCGATCAAGCTGGTTGGCAAATCAAATTCGCGGAAGGCCGCCGGCGGCACTGCGCCACCGCATGGTTTGGCCTTTACCAGCTCTTTCTCGATCATGATGGCCTCAATACCAAACGACCGCAGCGTAATTGCCGCGGTCGCCCCGCCCACCGATGCGCCAACGACGAGAACTCGTGGTGCCATTCACATCACACTTCTAGGGGCTTACGCCCATCACGCCGCCAGACCGATCGCCGCCGCCAGCATACCCCAGACGTAGAGCATAATGGCGGTCGCGTTGAAGAAGACCTCGTTGTTTTCCGGGTCACGGATGAAGCGCGCATTGGGAATGCTCTGCGCCGCCAGCAAGATCAAGACCACGGTAGCTGCAACCGGGTGGCCCCAATGGTAGAGCAACCCAATCACTGCGATTTGGGCTACGCCCATGGTCGTCACTACCATGCGTGCTGCCATCACCTTGCCGTACTGCACCGGGATCGAGCGGATGCCCATCAGGGTGTCGCCCTTGATGCTCTTGAAATCATTGACTGTCATAATCCCGTGCGCGCCGAGCGAATAGAGCAGCGCAATCGTCACGCTCTCGCCGGTCAGCGGGGCAAACGCGGCATGCCCGGCCATCCACGCCAATCCTTCGTACGAAATCGCCACCAGCGCATTCCCGATCCAACCATTGCGCTTGCCGCGCACCGGGCGCAGGCTATAGGCTAGCGCGAAGACCAAGCCGAGAGCGACAAAGAACGCCACATTCCGGCCAAGGAAGAGCGCGATGCTCGCCCCAATCCACGTCAAGACGGCGGTCAAAATATAGACGTGGCGCAGCGAGACTTTGCCCGAAGGGATCAGCCGGTGCGGCTCGTTAATTGCATCGACCTCGCGGTCAGCGTAATCATTCACGACCTGCGACAAGCCGCACAACACCGGCCCAGCCATAAACATACCGAGCAGCAAGCGCCCGATCGACTCATTCCATCCGAGCGCGCCGCTCGCGATCGCGCCGCACATAAACGCCCATGTCGGCGCAAACCACGTGACCGGCTTCATCAATTGGATAGAACGGGTCAACCACGCATAGCGCGGTTTGGGCTGGTCAGTTAGTGGCAACGACGGTGGAGGAGTCAATCCGGTGTGGTCGCTCATGTCGCTCATAACGAGTGCTCTCTAGTTCAGAAGCTGCGGCTAGCGATATACTTCACCAATACCGCAGCCTACATACCGGCAGCGGCCAGCATGCGTAACTTGTGCGCCGTTGCGTCTTCGCGCCAACCCAATGCGAAGGTAGGGACAGCCGGGAGCGTTGGTACGCCCCCGGCTGTCCTGTCAGCGTCCGCGGATCTGTGGCGGCAAAATCACCACCCCAGCATCGTTGTCAGGAATGCTCTTTTGGTCGATTGATGCCAGCGGAATGTTATAGCCGCGGTGACATGTGTAGCAACCGGGTACATTGTAGACCTGCCCGTCACCGAGTCGCTGGTACGAATAGCGGCTAGCGGCGCCACGCCCGGTCGGCACTTCCGGCTTGCCGATTGCGCCATAGCGCGTCCAGTTTTCGGCCAGCCATGTGGTCAACAACAGCATGCGCTGCGCCTTCAACTTATTGTAGGCGTATTCGGGATTGAGTACGTTGTCGCCAGCCGGATCCAGCTCGTAGGCGACAAAGTTGCGCGAGTTGTGGCAGAAGGTACAACCAACCCCCAGTGACCATGCATTGTAGTTCATCACATTCTGGTTGATGGTCACTTGATCCTGAGTGCGCCCGCCATCGTAGGTCAACGCCAGCGAACCGCGCCCGCTTTCCGGATCAGCCGGATCAAACGGCTTCCAGACCTGATAATTGTAGACGTAATAGAGCACCGCGTCCTTCAGCAGCACCGGCTCGCGGATCGCTTCCGGCTTGAGGGCTGGATCAAGGATGGCTTGACCATTGGCATCAAGCGGATCAACGGTCACCTTAATCGGCGGGATCGAATTAATAAACTGTGCGCCAAAGCTCTCAAGGTTGTTGGGAGCGTTGTTGTGGCAGGTGGCGCACTGGACGTAGTTGCCCTTCCATGCGGGCAAGTTGACGATGAACTGTGCATTTACGTCACGGACGAGCCGCAGCATGTTGCGGGAGGCAATCTTCTGCGGATACTCATCGCTGGCGAAGTTGTTGATGTTGTGGCAATACTGGCAGCCTACGCCGAGCGCCCCCGATACATACTGTTGCATGTACGTCCAGATTTGCGCCGAGCTCATCCCGACTAGCACCTGCACATTCACCGTGTTGGGGAACTGTTGGACCCAAGCTTGGCCGGCTTGCACGCCTTCATTCCACGCTTGCTGGCCCAACCAATTCTGCCGGCCATCGGTGGGAGTAACCGGTTGCGATTCAGTGATAACCTTGATGCCATCGCTTGGGCTCCAGCGCGCGCCGGCCGTTTTCGCTGCCTCCCGCTGCGCGCGGCCCAAGGTCAGATCGTAGACCCACCAGAAGGTGGCCGTGGTAATGACTGCGACAACAATTCCCACCGCCATCGAGACAACGATCGCCAATTGCCGATCACTTGGTCGTGACGATTGCATGGGTCTCTCCTGCTCCAGATCGGCTGCCCGACGAGGCCGGCGCCGATGCAAACGTGAGATCGCGGCGGAAGGGCTACGCCGCCCGTCACTTCATTCCTGACCTTTAGTATACACGAATTGGTTTAGAAGGTCAATTTTTTATCTATGTGCAAAAAGCGTAGATTCCTTGCCGCTTGCGAACAACAACCGCCAGCAGAGACGCTGCTGGCGGTTGCCGTCTCACGCGAGCCGTGGCCGGCCCGCCATCGATCAGATCCCGAACAGCGCGCGCGCTGTGCTCAACAACAGAGCGCCGCCACCCGTATCCGACAGCCAATTGTACTCTGGGCTGCTTAGCACAATGAAGTGAATCAGCAACGCCACCACGAAACCGAGAATGGTAAAAATGACGATATTCGTCCGCACCGGGCTGCGAGGCTGCATGAATTGTCCCTCCTCACACTATACGGCCATTGCTTAGGGAAGCCACGGCTTCCAGAGGTAGACCAGCAAGTGCGCGACCACCGCGATGGCGCCGAAGCCGTAGAACGACTTCACCACGATGTCATGCAGCAGCCAGTCCTGATTGTTGAACAGAGAACGCCATTTCGGTGGAACCAGATCGTCATCGTCGCGCATGGGCGAACCTCCACTCTTCTGCTACCAATACGACTTCCTTTGACACCCGGCTAGTCTTCCACAAAGCTTCCGCTCTCCTCTGCGCCCTTCAGCGGCGTTTGGTGAAGACCATGCATCAGTGGTGTGTTGTCTAAATTATATAGAAGTCAACGAAAAATGTCAATCCGTTGCTTTTAAGAAAAAAGACAATTGTAGGTTGCGATTTGCGTGGCGTAGCGCAACTTGCTTCCACCTTGCGACTGACAACACCCTGCCGGCAATCTTTTATACTGAAAGGACGATATTTGCTTTGTCAGGAGTTGCTATGCCTCACCTGCGCCTGCTGGTTCCTTATTTGCGCCGTTACCGCCGCCGGCTGCTGCTTGGCGTGCTGGTCGCTGCGCTTGGCGCGGCGGTTAGCGCCCTTGCCCCGCTCGTCTTGCGCATAGCGGTCGATAGGGTCGCCAATGGCCATATCTCCCCGCAGCAGTTGCTCTGGTTTGGCGGTGGATTGATTGGCTTGGCTGTTATCGACGGCGTACTGAAATTCCGCCAACGGATGTTGATTGCCGTCACTGCGTATTATATCGAGAACGATTTGCGCGCCGATCTGTTTGACCGCTTGCTCAGTCTTGATCAGGCGTTTTACCAGCAGCATTACACCGGCGATTTGATGGCCCGCATGACCAACGATCTCAGCGCCGTGTGCCGGTTTCTTGGCCCCGGTCTCAATGGCGCTGCGACCGCCTTGCTGACCTTTCTGGCCGCGGCGGTGTTGATGCTGGTTGTCCAACCGTTGCTGGCGTTGATTGTCATCTTGCTGTTGCCGCTCGCGACCGTAGTCTTCGTCGCGATTGGCAGCCGGATGCGCCAGATCTTTCACCATGTGCAGGATCAGTTTGGGGTGCTGTCAACCCGCGCCCAAGAGAATTTTGCCGGCATTCGCACGATTAAAGCCTTTGCCCAAGAAGAGGCCGAAGTTGCCGTCTTTACCGCCGATAACGAACGCTACCGCGATCTGAATCTGCGCTATGTGCTGCTCTCTGGCTTGTTGTGGCCAGCTATGACCCTTTGCCTCGGTCTGATTGCCGCGCTGATCTTGCTGGTGGGCGGGCAGATGGTAGCTGCCGGGACGCTGACGATTGGCGAACTGGTGCAGTTTAATGCCTATTTGGCGCTGCTGGCCTTCCCGATGATTATTCTGGGGTGGATGGTCAATCTGTCGCAGCAGGCAATCGCTTCGCTCGAACGGCTCGGTGAGGTGTTGCGCCGCCAACCGGCGATTGCGTCGCCTCCTGCGCCGCGCCAGCCCGCCGGCCACGGCGCGATCGAGTTTCGGAATGTGGGCATCCGCGCCGATCATTCCGCCGATCGCTGGTTGCTGCGCGATCTGTCGTTTACCCTGCCCGCCGGCCAAACACTGGCGATTGTCGGCGCCACCGGCGCCGGCAAGACGACGCTGGTGCATCTGCTGGGCCGGGTGTGTGACCCTGATGTGGGGCAGGTGGTGGTTGACGGCGTTGATGTGCGGGAGTTGGATCTGGCCGCGCTGCGCCGCATGATTGGCTACGTGCCGCAAGAGAGTTTTCTGTTTAGCATTCCGCTGCGCGACAATGTCGGCTTCGGCGTCGAGACGATCGATCCTGCCCGGCTGGAACACGTGATTGCCGTGTCGCGCCTTGTGAACGATCTTGACCAGTTTCCCGGCGGGTTGGAGACGATGGTTGGCGAACGCGGCGTGACTCTGTCGGGCGGCCAAAAACAGCGGGTAGCGATTGCCCGCGCGCTGATGCGCGATCCGCGCATTCTCATTCTCGACGATGCGCTGAGCAGTGTCGATACCCATACCGCGGCCCAGATTTTGGCTGGTTTGCGCGCCGAGATGGCCGGACGCACGACAATTATCATTGCCCAACGGATCGCCACCGTGCGCGACGCTGATCAGATAATCGTGCTCGATGAAGGCCGGATCGTCGAACAAGGGTCGCATCAGGCACTGTTGGCGCTGAATGGTCGCTACGCCGCGATGTATCGCCGTGAGTTGCTCGCCGCCGAGCTCGAACGCGAGGAGTAGGGATACAGCGGCGCTGTATCCCTACGACTACGACATAAACATCGGAGTTGCTCATGTCACACGGGTTTGATGACGATACCATCCTTGGCAAAGCCTACGATGGCCGGCTGGTACGCCGGTTGGCCGGCTATGTGATCCCGTACTGGGGCCGGTTGAGCGTTGCCATTGGGTTGTTGATTGGCGCGATTTTGACCGATTTGCTGCCGCCGTTGCTTATCCAGCAGGCGATTGACGGCCCCATCAGCGCCGGTGCGGTTGATGGCGTCTGGCCCTATTTCGTCGCCTTTCTTGGCGTGCTGTTGGCTAACTTCGCCTTTCGGTACGGCCATTCCTACTTCATCAATAGCGTTGGCCAGCAGGTGATGAAAGACTTGCGGGTGACGATCTTTCGCCATATTCAGCACATGAGCCTGTCGTTCTTTAACCGCAACCCGGTGGGCCGCTTGATCACCCGCATCACCAATGATGTCGATGCCCTCAACGAGTTTCTCACCCAAGGCGTGGTGATGATCGTGGCCGATTTAATCACCCTGATCGGCATTATCGTAGTGATGTTTGCGCTCAACTGGCGGTTGGCCTTGATCAGCATCGCCACCTTGCCGGTGCTGGTGGTGATCGTTGCGATCTACCAACAGTTTATGCGCTCGGCCTACCGGCTGGTGCGGCAGCGGCTGGCTCGCATCAACGCCTTCCTGAGCGAGCAGATCAGCGGTGTTCTGGTTACGCAGCTCTTTAACGGCGAAGGGCGCAGCCGCGCTGCGTTTGCCCGCCTGAGCGACGATTATATGCAGGCCAACATTCGCTCGGTTTTGATCTTTGCCATCTTTATCCCGTCGGTCAACCTCTTGGCGGCGATCGGCACCGCGGCGCTGCTGTGGGGCGGCGGTAACGGCGTGCTGGCCGGTTGGGCTTCGCTCGGTATGCTAACGGCCTTTATCCAGTACCTTGAGCGGGCGTTTCAGCCGATCCGCAACCTCGCCGAGCGGTATACCGTCTTGCAATCGGCGATGGCTTCCGCCGAGCGGATCTTTGCCGTGCTCGACACCCAAGCCGAAGTGCGTGATCCGGTCCATCCCCGCACGTTGCCTACGCCGGTGCGCGGCGAAATCGAGCTGCGCAATGTGGTGTTCAGCTACGATCCGGCAGAACCGGTGCTGCGTGGGATCAACTTACATATTCCTGCCGGTCAATCGGTCGCAATCGTCGGCGCGACCGGCGCCGGCAAGAGTTCGTTAGTCGGCCTGTTGGCGCGTTTCTACGATGTGCAAGCCGGGAGCATTACGCTCGACGGCATCGACATCCGCGAAATTGCGCAAGCCGAGTTGCGCCGCCATATCGCCGCTGTGCCCCAAGACCCGATCTGTTTCAGCGGGACGATTGCCAGCAATATTCGCCTGCACAACAATGCGATCAGCGATGAGCAGGTACGCGCCGCCGCCGAGCTGGTCGGCGCGCACCGTTTCATCGAGCGGCTGCCCGGCGGGTACGAGCACGAAGTGCGCGAACGCGGCGCGAATCTTTCAATCGGCCAGCGCCAGTTGCTCGCCTTTGCCCGCGCGATTGCGTTTAACCCTGAAGTGTTGCTGATTCTCGATGAGGCGACCAGCAGTGTTGATACCGAAACCGAGGCGTTGATCCAAGAGGCCTTGGCCCGCTTGATGCGCAACCGCACCAGCATCATCATTGCTCACCGCCTCAGCACCATCCGCCACGTCGATCGGATCATCGTGCTGCACAAGGGGCGGGTAGTCGAAGACGGCGCCCACGACGAGCTATTGGCCCGGCGCGGCTACTACTACCGGCTCTACCAACTGCAATTTGCTGACGTAGGGGCATAGCGGCGCTATGCCCCGACCGACCGGCGCGGGATGGCGATGGTGAACGCGCTGCCCTCTCCCGGTGCGCTGCGCAACGCGATTTGGCCGCCGTGCGCCTCGACGATATGGCGCACAATCGCCAACCCAAGCCCGCTGCCGGGGTGGCCGCGGGCCAGCGAATGGTCAACCTGATAGAAGGGGAGAAAGATCTTTTCGTGTTCGGCGGGCGCGATCCCGATCCCGGTATCCTCTATCCGCATAATCAAGCGGGTCGGCTCATCGCGCACAATTAAGCGCACCTTCCCGCCCGGTTTGTTGTACTGGAAGGCATTATCGAGCAAGTTGCGCACTAAATGCTCAAATGCTGATCGATCAACCTCAATCGGTTGGATGTCCGGCAGCACTACATCGAACTGCAACTGCGCTTGCGCGGCACGCTCGCGGAACATCGCGATCAGTGGCCGTAACACATCAAGCGGCTGCAAGGCAACAAAGTTAAGTGCGCGGCTGCGGATCTCTTGAAAATAGAGCAAATTGTTGAGCTGGCGCGCCAAAATCTCGCCGCTGCGCCGCATGACGCGCACCGCTTCTTCTTGTTGCGAGTTAAGCGGGCCGAGCAGGCCGCGATCAAAGAGTTCGAGATAGCCAAGCAGCGAGGTGAGGGGGGTGCGTAATTCGTGCGAGAGGGTGGCGAGGAACTGATCTTTGAGCCGGTCGAGGTCTTGCAGTTGGGCATTGGCGATCGTCAACTCCCGTACCCGCGCTTCTAGCCGCTCAACCAGTTTTTGGTTATACGACCGCAGCAGCACCGTCTCCATCGTTTCCGGCAACCGCTCACGTCTGCCACCGATAAATTCGGCGATTTGGGCCGGCAGCGCACGCGCATCGATCGGCTTGCTCAAATACCCGTCACACCCTGCCACCAAGGCCCGCTCGCGCGACCCCGGCGACGCATCGGCGGTCAAGGCAATAATCGGCACGCCGTGCATATGCGGCAGCGAGCGCAGGCGCGTCGTCGTTTCGTAGCCATCGAGGCCGGGAATGCCGAGATCGACTAACACGAGCGACGGATGGCTCGTGCGGGCGAGCGCCAACCCGTTCGGCCCGTCTTCAGCAATCACCACCTGATAGCCGCGAGCGCTGAGCACTCGCTGCACCAAACGTTGATTATCTGGATTATCTTCGATGTATAAAATCTGTGCTGGCTGGCTCATGGCATTACGACATTGGTTCCAACTGGCGCAGCAAGCAACGCTGATTGGGTGACAGGTAAGGTAAAGGTGAATGTTGACCCAATGCCCGGTGTGCTATCAACCCAGATCCGTCCGCCTTGCGCCAACACCAGCTTGCGGGTAATCGCTAACCCAAGCCCTGTGCCGCCGAGGCGTGAACGCCGGCCATGGATCTGCACGAACTCGCCAAAGATATCTTGTTGCCGTTCGAGCGGAATGCCGATCCCGGTGTCAGAGACGCTCACCGCCACGTACCGCTCAATTTTACCATCGCCGTTGACCTCATCATACATTTGCGCGCTTACCGTAATAGTACCACGTTCGGTAAATTTGATCGCATTCGAGAGCAAATTAAACAGGATTTGGCGCAACCGGTCACTATCAGCCGCTACCATGGGCAGCGTCGCTGGTAAGGCATTGCGCAGCGTGACCGGACGGTTGCGCAACAGCGTCTGCACGGTGTCGCACACTTCGCCAGCCACCTGTTGCAGATCAACAGTACTAATCTCAAGATTCAGGTGACCGGCCTCAATCCGGGCTAGATCGAGCAATTCATTGATCAAGTGGAGCAAGAAGCGCCCGTTGCGATTAATGCTCTGCACGTCTTCGCGCTGGGTCGGTGTCAATGGCTGGTCGGTATCGTCGAGCAAAACGGTCGAAAAGCCGATGATCGCGTTCAGCGGCGTGCGCAATTCATGGCTGATGCTGGCGAGGAAATCGCTCTTGCGCCGGTCGGCGAATTGGGCCCGTTCAAGCGCAGCGCGCAGCTCTTCGGTACGCTGCGCTACTTGTTGTTCGAGCTCGTTGTACAGTTGCACGTTCTCAATCGTCAGACCGACCATGCTGGCAAACGTCAACAATTGGGCGGCGTCGCGGGCCTGCACCGGACACTGGCTCAGTTTGTAATCGGCGGAAATAATCCCAATCACCGTATCGTTGCGCCCGAAAATCGGCGCTTGCACATACGAACGGCTGGCCGAAGCAGCTTGCTTGGTCTTATCAACTCGTGGATTCCCCCATGGATTATCAACGATTATCGCCTTCCGGCTGCGCACCACATCCGCTTCGACGCTGCTGCCATCGAGCCGCAGCTGTTGGGCGTTTGCTACCGCCAGAAACTGCTGCGCTTGCAACTCGTTGCCGGGGCCGAACGAGGCGCTGACCGCGCGCAAGACATCGCCGTCAACCAGATAGAGCACGGCTCGATCGAAGCCAAATCGTTCGCAGACGGCCTTGGGGATCGTTTCGAGCAAGACCGGCCACGAGAGAATGCCTTTCAATTCGTTCGAGACGGCATTCAGGGTGGCCAATTGGCGCGCGTTTTCTTCGAGTTCGGCAATCTTGCTTTGCAACGTGTCGGTCATGCGGTTAAAGGCATCGACCAACTGCCCAATCTCGTCGCTGCCGGCAGCGGGCAGGCGTTGCGTCAGATCGCCGCCAGCGACCGCTTGCACACCCTCGCGCAGGACGCTGATCCGGTTGGTGAACGAGAGCGAAAGCAAGAGGCCAAGCATGCTGATGGTGACGATGATCATCAGCAGCACAGCTACCAATTGGTTCCACAGCCGGCTCTGGCTCTCGCTAAGGCGCTGGCCGGTGGCGATCGCAGGGGCGTCAATTTCATTCGCCGGAACGATCAGGGCTACGCTCCAGCCAGCAGTGGTGATCGGTGCAAAAGCAACGTAGCTCGCCTGATTCTGCTCTTGGATCAACTGCACCCCTGATTGGCGGCCAACCATCTTTTCCGCCACAGCGCGCAGATCGGCATTGGTCGACTCGAGCAGGTTCTCGGTGCGGTATGGTTGATCCCACCGCACATCAGCCTGCATATCCGGGCGCACAATCACATCGCCATTGGCATTGATCAGCAGCGCATATCCGCTCGAACCTACATCAACGGTGAGCAGGTCTTGCTGGATAGTCTTGAGCAAGAGGTCAAACGCGACGACGCCGATAAACCGGCCCTGCCGGTCGTAGAGCGGGCTGGCGCAGGTTGTGGCGAGCAAGCCGGTATTGGCATCAACGTATGGTTCCGTCCACACTGTTGCGCCGGCGTCACGCGCTTTGAGATACCACGGGCGCACCCGCGGATCAAAGGCTTCGAGCGTCAGTAATTGGTCAATGACCGCTTCGTTGTCAAACGCCAAGATTCCGCCCTCTTCTAGCGCAATGTACCCAATGTTGACGAGCGGATTCTTCGCGACCATTTCGCGCAAGATGGGGATCATCTGGCGCACGTAGGCCGCTTGATTGGCGTATTGGCGCAGCAGGTCATCGGTAGGCCGCGGCGCGATCCACACCCGGTCGCTGCTGAAGACCATAACCGGCATATTGTAGCGATCGAGCGCATACCCTGCCACCGTCTCGACTTGTTGCTGCACGCTCATCAACGCCGTATCGTACAACTGCGCTTTGTCGGCGGCGCGCTGGCGCAAGCTGGCGGTGGCTTGCTGGCGGAGCCCGTTCGTCCCTTCGACCACCGCCGTTTCGCGGGCAATATTCAAACTGCTCAGTCCGAGCCAGCCGACGATAATCAGCGGGGGTAAAGCAAGACCGAGCAGCAACAGCAGGATTTTGAGTTGGATGCTTGAGCGAATGGCGTTCATAAACGCTGGCAAGTATGGCGACGAAGCTCAGAGCACGGTTTGGTTGACTGGTTATTAAACCTTTATGTATGGTAACAGAAGTTTCCCTAATCAGCAATTGGGCGTAGATGACGGATGGCTTACAGGGTGGCTGTCATCGATTCGTCACCCCCGCCTATCGACTGTACGACACCATATCGTTAGAATCAGGGCAAATACCGAATCATAGTCGCCGAGGTGTGCGATGATTATGCGCATTCGTCTTCTCATCTCCATCGGCATCCTCTGGGCGCTGCTTCTGCCGTTGACGCCGGCGCCGGCAGCTCCGGCTGCCACTGCCGATGGCCGGCCCGATTCCCAGCTCTTTGCTGCCGATATGACCACCGCACCGGCAGGCGCTCTGCCCCTGTTGGCTGCTGTTGCCGGTTATCAAACCGCTCCTACCCGCGCGCCGCGCCCGTTTACCCATGTGCTGCTGAACTGGACGGCTGATCCGGCTACGGCGCCGGTCGTGGCGGTGCGGGTGAGCAGCGATGGCGTGACGTGGAGCGATTGGGCCATTGTGGCCGCGGACGAGGAACGCTGGCAGGCCGGTGAGGGTGATGATCGGCGCTGGAGCGAGATTATCTACGCCGGTGAAGACCGGAACTGGTATCAGGTGCGGGTTGCAACCAGTGATCCTGCCACGTTCCGCTCGGTTACGATCAACACGGTCGATAGCCGGTTTGGCCCGGCCGTTCCGGTGGCAACGCCAGCCGCGGGAGTCGCCGCCATCGAGCGCCCGCCGGTGGTGAGCCGCACAGCGTGGGGCAATCCGCAAGGCCAGACTAGCCCGCAAGCGCCGCCGGCCTATTACCCGGTGCGTCATTTGGTGGTTCACCATACTGCCGGCTCAAATACCTTGGCCGAAGGCCAGACATGGGCCGATGTGGTGCGTTCGATCTGGTCGTTTCACACCTACACCCGCGGCTGGGGCGATATTGGCTATAACTATCTGATCGACCCCAACGGCGTGATCTACGAAGGGCGAGCCGGCGGCGACGATGTGGCCGGCTTTCACGATACGGCCAATTACGGTTCGATGGGGGTATCACTGATCGGCACCTACAGCACGGTGGAGCCGACCGCGGCTGCGCTTGACTCGCTCGTAGCGCTGTTAGCGTGGAAAGCCGACCAGAAGCGGATCGATCCGATGGGGCGCAGCTTCTACTACGGCTGCTCGATCTCGCGCTACTGCGCTCCCTTCAATCCCGGCGCTGTGATTGATCACATCAGCGGCCACCGGCAGGTCACTCCCAACGGCTACACCACCTGCCCCGGCGACCGGTTATTTAACCTGTTGCCGCTGGTTCGCCAACGAGTGCAGGCCCGTCTTGCCGGCGAAAGCCAACCCGACAACGGCGATCTGGTGATCGAAGAGCACGAGAGCGGCTTTACCCGCAGCAACGCCACGTGGTATCCGAGCGCCTGCGGCTATGGCGGCAGCGCGCTCTATACCTACGCTACCGATCAACCATCCAAAAGCACCAACTGGGCAACGTGGCGGCCCAATCTGCCGGCTTCCGGCGTCTACCGGGTGCTGGTGCATATCCCGGCCAATTGCGCCAATCTCAACCCCAGCCGGCAAGCACGCTACCGGATTACCACTACTGGCGGGGTAGTCGAACGGGTGGTTAATCAAGCGACCCAACAAGGTTGGGTCGATCTCGGTTCGTACAACATTGCCGCCAGCACTGCGAGCATAGCTCTTTCCGATCTGACCGGCGAGCCGTTAAATACACGGCGAGCCGTGCTGTTTGACGCCGTGCAATGGCAGCCGGTTGATACCGCTAACCAGCGCCTTGAACTGGTATCGGTGGAGTATGGTGCCACAACCGTTGCCGCCGGTGAGGTATTACCGGTGCGCTTCACGGTGCGCAATGCCGGCGCCGCGCCGATCTACGGTCAAGACCCGCCGGGAGGCAGCGTCTTTGATCTCAGCGCCGGCACGTTCGAGCGCGAAGGGTACGTTTACGATGAAGGCGAGTGTTTCCTTGGCGCCGTTAATCAGAGTTACCCGACCTTTCCCAAAGAAGCCGGACGCTTCCGGGTCATGTTGGGGCCGGCGGATCGTGAGGTAAGCTGCGCTGGCGCCACTGGCGGCTACCCGTGGCGGTGGGGAATCAGCGGGCGGCTCGACCCCGGCCAAACCCAGACGATCGTCGGCTATGTGCGGTTCCGGACGCCGGGAACGGTGACGCTGCGGGCCGGCGCGATCCACGAGTATGTGGCATACGTTGCCACTGCGCAGGCCGAGCAGCAGATCACGATCACGCCGGAACGGCAACCGCCGCAACCGGCCCGCTACAATGAGGGCTTGCAACCGCTGGCCATGGTTTACGAACTCGCCAACACTCCTGAGCGGCTGCTTGCCCGCACCCAAAACCCGCTCAGCATCCGGCGCGGCGCCTTGCTCGGCAGCTTCGTCTGGCACGGCGACCTGCGCGATTGGGGTAGCGGCGGGCCGCTGCCCGGCCTGAGCAACCATTTCCTGATCGAACAGACCCGTACCTTTATCGCGCCAGTCAGTGGCGAATATACCTTCGAGCTGAGCAGCGACGACGGGGCATGGCTGTGGGTGAACGAGCAACTGGTGGTTGCGAATGCCGGTATCCACCCCTTTACGACCGTGACCGGAACGATCTCGCTCACTGCCGGTTTGCATACGCTGGCGATCAAGTATTTTGAATTGGAAGGCGGCGCGGCTGCGGGCTACCGGGTCAAAGCGCCGGAGGCTGACGATTTCGAGCTGGTGCGCGATGGCTTGGCCCAAGGCGAGGGGGTTGGATCACATTTCCGCACGCTGGCCGGTCTGCGGCTGAGCGCATCGGATTTGGGCGGCGGCAGCGCGCGGCTGCGCTACTCGTGGGATGGCGAGACGTGGATCACCACGACCGATAACGTGATCGAGATCGGGGCGCTGGCCGATGGCGAATACCGCTTACGCTATCAGGCCATAGACAGCAACGGCAACAAGAGCGAAATCCTCTCGTTGCCATTGCGGGTCGATAGCGAGATGACGATTTATCGCACAATGTTGCCGCTGCTAACAAGATAAATACGGGCGCAGCGCTGCTTTGCCCTTTGCAACGCTGTGCCCCTCGCAGCACAGCGTTGCTGTGCTGCTACGGATGGCTCTCGCGCACATCAATGACCTTCGCCACCACCGGCGTGATCACTTCGCGCACCTGATCCATTGTCATCCCGCTCACCTTGAACGTCACTTCCGACATGGACGCCGTTTCACCGGCGAAGGTGCCGAGCGCAATGATATTGCCGCCGCTATTGGCAATCGCCGCCGTGAGTTTGGCGAGCGATCCCGGCTCATCGGCCATGCTCACCGTCACCCGGATGCCGGGATTGCGCGCCCCCATCAACTCAAGGAAGATCTTGAACAGATCGGTCTCGGTAATAATCCCGACCAGCTCATTCCCGCGCATCACCGGCAATCCGCCGACCCGCCGGTCGGCCATAATCCGCGCCGCTTCCTCAATCGGCGTATCAACTGAAACCGTATAGACATTGCGGGTCATCACGCGGTCAACTGTCAGCTTGCTTAGCAAGTAGTTCAGTTCCCACACGCTCAGCGTCGTTGCCGGCGAAGGCGAGGCGTTGATCAGGTCTTTCAGCGAGACAATACCGACCAGATGACCATGGGAAACCACTGGCGCGCGCCGGATATGTTCGGTGCGCATCAGGTGCATAGCATCGTGGATCGATGTTTCCGGAGTTACCGTAATCGGAGGATGCGACATCCGCTCGCCAACAAACATAAAGCTACCTCCCTGACGCCTCGTCACGAGCAGCGCCTTCGCTGCCCTCTATTTTCAACTATACCATGCGCCTGCATTTTACGAAGTAAATGGGTAACAACTTTCACGGGTATGTTACAATCCGAATCGAAGACCGGTACGGGCAGGGCGTCGGTTTGCCCCCTACGTCATTATCGTACGGGCAGGGCGACGCTCTGCCTTCTACGCCATCCGTAAACCATGATCTCTATCGAAACAACTGCGCTCACTATCCAACGTCTCAGCTGCCGGTACGGATCGCTCACGGCGGTCAATGAAGTCAGCCTCGATCTGGCTGCCGGCAAGTTTATGGCCTTGCTCGGCCCGTCAGGTTGCGGCAAGACTACCCTGTTGCGCCTGATTGCCGGTTTCGAGCAACCCGATAGCGGGGTGATTATGATCGGCGGGCGCACAGTGGTAGGGCCATGCGGCGCTGGCATCCCGCCTGAACAGCGCCGGGTCGGGATGGTGTTTCAAGATTACGCTCTCTTCCCCCACCTCAGTGTGGCGCAAAACGTCGCTTACGGCTTGCCGCGCAGTTCCGAACGCGAGCCGCGGGTGCAAGAGTTGTTGGCATTGGTAGGGTTGGCCGATGCTGGCCGGCGCATGCCGCACGAATTGTCGGGCGGGCAGCAGCAACGGGTCGCGCTGGCCCGCGCCTTGGCTCCCCGTCCGGCTCTGATCTTACTCGATGAACCCTTCTCGAACCTTGATGCCGGTCTGCGCATGGCGGTGCGCAACGAAGTGCGCCAGATTTTGCGCCGCGAAGGCGCGACGGCCCTCTTCGTCACCCACGATCAGGAAGAGGCGCTGAGTATTGCCGATTTGGTCGGGGTGATGATTAACGGTCGGATTGTGCAGGTCGCGCCGCCGCGCGAATTGTACGAGCGTCCAGCCACCCGCGCCGTCGCCGCCTTTGTCGGCGCTGCCGATTTCATTCCGGCGGAAGCGCACGGTCTGGTTGCGCAGAGTGTGATCGGGCGCTTACCGTTGCTGGCCCCGCACCACGGGCCGGTCAGCGTGATGATCCGGCCCGAAGCGATCGAACTGGAGGTCGATGATGAATCGCCGCACCAGATCGTCGAGCGAAACTATTTCGGCGCCGATGTGCGGTACGAAGTGCTCCTGAGCGACGGCACGATGCTCACTGCGCGCCTTGCCCCGTGGCGCGATATGCCGGTTGGTGCGCGCGTCAATGTCGTGGTGCGGGGTGCGTTGGTGGCCTTTGCCGATTAAGTTCGTATGCCATCCTTGTCGCATTGACGCTTCGCAGCACGAATGCTATGATCGGCCCAGTTCCGGTCGCCGGCATTTGTGCGGAGAAAAGCAATGGAGCAAGAGCAGATTATCGCGATCCGCGAGATCTACTGGAACATCGACCATACGATTGGCGCAACGTTCCTCTACTTGACGGTACTGATCACCACTGCGGTGATGGCATGGGGCATCCTGCGCGACATTGCCCGTTGGCGGCGTGGGCGGCCCGCCAACCGGATCGGCAATCCGATCACCCGCTTGCTTGAGTTTACCCGCCAGAGTCTCGGCCAAAAGAAGGTGCTGCGCGACCGCCGGGCTGGCGTGATGCATGCCTTGATCTTCTTTGGCTTTCTCACCCTGTTTATCGGCACCGATATTATCGCGGTCGAAGAAGATTTCACCATTCCGCTCATGGGTGAGCAGGCCGGCAAGATTTTGGTCGGCGATTTTTACAAGAGCTACGAGTTCATTCTCGATACGCTGGGGTTGGCCTTTGCCGCCGGCTTGCTGTGGGCAACGTGGCGGCGCTACCGCACCAAGCCCGACCGGCTCGATAACCGGCGCACCGATGGCTGGGTGTTAGGGGTGCTGCTATTTTTGGGGATTGGCGGCTTTCTCATCGAGGGATTGCGGATCGCGAATCAGACCATCGGCGGCGTGCCGGTCTACGAGCAAGAGTGGGCCAAGCTGGCTTATGTTGGCTTTGCGCTGGCCACCATCTTCCGCGCCATTGGTCTCGGCGATGGCAATCCGGTCGCGCTCGCCATCCATCCGGTGCTCTGGTATACCCACGCTGCCGCGACCGGCCTGTTTATGGCCTCGCTGCCATTCAGCAAGTTCCGCCATATTGTCTACACGCCGCTAAATACGTTCTTCCGCGATTTGCAACCGAAAGGTGCGCTTGATCCGATCCCCAACCTTGAGGCTGAGATCGAGAAAGACGAACCGCGTCTCGGCGTGGCGGCGCTGGCCGATCTGACGTGGAAGCGGCGGATGGATCTCGACGCCTGCATGCGCTGCGGTCGCTGCCAGAGCGTCTGCCCGGCCCATGCCAGCGGCGCGTTGCTCTCACCGAAGTACATCATTACTAAGCTGGCCGACTTGCAGCGCGGCGATCCGGTCTATTTCAAAGATGGCACGGTGCGCACGCTGGCCGAATTAAACGGCGACAGCGCAACTGCCGAGACATTGCCGCTGATCGGCACGGTGATCGAGGCCGAAGAGCTGTGGGCTTGCACCACCTGCAATGCCTGCGTCCATGAATGCCCGGCGATGATCGAGCACGTTGATGACATCGTTGACATGCGCCGCCACTTGACCATGATCGCCAGCGAGGTGCCGCAAGGCGTCAAGCGGGTGCTCGAGGGGATCGAGCGGCAGAGCAACCCATGGCGGTTGCCGGCCCGCGAGCGCACCGCGTGGACGGAAGGGCTAGACGTGCCGGTGCTGGCCGAGAAAGAGCAGGTCGAGGTGCTCTATTGGGTTGGCTGCGCGCCGAGCTACGACGAACGATCGCGCAAAGTGGCGCGGGCGATGGTGCAACTATTGCAACAAGCCGGGGTCGATTTTGCCATCCTCGGCGAAGAGGAGTGCTGCACTGGCGACCCGGCCCGCCGCATGGGCGAAGAGATGCTCTTCCAAGCCCAAGCCCAACAGGCGATCGAGACCATGCACCAATATAAATTCCGCACGGTCGTCACCACCTGCGCCCACTGCTTCAACAGCATCAAGAACGAGTACCCGCAGTTTGGCGGGCGGGCGGGCATTGATTACGAGGTCGTCCATCACACCGAGTTTTTGGCCCGCCTAGTGCGCGAGGGCAAACTCAAGCCGGCCAAGGCGGTGAGCGAGCGGGTGGTCTACCACGACCCCTGCTATATCGGGCGCTACAACGACATCTACGACGATCCGCGCAGCTTGCTGAGCAGCATCCCCGGCCTTGAGCTGGTCGAAGCGCCGGAGCGCAACCGTGAGCGGGCGATGTGTTGCGGCGGCGGCGGCGGTAACGTCTGGCTGGAACGTTGGGGTGAGCGCAATGTGAACGTGATCCGGATGGAGCAGCTCGTAGCGCCGCAACCACAGACGCTGGCGGTCGCCTGCCCGTTCTGCATGGTGATGTTTGAAGATGCGGCCAAGAACACCGGTCGGGCCGAGACGTTGCAGCGGCGCGATGTGGCTGAAATTTTGTTAGAGAGCGTCAACGGCGCAGCGTCGGGCAATTAACGTTTAGCCAGTAGAGACGGACGGCTGTCCGTCTCCCCACGTCGCAAAGGTGGCAAAGGCGCAGAGGGTGAAACGCAAAGGCGCAAAGGGTTGGTACGGTATACCACCCCTCCCCCGCTGGGGAAGGGGCAGGGGGTAAGGGCAAACACCGCGCCAGTCGCTATCCCCAAATATCCTTTGCGCTCTTTGCGCCTTTGCGTTAAATATCATGACCGTACCACTGGTTTCAATCATCTTACCCATCCGCAACGCCGCGGCGACCTTGCCGGCCTGTTTACGTTCGCTGGCCCGGCAAACCTTCCCTGATTACGAAGTGCTAGCGATTGACGATGGTTCCGATGACGAATCGCCGGCCATCGTCGCCGCAGCGGCGGCGGGTGACGCGCGGATCGTACCGGTCGAGGCCGGACGGATCGGCTTGCCGGCGGTGCTCAATCTCGGTCTTGCGTTAGCGCGCGCGCCGATCATTGCCCGGATGGATGCCGATGACGTGATGCATCCAGATCGGCTGGCGCTGCAATATCCCTTGATGGCGCAGCCGCAACTCGCCTTGATTGCAAGCCGGGCGGTGGCTTTTCCGGCGCGGGACGTGCGGGCCGGTTTGCGCGAATACCTGCGCTGGCAGAATCGGGTACACACGCCGGAACAGGTGGCGGCTGAGATCTACGTCGAGGCGCCCTTTGCCCATCCCTCGGTGATGTTCCGACGCGAGGCAGTGCAGGGATTAGGCGGCTACACTACTGAACCGTGGCCTGAAGACTACGAATTGTGGCTACGGATGCATGCAGCGGGGTTGCAGATGGCCAAGCTGCCGCGCAACCTGTTGGCTTGGCGCGAGCGACCCGATCGGGCTACGCGCACTGATCCGCGCTATGAGCGCACAGTATTCGACGAATTACGAGCTCGCTTCTTGGCTGCCGACCCGCGCTTGCAGAGCGGGAGGCCGCTGGTCTACTGGGGGGCAGGCCGGGTCACCCGCCAGCGGGCGCGCCGGCTGATCGAACGCGGCTTTCCGCCAGCGGCATGGATCGACATTGATCCAGCCAAGATCGGCCAAACCGTATGGGGAGCACCGGTGCATGCTCCGAAGTGGCTCGACCGCCGGCCACGGCCATTCGTGCTAGTGTACGTCACTAACCATGGCGCGCGCGACCTGATCGATGGCTGGCTGGCGGCAATGGGGTATCAACCGGGCCGGGACTATCTCGGCGTGGGATAAAGGTAGGTCTTAGTCATCCGCCTCTTGCCCCTTACGATCATCCTCGACCGGCGACAGCAACCCGCTGTACAATGAGCGGAGCAATTCGCGCAATTGTTGCACCTCGTGCTCAGAGAGCGAACGCATCCGCCTGCGCAAGCGTTCGTGATGGCGCGGGCGCAAATTGCGCAATTTCTCAGCGCCGGCCTCGGTGAGGCAAATCAGGCTCACCCGGCGATCGTTCGGATCGGGACGGCGCTCAACATAGCCTTTCGCGATCAGGCGATCGACAATGCCGGTCAAATTGGAGTTGTCGCACATCATGCGCGCGCTGATTTCGCTGAGCGGCACCCCGTTACGCGACGCATAATTCAGGATCATAAATTGTGGAACAGTCAAATCCTCACCGCGCAGATCGTAGCGATTGTACGTCTCGAGCATCGAGTGAACCTGACGCAGCAAGGTGTAAGCCTCAAGCTCAGGCGTCGTCTCACTACTCTGCTGCCGTCCGGTAGGCTCGGTGGAGAGGCTCATCGCTGTCTCCTCACTAGTGCGCTGGAGGCGCAGGGGTAGGAGTCAAATAAAAGAGTGCTACTGGGCAAACAGGAGTGAAGGTTGTCTGCCGTATAATTCCTGCTACATGCAACTATAGCATGACTATGACTGGCATGTCAATATTGTTTCAAATGAAACAGTTTCAACTTATTTAAGGAGATCAGAGCGTGCAATCACCACAACCGCGTTACGAGCAGATTGTCACGATTGCGTTTATCGTCACGATCGGGCTGGCGATCGTCTTTCTCATCGACAGCAGCACAGTCAATCCACGGTTTGCTTTTGGCGGTGATCTGCCTGAAGTCAGCTTATCGTGGCTGTTAATCGGCTCACTTGCCTTGTTAGCGGCGATGGGAGCAGACTGGATCGGGCGCTCGCATCCGCATCCGAAGAACTGGATTCTTCGTTCGTTCGGGCCGTTACGCAGCGTAACCCCAGCATTCTGGTTCTTGCCGGGGCTGAGTGTGGTGGCAGCTTACGCCTTCTGGCAACTCTTCAATCCAGTGTTAGGCGGGACGGCCTTCTTGCTGGCGTTGATTGTCACCGCCGGGATGTTAATTGTGACGCTGGCGGCGCAATATTTCAGTCTCGACCGGCGGGCCGAGATCCATACGCCGGCGCAGATTGTGTTGCACATCATCGGCTACCTGATCGCATTTGGCAGCTTTAGCGCGATTTACTATACGCGCTATCGCACGCTTTATTCAGCGACACTGGCAGCGTTGGTATCCGCGTTTCTCATCTATGCGCTGCTCAATATGCAGCGCCGGCCGATTTCGGTTGGGGTGGCGCTGATTGCCGGCATCGGGATCGCCGAGCTCATGTGGGCGCTCAACTACTGGCAGACCACCTTTCTGTTGGCGGGGGTGGTGTTGGTGACGGTATTGTATGTGGTCGTCGGATTGTTAGGCTATGCCTGCATCGGCCAACTGAACCGCCGGCTGCTGCTTGAGTACAGCCTTGTGGGGATAGCATTGGTAGGCGGGGTAGCGTATATGTCCTTGCGATAGAGCGACCACGCCGGACTATGGCTGAGGTTGATGACGGCTGCAACAAAGACTCCCAGCGCGATGGTAGTCGCTTGGTTGTGATCGCTGCAGCGTCATCTGATGGGGTTGGCTCTCGGCAGCATGGATCTTCCCAACAAACGTCGTGAAGATCGGTCTTGCTGCGTTGCAGGCTTTCTGCTACACTTATTCATGCTTTATTGATATACCCCAGCTTCATCGCGGCGACCTCATCCTTCCGGCCGCCGCTGGGAGAAAGCGCGTGCGACACATGATTGACAGGTGGCGACAGCGCCTCAACCCCGTCTTTCTCTTTGCCGGTTATCGCTGGCTGGCGTGGCTCATTGCCGGGCTTGCGTTGACCTTACCCAGCTATGCAGTTGAGCGTCTTCCCCAACACGCTAGTCTCTTGCTGGTGGTATTGCTGATCACGCTGGTGGTCACTCGCCAAGCAGGGAGCTATCTGCGCCTGATGCAACGCCGGCCAGTGCTGCTCATGCTTGATGTGCTGTTAGGCTGGCTAGTGGTCATCTTGAGTGGCGGCGGCTTTCTGCCGTTCGGGCCGTATGCCTTGGGCAGCCTGATTGCGCCGGCGTTGCTGTTTAGTTGGCAAGGTGCGCTGATCAGCGGGATCGGGGCCGGCCTGTTGCACTTGATCAGCGGCTCCATCCTCGGTGTCGCCGATCCAGCTAGGATGCAGGCTGGCGTGCCGCTGCTCTTCGCGTTGGGTTGGGCTGCGTTTGCGGCGTGGCAGCGCATGCCGCCGGACCGCGCGCAAGGACGGACGTTACCGCACCTCGATGCTTCAGTGCCGCCAGCGGCGTTGCGTCGCCCAACGTTGCCGGGCAGCGAGCAGATTGGGTTAGCGCCTGAATGGTATCCGTCAGCAATGTCCGGATCTGGCAGCCGGCGCGGGGCCGAACTGGCTCCCGCAGTCTCGTTACGGCCAGACCTACGTCTTGCCATTATCCAGTTGGTTGACGGTGAACGGCAGCGCGGCGGCTTGCAAGTGGCGTGCCAAATTGACGGCGCGGTGCAGAAGCTGACGGCGGCCCAACAAGGAGTGTTGTTGCGCGCCGCTCAAGAAGCGTTGGCGAATGTGCGCCGCCATGCCCATGCCTCGTCGTGTAAGGTCTGGCTCCATATTGACGATCGGGCGGCGACGTTGCAAGTCGAAGATGATGGTGTTGGTTTGCTCGATGGCACCTACGAGCGTCCGCATTTGCATGCACTGCGCGCGCTGCGCTACCGCGTCGCTGAATTTGACGGCCAGCTTGCCGTCTTTGAAGGCGAACAGGGTGGTCTCACCGTGCGCGTCACGCTTCCCCTCGAACCATGAAGTTGCGGTATCATGCTGATAGGCACTCGCTGCGCCAGCAGTGGAGGAATTGGCGAGGAGTTCTAAACGCATGAGACCGCGCCATTTTTGGCATGCGCCGGCACTCGTCTTGGCGCTGGCGTTATTAGGGTACGGCATCTCACTACCGGTTGAGCAAGAACCCCGTTGGTTGCTCTTCCTCTGGGTTGGCGGGCCGTTGGCCGGCTTCGTGTTGATCAGCCGGTTGAGTGACACCCCGCCGGATAGTGAACTTGCCCGCACGGTTGCGCGGGTAGGGGCAGTGGTGATTGTCGGTTTTCTGATGCTGAGCCTGCAACTGCTCCGCCAACAGTTTGTGCAGGCTGGCGTGATCAGCAACTATGTCGTCACGAGCGCCGATGGCAGCACCACCAGCAATGTCCGCCCCGTCTTAGCGACGCAGCGCATGTTGCGAGGCGCGATTCTCGACCGGCGCGGACGCACGCTCGCCGAGAGCGTGATGGTGAACGGCATTGCCCGCCGCACCTATCCGCTCGCTTCCCAGTATGACATGACCGCCTTTGGGCAGGTGCTAGGGTTTTTTAGCCCTCGCTACGGGCAAAGCGGTCTTGAAGCCACGTACAATGCCTATCTGTCGGGTGAGCGCGGCAACGAGTGGCAGATGCTGCTCAGCGAATGGACGGGGGAAGGGCAGCGGGGCAACGCGCTGACCCTAACGCTCGATGCCGAGTTGCAAGCGCGGGTCGCAGCGTTGCTGGGCAATCGGCGCGGCGCGGTAGTGGTGCTTGATCCGCGCAGTGGCGCGATTTTGGCCCTCGTCAGCCGGCCCGGCTTCGATCCGAGCCAGTTGGTGGTTGATCCGGCAGCGCCCGATCTGGCTGCCGAGCGACGCCGGGTGAGCGACTATTGGTCCCAGTTGAACCGTGATGACTCGGGGCAGCCATTGCTCAACCGGGCCACGCAGGGGCGCTATCCACCGGGTTCGACCTTCAAGACGGTGACGGCGGTGGCGGTGTTGGAACACCCGCTGCAAGGGCAACCGAACCAGATTACCTGCCCGAATGAATATTTCCCGCAGCCTGACGCGCCGCCGATCGTCAATGCGGTTGATAACCTCGGCGCGCGGATCGGTGAACCGGCCACGATCGAGCGGGTCTATGCCTTCTCGTGCAATACCGCCTTTGCCCAATACGCCGTGCGCTTAGGGGCTGACCAGTTTGCCGAGGTGGCGCAGCGCTTCAATATCTTTCTCCCCGACCGGGTGCCCGCCGGCTTTCGCCCGCTGCGAGATGTGCCCTCTGAGCCGAGCTTGCTGGCAGTGCGGCCCGACTTTCTCAATCAGCCGCGGGCATTGGCCGATACCGGCTACGGGCAAGGGCAATTATTAGTGACACCGTTGCAGATGGCGTTGGTAGCGGCGGCGATCGCCAACGATGGCGTAATGATGCAGCCCTATTTGGTGCAGCGGGTCACCCGCCCTGATGGCAGTGAAGTCTGGCGGGCAACGCCGAATGGGATTCGCCGGGTGATGTCGAGCGGGAATGCGCGCCGGATGCGTGATTATATGGCGGCAGTAGCGCAATACGGCTTCGGCAGCATCATCGCGCAGTTTGTGCCGCAACCGGTGGGTGGTAAATCGGGCACTGCCGAGCACGTGCCCGGCGCGCCGCCCCATGCATGGTTTATCGCGATTGGCCCGATTGATACGCCGCGCTATGCCGTGGCGGTGATTATCGAGCAGGGCGGTGAAGGGAGCGGCGCGGCTGCCCGCTTGGCCGGCGAGGTGTTGGCGGCGGCCTTTGCGGTGGAATGATGGCGCGCCGGTGATGGGCATGATACATACTGGCAAGGTTCGTAGGGTGCGAGACCGGGTTGGTTGCAATACTTACCGTGGGCATACCTCCCCCCACCGGGGTTCAAAGGCGGACAGAACATCTGTCCGGAACCCGGCCCTAAAGGGCCGGGCAAAGGTTACGAAGCCCGCTGCGCAGGCTGTGCGGCCTCACCTCCAGCTCTGCTCCCGTAACCCGGGAGCGGTGAGCGCAGAACCGAATGTTGAGGCATTGCACAGCGGTCAATGGTTATGCGCAACCAAATGTTCTGTACGCTCCTCAACCCGCCGGCGAGAGGGTTCAGATGGTGGGCGCGGCATCCGATCCGTTGCAGTTACGTTTCTCCGCTGGACGATCCTATGGTGGGTAACCGGAGTCCTGATCGCCTGCGGGCTGCAAACCCCGGCCCAACCGGAACCGACAGCGACCGCACTGCCGGCGCCAACCGCCACGGTGGCCAGCGCCGTCACACCGACGCTGCGCCCACCACTCGATGCCGCCCTACGCCAGCAAATTTTCACCGAAGTGTGGACAACCATCAACGAGCACTATATTGATCCGACCTTCAATGGGGTCGATTGGACGGCGGTGCGGGCCGAGTACGGCCCGCGGGCATTGGCCGCCGAAGATGACACCACCTTCTTCGCCGTGATCAGCGCCATGGTTGCGCTGCTGCGCGATGACCACTCGCGTTTTGTGCCGCCGCAGGCGGTGGTGGCCGAGGATCGGCTGACGAGCGGGAGAGAAGAGCAGGTTGGGATTGGGGTCACGACCCTGCGGCTCAGTGACGGCTTGCTGATCCAGCACGTCTTTCCCGAGAGTCCGGCAGCGCAGGCCGGCTTGCGTCCGCGTGACCGGATCGTGGCGATTGACGGGCTTACCTTCAATCTTGGTTCGATTGAAGGGCCATTAGGGAGCCGTGTGCGCCTGCTTGTCGCCCAACCAGAGGGTGGCTCGCGTGAGCTTGAGTTAGTGCGTGAACGGGTCGAAGGCCGGATCGAGCCGCTAGTGCTGCGGTTGAACGACGATATTGCATATATTGCTGTCAGCACGTTGTGGGTGCGCGACATGCACGAGCGGGTGGCAGCGGCGTTGCAACAACTCGTCGCCGAACGCCCGTTGCGCGGCGTCATCCTCGATCTGCGCAGCAATCCGGGGGGCTGGCGTGATGTCCTAAGTGGCTTGCTTGGCCACTTTGTCACCGGCGAGGTCGGCGCATTTGTCAGCCGGAAAGGGGAAATCCCATTGGTGGTAGCTGCGCGCGATCCTGATCTGAGCGGCTTGCCGGTCGCGGTATTAATTGATCGCGGCACAGCATCGTATGCCGAGCTATTGGCAGCAATGTTGCAGCGCGAAGCGGGGGCGATCGTGATTGGGATGCCCTCAGCCGGCAACACCGAGACGATCTACGCTTACGAAATCACCGGCGGGGCGCGGTTGTGGGTCGCGCAAGAGGGCTTCCAACTCAATGACGGTTCTGATTTAGAAGGGCGCGGGGTGCAACCTGATGTGCAGCCAACCAGCGACTGGACGCGCTTCCGGCTGGAGGCTGATCCGTGGGTTGGGCTGGCGATCGAGTGGATGCGGTGAGGGCAGCATCAATGGGCACTGCAATCATCTGCATGGTCACTTATCGCGCCAAATTCTGCCGCGATTTGGCTGATGGCATGAATAAACACCCTAAAACTATGCGAGCGATTGGTTTCTTGGGTTAATTGTTGGCTCATCCGTCGCGCAGCATCGATTTTGCGAAACTCAGGAATCAGATGTTCTAACTCATTACCCGGTTTAGCAATGCGATCGGAGGCGCGGTGTTGTCTCTTTTGCTCAAGCTGTTGTAATCGTTCATCATGAAATGCGCGCGCCAATGCAGCCGTATCACCAAAATACCACGCTTCAAGTTCGGTGCAAGCAATCCGGATAATGGTATCAGGACGCCCCGCTTGCTGGCAGATGTTGCGTAATTCTTCTTTGAGCGCACGGCAATCTGCTCGATCTTGGCCGATTAATACAACAAAACGATGTTCAGAATGGGGCCATGCGCGTAGTTTACGCAGAATGCTTTGTTTTAAATCATTTTTACCTTCATGGGCAATACAACGAAATCGCAAGCCGGGGAATAGCCGTGGAATAAATGCTCAAGCAGTGCTTTGGCGGAAGACTCTTCCAGCAAAAACACTAACTGTTTCATACCCGTTCGACTTCAGTAAAGAGGCCTTGTCGCCACAGGATACCGGGTCGATCACCCTCAGCGACCAAATGACGCAGTAGTTCGCTGTCTGAGACACGGCGTGCCGTACTGAAACCATTCTGCTTCTCAAGCCAATAAATTTCTTCGAGTTTCACTGCGTTGAGGAAATCTGGCGAATGGGTAGAGACAAACACTTGCCCGCCGCGTTGGGCATATTCGCGGAATTCCTCGGCCAACTCGTGCAGTAGGATAGGGTAGAGTTGGTTTTCAGGCTCTTCAACGGCCAACAATGGATGCGGTTTCGGATCGTAGAGCAAGACGAGATAGGCAAACATCTTAATGGTTCCATCTGAAACGTACCGGGCAACAAAGGGGTCGTGAAAAGAACCATCTCTAAAACGAAGTACGAGGCGGACATCCGCAGTGATTTTTGCGTCGATATCCTCGACGCATCACCGCTAGCATTCGCCTAAATACTTGTGGATGGTGCTCATACAGATAGTGCGCCACTTGAGCGACATTTTCGCCATGAACAGAGAGATGTTCAGCATATCCGGCATCAATGCTAGGGCGCGCATCGCTAATGTGAAAGTCAGAGATATGCCAATTCTCGATCAAACTACGAAATTCGGAAACCACCCGAAACTCTTTGAACTGCCCCACTCCTTTAATTGCTAGTACGCTGGGATCATCAAGCACATACTCTTGCCGTTCTTCTTGAATGCCAGCCTGCCCATATTTCTCTTCATTCGTAATTGCCGTTCCCTTGCCGCGCGAAAAAACCAACAAAATGCTATGGTTTCCCATGCTTGCCACGACGAAACTTTAGGATCTCGCGTTCAACCACAGGCCGGCCTTGGTCAAGACCAATTTTAAGCATATAGGTCGCGAGTCGTCCAGTACTTTCGCGAAATTTAATAGTAAGGCTGATGGAGCCTTTTTCGCCACGACTCACTAGTTCACGAAAGCCGCCGCGCTGAGCGACGGCGACATTTTGGATAAGCGCTTGTTTCAAAAAGCTAAAGATATCGAAGAGGGTGCTCTTACCAGAACCATTCGGGCCAACAATAACCACCATCCGAGGCAAGTCAGTGAAGCTTGTCTTACGAAACAGGCGGTAATTTTCAATCTCTAGGCTTTCGATTTGCATCCTGTGTTGCATCGTGTGATTCCTTCAAACCGGGCAGAGATCTTGCTCGTTTCAATTATAGGCGGCAGTAGCGCCAACGACACGCGAACACGATAATAGCAAATGTATCGAGCGACGGTGGTCGGCTTTTTTAGGCATCCATCAGTGAAACGTGATGAGCTAGGAACACAGCAGGGGCAGGTTGTACACCTGCCCCTGCCACACCCCGCCTCTCACCCCCTTATTCGAGATAATCCCGCAGATGCTGGCCGACTTCGGGACTGCGCAGGCGGCGAAGGGCCTCGGCCTCGATTTGGCGCGCGCGCTCGCGGGTCATGCCGAGCACGCGCCCGACCTCTTCAAGCGTGCGGCGGCGACCATCGACGAGGCCGTAGCGCAGATCGATGATCCGGCGCTCGCGTTCGTTGAGTTGGTCGAGCGCAGCGCACAGATCGCGGCGCAGCAACTTCTGCGCGGCCACCTCACCGGGAGTTGGCAGCTCCTCGTCGGTGATGAAATCGCCGAGCGTGTGTTCCCCCTCGTCGCCGACCGGCGTTTCGAGCGAGACGGGCCGGCGCGATGCTTTAAGCACGCGCTGGATGCGCTCGACCGGCTGGCCGAGAGCCATAGCAATCTCTTCGGCGGTCGGCTGGCGCTCGAGCAACTGGGCCAAGCGGTCAGCAATGCGCTTAACCTGCCCCACCGACTCGCTCATATGCACGGGCAGCCGAATGGTGCGGCCTTGCTCGGCGATAGCGCGGGTGACGGCCTGCCGGATCCACCACGTGGCATAGGTGCTGAAGCGATTGCCTTTGTGGTAATCGAACTTCTCGACTGCCCGCATCAAGCCGATATTGCCCTCTTGGATGAGATCGAGCAGCGAGAGGCCGCGGCCAACATACTTCTTAGCGATGCTGACCACGAGCCGCAGGTTAGCCTGAATCAGGTGGCGGCGCGCATCTTCGCCTTGTTGCACCGCCTTAAGCAATTCACACCGCTCGCGTGGCGTGAGCTCGGTTGCGGAAGCAAGAAGCGCTTCCGCTTCATTGCCGCGCTCGATCCGCTCGGCCAATTCGATCTCTTCAGCGGCGGTAAGCAATGAGACACGACCGATCTCTTGCAGGTAGTGCTGCACGGCGTCGAGGGAAGGCTCGATCCGTTCAACCTCGCTCAGATCGGGAGAGAGCAAATCTTCTTCGTGCCCGAAACGGTCAGCGCGCTCGTGCGTAGAGAGCGGTGCATCTTCGTGTTCCCAGCTTGATGGTCGACGCTTGAGCATTGGCGGGCACTCCTGCCTAAACTATGCAGCTATGACAAGACAAAACACGACCGGCCTCCGCGTAAGCGGAGATGCCATCAGAGGCGCCCAGCACGTAACGAAACGGGGTAACGTGTGAGGTCAAAACCGCCGAGGATATGGCGATGCTCGCTGTTCTATCTGATAACAGCAAATGTTAGTATACGAGTGATAACGCAATTTGTCAAGTACTTTGCACACCGTTTGTTCACATGCTCGGTTATCCTAATGCGCTAATGCGCACGGCGACTTCAGCGGCGACACGGGTATTGTTTCGCAGCAAGGCGATGTTGGTTTCGATACTTTCACCACTGGTCTCTTCGGCCATTGCGGCTAAGAGGAAGGGGGTGACTGCTGGCCCGCGCACCCCTTCCGCTTCCGCGCGAGCCAGCGCGCGCGCAATCGCCGCTTCGACCACTTCGCGTTCGAGGGCGCTGCGTTCAGGGGGCGGCACACAGAGTAGCATTCCTCCCGGCGCGGCGAAGTTGCGGTAGCGACGTTGCAGCCTCCACATACGCGCTGCCGCCAGCGCGTCAGCCGCAACGGCGGCGACCGGCAAGCCGCTATGCGGGGTGTAGAACGCGGGGAATTCGTTGGTCTGATAGCCAACCACTGGCACGCCTTGCGTTTCAAGGTATTCGAGGGTAGCCGGCAGGTCAAGGATCGCCTTGGCGCCGGCGCAGACCACCAACACCGGCGTGCGGCCCAATTCGGTCAGATCGGCGCTGACATCCCAACTGTGGATGGCGCCGCGATGAACGCCGCCGATTCCGCCGGTGGCGAAGACTTCAATACCGGCGGCGGCAGCCAATGCCATCGTCGCCGCTACGGTGGTGGCGCCATCAGCCCGATCAACGATCGCGGCGCTGATATCGCGCCGGCTCAGCTTGCGCACCCGTTCGCCGCCGGTGGCGATCCGTTCCAATTCGTTGCCATTCAACCCGATCACGGGTACGCCTTCAATCAGGCCGATCGTCGCCGGCACAGCCCCCGCTGCGCGTACTTCGGCCTCGAGCCCTTCGGCCACGGCTAGATTTTGCGGATAGGGCAACCCATGGCTGATCAGGGTGCTTTCAAGGACAACGACCGCGCGGGCCTCTTCCAGCGCAGTTGCAACCTCTTCAGCGATGCGGAGCATACGGAACCTCCTGCAATAATGCTGCACCGGTATAAACGATAGGTACCGGCGCTTTTACGACTCCGGTACGATAGCGCCGGTACGATCGATCCGATAGGCAGGTATGCCATAGCGGCGCGCCAGTAAGATGTCGGTTGGCCCCGGTTCGGCCAAGACTACGGCGATGTGCAAACCACGTTGGCTGAGCGTTGTGAGATCGGCCAGCCAGCGGTTATCCAACGCGGCGGTGATGATTATTAGTGTACCACCCCAGCTCAAGTGCCGGTCAGCGGCAATCAGATCAGCGAGGAACGAGCTGTTGCGCTCCGGCTCAATCCGGCCGAGCCGGGCTAAGATCTCGCGGAGATGTGCGAGGTCAGCCGCTGGCGGCAACGGGGCAATGGGCGTATCGGTCAGCGGATCGTAGCCGTTGCTGCACAGACCTACCGCTTGGCGGCGGTTGATCAGCGCGGTCGCCAGCGATGCGGCGGCGATCACCGCTCGCTCGCGATCGTCACGGGCGAAGCGGCCCCGGTAGGCGGTTTCGCTAAACTCAAGCGCGATCAGGGTCTCGCGGGCGATGACTGGCGCCAATTCGCGCACCTGCAACTCGCCGAGCCGGGCGCTGGTCTTCCAATCCATCCGGCGCGGCGAATCGCCGGGGCGGTAGGGGCGCACCCCAATCTTTTGCGCCGGATCGTCAAATAGGCTGAGCCGCTGTCGTTCTTGGCTGAAGGGCAAACCAGCCGGCAGCGCGAGCAGCGGCAAGGGTGTTACCGCAGGGATGACCGTCAACGGGGTTTGTTGCTCTTCGGCCAGTCGCGCTTCGTTCAGGTCGAGCACGGCGCCGATCGACATCCGCAACGGCCCCAGCCAGTAGAGGCCGCGCTGGCGGCTTTGGACGGTATAGCGCAGCACCCGTTGTTGGCCGGGGGCAAGGCTGATCACCCACCGCTTGCGCGCGGCGGCGCTGAGAGCGGGCGGAAGGTCTTCGGTGATGACGAGGTATGGCAGCGGCAGGCGACCCCGGTAGGTAATCGTGATCGTAATTTCGCCCGGCTCGTTGGGTGATAATACGAGAGGCGCTTGCCGCCGCCATTCGATCTGCTGGCCCGCGACTCGCGGCCAGAGCCATGCGATCACCTGCACACCGATTAAGACATACACAGTCAGGCTGATCACCGGGTCAGGATCGAAGATCAGCCAGATCAATAGAACAATGGTAATGGCGCGGAGGAAGGTCATCGCGCGCCTACATGCGGAAGACGCCGAAGCGAGTCGGTTGCACCGGCGCTTCAGTGGCGGCGGCCAGACCGAGCGCCAAGACCCGGCGCGTCTCGACCGGATCGATCACGCCGTCATCCCACAAACGGGCGCTGGCGTAGTAGGGGTGGCCCTCCTGTTCGTATTTGGCTAGAATCGGCGCCATAAACCGCTCTTGCTCTTCGGGAGTCATGTCTTGACCGCGAGCGCGCAGGTTATCACGACGCACCGTGAGGAGCACGTTTGCGGCCTGCGCTCCACCCATCACGCTAATGCGGGCGTTGGGCCACATCCAGAGCTGGCGCGGCTGGTAGGCTCTGCCGCACATGCCGTAGTTGCCGGCTCCGAAGCTGCCGCCGATGATGACGGTAAACTTCGGCACATTGGCGCAGCTTACCGCCGTCACCAGTTTGGCCCCGTCTTTGGCGATGCCGCCATTTTCGTATTGCTTGCCGACCATAAAGCCGGTGATGTTTTGCAAAAAGACGAGCGGAATATTGCGCGCGCTGCACAGCTCGATGAAGTGCGCGCCCTTGAGCGAGCTTTCGCTGAACAGAATGCCGTTGTTGGCGAGAATGCCAACCGGGAAGCCTTCGATATGGGCAAAGCCGCAGACCAGTGTGGTACCGTAGCGAGCTTTGAACTCGTGGAAACGGCTGCCATCGACGATGCGGGCAATCACCTCGCGCACGTCGTAGCTCTGGCGGAAATCGCGCGGCAGGATGCCGTAGATTTCACGCGGATCGTAGCGCGGCGGTTCTGGATCGCGCATCTCCCACTGGGCGCGCTGGCGCGGCCCCAAATTGGCGACAATATCGCGCACAATCGCCAGCGCCTCGCGGTCGTCGTTGGCAAAGTAGTCGGCGACGCCGGAGATGCGGGTATGGACATCGGCCCCGCCGAGCTCTTCGGCGGTGACCTCTTCGCCGGTGGCGGCCTTGACCAGCGGCGGCCCGCCGAGGAAGATGGTGCCGTTACCCTTGACAATCACCACTTCATCGCTCATGGCCGGCACATAGGCCCCGCCGGCGGTGCAACTGCCCATCACGCAGGCGATCTGGGGAATGCCTTCGGCAGACATCTGGGCCTGATTGTAGAAGATGCGGCCAAAGTGGTCGCGATCGGGGAAGACTTCGCTTTGCAAGGGCAGATAAGCGCCGCCGCTATCGACCAGATAGATGCAGGGCAAGCGATTTTCTCGCGCAATCTCTTGAGCACGCAAGTGCTTCTTGACGGTGAGCGGGAAGTAAGTGCCGCCCTTGACGGTAGCATCGTTGGCGACGATCATCACCGGACGACCGGCGACGCGGCCAATGCCGCAGACAATCCCGGCGGCGGGCACCTCTTCCTCGTAGACGTTGTAGGCGGCCAGCGCACCAATTTCGAGAAAGGCGCTATCGGGATCGATCAGAGTATCGATCCGGTCACGGACAAAGAGCTTGCCGCGCTCTTCGTGGCGGCGGCGCTGCTCGAGGCCACCACCCTGCCGGATTTTGGTCAACCGTTCGCGCAGGTCGGCAGCCAAGGCTTGGTGGTGGGCGAAATTGGCTTGAAAATCGGGACTGTTGGTTTGCACGTGCGAATGAATGATCGACATCGCTGCCTCCGGCGGCTAGAGCAAACTCTTCAACTCTTCAGCGACTTTGCGGGTCATGCCGGGCACAGCGGCGATCTCGTCAACGCTCGCCCGGCGAATACCGTCAAGGGAACCAAACGCCTTGAGCAAGGCGCGTTTGCGTTTGGGGCCAATCCCCGGAATCTCTTCGAGCGGTGAGCGGAGGGCGGCCTGATTGCGCAGTTTGCGATGGTAAGCGATAGCGAAGCGGTGGGCCTCTTCGTCGATCCGCTGCACAAGGGCCAGCGCCTTGCTATCGCGGGCCAGCACGAGCGGTTCGCAGCCGGCGCGCACCAGATCAAACCGGTTGCGATCGGGGCCTTTGGCCACACCAACCACTGGAATCTGAGTGAAGCCTAATTCGTGCAAGGCGGCCTGCGCCGCCGCCACCTGCGCCGGCCCGCCGTCAACCAGCAGCAGATCGGGCAGATCGGCCCAGCGTTCGAGCGCTTGCCGGTCAGCGTCATTGGTTTCGGTAGTCGATGGCTCGCTGTCGCCTTCGATCTCGACGGCGGCAGCGGCCTGCTGCGCTTCGCCGAGGGCCTCGGCGGCACGGCGGAAGCGGCGACTGATTACCTCGCGTAACGAGGCGACATCATTCGCGCCGCTGACCGTCTTGATCTTGAAGCGGCGGTAATGGGCCGGGCGCGGCTCGCCGTGCTCGAAGACGACCATACTAGCCACCGACTGCTGGCCTTGGGTATTCGAGACATCGTAGCACTCGATCCGGCGCGGCAGGGCAGGTAACTCCAGCAGATCACGCAACTCGCTCAAGGCCGCGACTGCTCGCTGCTCGGAATTGAGCCACTGCTCGCGGATTTCGCGCAACTTCTGGCGGGCATTGGCAGCGGCCAGCTCGACCAATTGCTTCTTCTCGCCGCGGCGGGGCACGGTAATCTCGACCCGGTGCCCGCTCTTCTGTTGCAGCCACGACGCGATGATCAGCGGCTCTTCGACATGATCGGCGAGCAACAGGCTTGGCGGGATGGTGGGAGCGTTCTGGTAAAACTGGGTGAGGAACGACGAGAGCAACGCCTCGTCGCTCTCGTCTTCGGCTCCCTGCAAAGTGAACGGCTCGGCGTTAATCAGTTTGCCGCCGCGAATAAAGAGCACCTGCACCACGGCGCTGCCATCTTCGCGGGCAAACGCAATCACATCTTGGTCGGTATCAACCGTGCGCAATACCTGCTGGCGCTCAGAAATCTTTGCGATGGCTTGAATCCGATCGCGCAGGTAGGCGGCGCGCTCGAACTCAAGCCGCTCGGCGGCCTCTTCCATCTGCGCGCGCAACTCGCGCACGATTTGGTCACTCTTGCCCTCAAGGAAACGGCAAACCGAGTCGATCGCCTGCCGGTAGGTTTCTTTCGTCACTAACCCCAGCACACACGGCCCCAAACAACGGCGCATCTGATGGTAGAGACAGGGCTTGCCGAGCTTGCGGTGGCGGTTGAACTTATCGTCTTTGCATTCGTAGGGCGGGCGGAAGGCGAACAGGCGATTGAGAATATCGAGGGCATGGTAGACCGAACCGGCGCTGGCGTAGGGGCCAAAATAGCGCGCGCCGTCGTTGAGCACCTGCCGGGTGGCGAATACGCGCGGCCACTCTTCGTTGACGGTGACTTTGATATACGGGTACGTTTTATCGTCTTTGAGCAAAATGTTATACGGCGGGCGATGCTGTTTAATCACATTCATCTCAAGCAGCAGCGCCTCTAACTCGCTCTGAGTGACGATAATCTCAAAATCGGCGATATGGCTAACCAGCCGGCGCGTTTTGCCGTTGAGGCTGCGTGGCGAGCCGAAATACGAGCGCATACGATCGCGCAGCCGCTTGCTCTTGCCAACGTAGAGCAAGCGACCGGTAGCGTCTTTCCAGAGGTAGACGCCCGGCTGATCGGGCACTAAGCGGAGCCGCTCAAGAAAAGCGGCGTGATCGCGCACAGCAGTGAGAGAGAGATCCATACGCGGTAAGTATAATGCAAAACGAGCGTGTGCTCAGCGAATGTGGCTAGGGATTCGTTCCGCTACCTGTCTTGCTTCCTGTGAACGGCAGGTTTGCCCCCTCACCCCCAGCCCCGCTCCCCGTTCAC
>NZ_DAOTWH010000061.1:0-20062 GCF_034435895.1 Chloroflexus sp.
CGCTCGTGCCCAGCCAGAGCGTGCCGTCTGGCCCAGCGACCATCGTGCGGACAAGCAGATCACGCTGCCCGCCAAGCGTGGGGGTCTGCCATGCCCAGTTGCCGTCACTGGTGACAAGTGCCAGACCGCGATTACTCGCTGCCCACAACCCAGCGTCTGTCTCGGCCAGCGCGTAGACTCGCCCTAGTGGCAGGCGCGTCCAGCGCGGCGGGTCGTCGCTCACCGCCGGCGCTTGCCAGATCACCAACCCGGTCTCGCTGCCGATAGCCACTCTCCCATCGCGTAACGGTTGCAGCGCGTATATCGCTCCCGGCGGCAACCCGCCAGCACTCGGCTTGATGGTGTTCCAGCCAATGCTGCCGAGCGTGACCATCACCAATGCGGCGCCGTAGACCGTCGCAATAAACCCTGCCAACAGCGCCAGCGCGATCCAAGCATAGCGGGGCGGGCGTAGAAACATGATCTCGCTCCAACCCCAATACTCATTGAGATCGCGCAGCCACGTGACGATCCGGCTCAAGACCGGCGCCGCCAACAGCACGATGGGGATGGCTAGGGTAAGCGCATACTGCGGCCATTTGACCGGCCACCAGAGCAAGATCAGCAACCCGCTTACGAACCAGACGGCCAGATAGCGACGTTGCGGATCGCGCCACGCGGCGGGCAGACCGATCAGGGCCAGTAGGGTCAGCCATGGATCAGGGCCGGGGAAGAAGAAGACTTCAGGGTGCCATGCGACCGCCGGCGCTGTGGCAACCCAGATCAGCGGCTGGTACCACGGATAACCGGCGGCCTGCACCTCGCTTCCGTGGGTGTAGGCCGTCCAGAAACCGGCCATAGCGCCAAGGCGAGTCACCGGCTCGCGCCAGATCGTGGGGTTCGCGAGCGCGAAGGCCAGCAACGCAAGGCCAGCCAATCCAGCCAGCCGCCACGCATACCACACCCAACCCATGCGCGCTTGTGGCTGCGCCGTTGCCTCGGCCCGCAACGCAGCCAGCGCGAGTACGATCATCGCCGGCAAGGCAACGATCGCGTACGACATCTTGGCCGCCGTCGCCAGCCCCCATGCAATGGCGCCGATCCATAACCACCTCCGCCGGTGGCGCGAAGCCGGCTGGCCAGCGCGTTGCCATACGCTGATGGCCGCCACTGCGAGCGCCAACGGCAATGCCTCAAGGTAGGCCTGCGCGGTGTATTTGATCGTCAAGGTGTGGACAGCCAGCAAGCCGGCGGCCAGCGGGCCGGCGCTGAATGCCAGCAATGCAACCGCCAGCGTGCCAAACAGCACCGAGATCAAGCGCGCCGCCAAAAGGACGGTCGTTTGGTTGGCGCTCTCGCCCAACAGCAGCGCACCGCCGGCATAGACCAGCTTGGCGAGCGCCGGATGCTGGCGATTACCGGGGTAATCGATCACTCCCGCCCAATCGCCCTGCCGGATCAAGCGGGCATAATCAAGCGCCGCCCCCACATACACTGGCTCATCAAAATCGGGGGGCAGCGTTAACGCGGCCCACAAGCGCAGCAGCGCGGCTAGTACGATCACGCCGATCAACCAGCCGCGCGACGAAGAAGCGTTCACGGTTGTCTATCCCTTGACACCGCCAACCGTCAACCCCGACACGAGGAAACGCTGAAGCATCAAGAAGACGATGATCGTCGGCAGAATGATGAGCAACCCGCCAGCAGCAAAGTTGCCCCACGGCACACTCATACTGTTCGCCAGACTGAAGAGACCGGGCACCACCAACTTCATGCTATCGGGAGCCGGCACCAGCACCGAGGCGAAGATAAAATCACCCCACCCGGCCAAGAAGCCAAGCAGCGCGGTGACCGCCAATGCAGGGCGGGCCAGTGGCAACGCGATCAAAATAAATGACTGGATCGGCCCGCAGCCATCGATCATCGCCGCCTCTTCCAGCTCGATCGGGATCGTATCGAAATAGCCCTTCATATTCCACGTGCTAAAGACCAGTGTGCCGGTAGTGTAGGCAAGGATCAGACCCTCATGCTTGCCGTACAAACCCATCGCCGTCAGCAACTGCGCTATCGCCACCAGACTCAACACGCCGGGGAAGGTCTGAATAGCCAGCAGGAGAATAAGGGCAAACTCGCGGCCATAAAACTTAAACCGCGAGAAGGCAAATGCCGCCGAGGTTGTAATCACCAGCGAGGCCACCGTCGTCACGCCGGCCACATACAGGCTATTGCGCAACCACGTCAGCAGCGGGCGGTCAAAGATCATCGTCCGGTAATTCTCAAACGTCCACTCGGTAGGAATAAACATCCCGAGCAAATTGAGGGTATAGAGCCGGTCGCCAGTGCGGCCCGAAGCCAGAAAGGCAAACCAGAGCGGATAGATGGCAAACAACACCCCAAGGATCAGGATGGTGTACTGCAAGACTAAGACCGGTCGCGAAGGTTTGCGAATCATGACTCGTAGGCCCCTTTCGTGATGCGCGTCAGCCGCAGGCTATAGAGCGTCGCCGAGAACAGGAAGATAAAGAGAATGACTGCGAAAGCCGTCGCGTTGCCGAAGTTCTGGGTTTGGAAGATCTGCTTGTAGGCATAGACAATCACAAATTCAGTTGCGCCGGGACGGCCAACCTCATTGACCGGCCCGCCGCCGGTGATTGCCCATGCGGTGCCAAACATCTGGAACGCGGTGATCGAGGTCAGCACCGTGGCTGGCAACACCGCCGGACGGATCAGCGGCAACGTAATCCGGGTGAGTTGCTGCCACCACGAAGCGCCATCAAGCTCGGCGGCCTCATAGACATCGCGCGGAACGGCTTGTAACGCGCCAAGGATCACGATCATGAAGAAGGGGTACGAAAACCACGTATCAACCAGCACGATAATCATAAACGCGCTGACCGGATCGCGTAGCCACAACGGGCCGGCAATGCCGAAGAAAGCCAACACCTGATTAATCGTGCCTTGTTCGCGGAAGAAGAACTGCCAGATCAAGGCGATCAAGATCGCCAATGACGATGCTGCCCATGGCACAAACAGCATCACGCGGAAGAAGGTGCGTCCGGGTAAATAATCACTATTCAAGATCAGCGCAAACGTCAAGCCGAGCAAAAAGCTAAACGGCACCCGCGCAATCACAAAGAGCAGGGTGCGGAAGACCACCACCACAAAATCGCCGGTGCGCATGAGAACATCATACGCTTGCGCCACATTGACCACAGCGGCCAGAATAAAGCCCAACACCAACGCTCCCAGCCACACAATTGACGGCGCGACCGGCGGTTCCATCATCGTTTCGAGGCGCCGGTTGATAAACCCAGCCGCAATTAACGGCACGAAACACAGGGCAATTGCAGCCAATGCACCCAATGCTTCGGGGGTGAAAAGATTGCCGATCAGATTGGCATAATTGGCGAAGAGCGGATCTTGCAAGCGGTACGGCTGCCCCATCCCTACTGGCGCACTGGTGCGGAATTGCGGCCAGCAGAGTGGGTCAAGCACACCGGTGAAGAAGACGCTGCAATCAGGATTAGGCCGAAAACGGTTGCGATTGGTAAACGAGGTATAAACGCTGAGCAGAATGGGATAGATATTAAACAGCAGAATGCCGATAATGGTGGGCCCGGTGAAGAGCAAAACGGTGAGCGCCTTGCGGCGATTAGACCACGACACCATGTGCGTTACCTCACTGGAAGCAGTCGGAAGGCCATTGAGCGGACGCCGGGCGCCCGACCGGCGTAACGGTAGCGCGTGAGCCGGACAGCAGGGTCCGGCTCATATTCATCATCAGCATTGACGACGCAGCAGGGCAAGCGGTTGTGCTTTGCCCTGCCGACACCACCTTACTTCATCTGCATAATGGCCGCTTCGATCGCCTGCGCGGCGGCAGCCAGCGCATCAGCCGGCGATTGCGTGCCCGTCCAAATCGCGACGCTCGCATCACCCACCGGGCCCCACTGGGCCGCGGCAAACGGGGTATTCGCCATCGGCACGCCGGCATTCAGCGACGCACCAAAGCCAGCCAACGTCGGCAACGCCGCCACTTCCGGATTCTTCAGCGCCGTAGTCGCCGCCGGCACCGTCTTGTTGGTCAACGCCAGCTTGGCCTGCACCTCGGCGCTGGTGAAGTACTTCATAATGTCAAGCGCCACTTCCGCATTGCCGCGCTCAACCGCATTGCGAGTCAGCATAAGGGTCTTGATGCCGACGAAGGGCTTGCCCAGCGGCAGAATGCCGTAATCAACGCCGTCCTGCTCGATACCGGCAATCGCCCACGGGCCGGTCCACCACATCGCCGCCTTGCCTTCGGCCAGCGCCGCCTTGCAGATGTCATAGCTCTGCTCACTGAACGAGACCTTGCTCATCTCGGCCAGCCACTCGCCACCCTTAATCATTTCGGGGCTGTTGACGTAGACCTTGCCCTCGTCATCAACGTAGCTCGGCACGCCGTAGCCGAAGTAGATCGGCGCGACGTGATAGGCATCGCTGCCGCCAAAGCCCTGATTGCAAACCAGCGTCTTGTCGGGATTGGCTGCGCGGAAGTCCTTCGCCATCTGCAACAGCTCATCGAGGGTGGCCGGTAGCTTCATATCGCCGATCACCTTCTTGTTGTAGATCAGAGCGATGCCTTCCTGCGTCTCCGGCAAGGCCCAAATCTTGTCTTGCCAAATCACGCCCTTGACCGCCGCTGGCTCGTAGGTGCTGCGCAGAAAGTCTTCGGTGATGCTGTAGTCGTTGAGGGCGACGATGTTGCCCACCAGCGCCTGCTGGCCGATCTGGTCATTAGCCCACCCGATAATATCGGGGCCTTCACCAGCCGGGATAGCCACGTTGAGCGCGTTGCTCACATCTTCAGGCTTCGAGAGGTCAATCTTTACATTCGGGTGGGAAGCTTCGTAGTCGCGGAACGCCTGCTCAATTGCGGTGAGGTACGCGCCATCCCACTGGTGCCAGATGCGGATGGTAACCTGCTGCGCTGGTGCAGTGGTCGGCTGCGCTGGTGCAGTGGTCGGCTGCACGCTCTGGCCGCCGCCACACGCCGCCAGCATCATGGCCGCGGCGAGAAACATTGCGATCAAGGCACGCTTCATTGCATTCATGGTTGTACTCCTTAACTGTGTCTACGACGACGACAGCACGGTGAAGGAAAATTTGTGCTAACGGGCGAACACATCCGGCAGTAATTGAGCGGTATGCGGCAATTGAATGCGATCCACCTCCTTTCTGCGCATTCAACAGGAGCGCATCACGCGCAGCCGGGAAGGAGAACAGGCATACATGGAGGCCGGCATTGCTTCTCGCCGTTGTCAGGCAAGGGTCCAGCCAAAGAGCATTTGGGGATGGTTCCTTCCCCTGCGCTAGACGATAATAGTTGTGCTAGACATTGTTTTGTTTACAACATTTTCAAGCACAACTATACCGCATTCCTGCGCCCCTGTCAAGTGGGCGCTAGTAATTATACCGCAGAATACCATGGTATGGCGGGGTAATGAAGGAACATTGCCCCGCCATGTTGCGGCCGGTAGGGGCATAGCGACGCTACACCCCTACCGGCCATACCGCCAGCGCACATAGTGTTGCCCGACGTTGCCCATCTCGACCCGCCAATTCGGATCGTTGTCGGGGGTGTAGGTCAGCACACGCCGTTCAAAGGCCTGCATCAGCACATCTTTCTCAACGCCGCCGACTTTAACCCGCGCCCAGTAGGGTTCGCTGATCGGCAAACCCATCACGAAGAGCCAGTCGATGATCTGGCGATTCACATACCGGCCATTTTCGAGCACGACTCCCTGTTGGGCGAAGTAGTCGAGAAAGACTTGCGGGATGTTGTGGCCAAGGGTTGCTTCGTAGCGACCGATCCGCACGTCGTAGCGAGCCAGATCGGGCCGGTCAACCACCGTGCCGTCGCGGTTGAGGAAGGCGGTCACTACTTGCCCGGTTTGATCCGGCGCGCGGTTTTGGTTGACCGGGAAGGCGACGCTGCGCAGCGTGGCGTAGGTCGGTGCATTGGGGTTGACGGTAGCCGGATCGCCGGCCACCGCCTCGTTGGCCGGCGCGCGATCCTCAAACTGGGCATCGCCAAGCTGCATCCGCCCGGTCAGCATCTCGACGACGAGCAAGCCATTGGTGACGTACCACTGGTTGCGCGGCGCGTCCGGGTTGTTAATCTCCATCCGGCTCTTGTCAAAATACTGCACCAAACGGCTGCCGCCGGGGCTTTGCGCGTATGGTTCGCGCATCGCGCCACTGATCGGTTGCGGCCCCCAGATCCACGAGCGCGGGCGCAAACCCGGTGCGCCGCCGGCCACCGGTTGGTCGGTGCGCTGCCAGACATTGCGCATTGCATCGTCAGCAAAGGCGCCATTGGCCGGCACGAAGCCGCCGCTCACTGGCGGTTGCAGTGGCGCGGGTGGTTGCGGCTGCGGCTGGGCCGCTCCCGGCTGATAGATGAGGTAGATTGGGCGTGGCCCGACATCAAGTGTCAAGACGCCTCCCGGTGCGGCTTGCCGGCGTTGCCCGCCGTCGCGGTCAATGATCGTCACTTCGGCGTCGGCGCTAGAGATGCGTACCTGCCCGCCATCAACTGCCCAGATGACCTCAACCACGCCGCGATCGGCGGCGAAACGGGCAGCGTAGGCTTCCGGCCCGCTATAGCCGGTCAGATCGTCGAGGTAGATCACCCCTTCACCGGTGCGGCTGTCAGGGTCGTCGTCAATCACGATCGCCTGCAACGTGATCTCGCCGTCGAGTTTGCCATCGACAAAGCGAATCCGGTTACCCGGTTCGACGGGGCCATTCACTGCCGCCACCAGTTGCTGCCAGCCGGCAGGGCCGATCTTGCCGAGCCGGTATTGCAAGATTTCGCCTTGCGTATCGCGCAATTGCACTTTGAGATCAAAGCTGCTGCCGTCACCAAACACCCAAAGCCCAATTTGCGATGTGCCGGCAGGGAAGGTGATCGCTTCGCGCGGCGTGAAGCTGACGTAATCGTTGCCGCCAGTGGTGAAGCGATAGCGCACCTCAGCCGCACCGCCGCCGTTGCGCACCTGCGTGTTGCTCTGACCAATCGAGCCGTTACCGGTAGGGAAGGTTTGCCACGCGATCGCTCGCTCAAAATCAAACGCGACCTGCGCTTCGCTCAACCGGCGCAAACCGAGCGGCTGTCGCCCCCCTACCTGCTGGTTGAGCGTGCGGAAAGCGTTGAAGGCCGGTTTGAATTGGCTGTAATCGCCTTGCCCGCTGCCGTAGCGCAAGAGGCCGTAGGCGTTAAACGGCGCACCATTGCGCAGTTGCATGTCTTTGAAACGGTACATGATGATCCGCTCGACGCCGGCCTGCCGCAACAGCGCCATCGCCCGGATCAGATAGTTCGCCTGCGTTTCCACATCAAACGCCTGTTCGCCGGTGCGATCGGTCGGGCTGTCAGCCCAGCCGAATTCAGTCACCCAAATCGGTTTGGGGCCAAGCCGGGCAGCCAGTGTCTGAATCGCGCCGATCCCAACTGTATCAATCGAGCCAGCCTCCGGGCCGAGCGGATCGGTATAGGGATGCAACGCGATGATGTCGAATGATCCCCACGCGCCATTATCGGCGATGGCTTGCAAGAACGAACCGGCTGGTTCAGGCGAGACAATGCCGGCGGCCAGCACCGTTGCGCCCGGATCAGCGCCTTTGATCGCAGGATAGACCGCGCGCAACAGCGCAGCATACGCTGCCGGGTTGGGCGCTGGCCGCCAGTACACCGCATTATCCGGTTCGTTCCACACCTGCCAATAACGCACGCGGTCTTTGTAGCGGTTGACCACGGTTGCGGCAAACTTGGCGAAGAGTTGCGGATCAGGCGGGTAGAAACTGCCTTGCTCAGGCGGAATGTTGTCGTCAGCCGGATCGGGCGTACCCCAACCCACCGCCGGATTGAGCAGGCCTACGATATTGACCCCGCGTTGCACCAATTCATTCACTGCCCGATCGGTGAACGTCCAATCAAATTTGCCGGGACGCGGTTCGATCCGGCCCCATTGAAACTCCTCGCGCACCCAGCCAAGACTGCTCTGGGCAACCACGTCGGCGGGCCGGTTCAGTGAGTCAGGGAAGGGGTAGCTCGCAGCGATGTGGGTATTCGCACCAAAGACCGAGAGGTTCGCCGATTGTGCAACCGGCGCCACGGCGGGCCAGCCGGCTAGCAACACTCCAACCAGCAGTAACAGGCTGAGATGGCGGGTATAACGCATACTGCATTCCTCTCCAAACTACCACATGGTCAATGTAACGAAGTATACCGGTTTAGCCGACCAAACATGGTAACACTTTTTGCAAAAATTTGCGCCGGCCACATCCTGCGATGGGCCGGCGGTTGCACGTCAGCATCGATTATCAATCCAAATTACCGCGATACGAGCGGGATCATCACGTGGTGTTGCGCCGGAGGCGTTTCAATTGGCACGGCGTAGGCCAGCGACGGTAAGCCGGCGCTATCGATGAACCGGACGTACATTGTGGTTGTGGCAAGCGGGGCCGTAGCGAGCGACAGGTTGTTATTCAGCGGTAACGTTATCTCAGGCGCATAGGGTAAGCGGAGCGCGCTGGTGAAGGTGCGTTGGAGGCTCACCTCGACTGCGCGGGTCGCTTGGGGCGCTTGGGCGTGAATAATGAGGGTCTGTCCATTCAGACGCGCCGGTCTGGTGAGATGGTATTCCGGCGCCGGGCCAAGCCCGCTGACCGTCACAATTTGCGTGATGATCGCAGAGGCATTGCCGGCCAGATTGAGCGCGCGAAACTCAACCACATACTCGCCATCGTAGAGCGGCAGCTCGAACTGCGCCGTCTCGCTCACATTGTTGTATGCACCATCCACCGGCTCAACGAATTGCCATTCGCTCTGATCCACGCGATACTCGATCGCGGTGATCGGATTAATGCTCACATCGGGTTGTACCGGCGAGGGATAGGGCAGATCGCGCGCCTCTAGCTTAACCAGCGGACGCCGGCCCGGCGCTTGCTGCACGGTAGTAAGCGTCAGTGACGGCATCGTATCGAGCACATCAATAATCCCGTCGCTATCACTATCGCGATAGCCAAGTTGCGCCCGTGCCGAGCCATCAACCGCACCGTTGACAAAGCTGTTGATCAGTTCGCGCATAATGCTCGGCTCACTCGTGCCGCAGTTGTTGAACATGCTGTTGGTCGTGGGGGTAAACAGATAGCCGCTGCGCTGATCACACCTGACTCCGGCGGCGCTGTATTGATCAAGCGCGCCGAAGAGATGGGCGAATTCGTGGGCAATCACTGCTCGCAACCACTGGGTGGTATACGGGCCGCCGTCAGAGGTAATCACGCTAAAGGGGCCATTGAGATACGCATACGCGAAGCGGACATCGGCGAAGTAACCATCATCACGCGTGCTATTAACGATAAAGATCGTTGTGGCCCAATCAGCACCGCGCTGGTCGCGCAAGTCAAACGCCGCTTGGAACGCTTGCTCAAAATAGCTGTTGCTGGTGTAACCCAATGTCCGCAGCACATCACCAATCCAAAGACCTTCTTGCGCCAAGCCGTAGCGGATCGGTTCGTAGCGGGTTGGCACAGTTTGTACCACCAGATCGAACTCAAGGCGAGCAGCGGGCAGCCGTTCACGCCACCAATCGAGGGCAGCGCGCATTTGGGCGGTCACCTGCTCGATCTTATCCGTCATCCAATCTTCGCTTGAAGGATCAACCACGCCATTGCTCTCAGGCAGCACTAACCGCACTGCAACCCGCCCTGCGAGATATTGGCTCGGCAAGCGCAGATCTTGTTCGCTATCGACGGCAAACGCGAGTGATGCCGGCGTAGGGGCGATCAATACGTCATCAACCGGCAGCGGTAGGTTCGGTTCTCCCTGCGGGGCGGCGTGGAGGGAGGGGATAGGCGCGATGACCAAGCAAAGCAGCAGGCTGAGAAGAAGTTTAGTACGCATAGCGGCCTCTCTCGGCTAGAATGAGAATGAGTGGCAAAGCCGTTTCTTGATTTCACTGTACCGCGTGTGAGCACGAATGCCGAGGGGCGAAAGAGGCCTGTCGTTGCTGTACAGGAAGGGGTATACGGTAACGACAGGAGATAGGAGCAACGTACTAATTGTTCAATCAGCGATAGCGGCAACGGTGTTGGAGAGCGTTCCTTCAACTCAGGGACGATGTACAATACGCTTGGGATGGACGTTATGCAGCTTTATCCACGGAGGATTGCAGGATGGGATCGTTGCTCCCGTGGTTGATGCAGATTCAGCACCCCAACGAAGATGTTGTCCGGCGCGGGCGGATCATTGTGGTATTAGCGCTGTTTGCCAATGCCATGGCGATCATGGCAATTCCATTAGTGTTGATTGCAACGCCGCAAGCCGTATTTGCGCTTATTGCGGTCAATGTGCTCGGGCTGGCGGTCTACACAACGGTGATAATTCTTGCCCGAAAAGGCTTGGTATCGGTAAGCGGGGTCGTCTTTGTAACCACTATTTCATTGCTCACGCTGATTGCCACGTTTGGCTTCGCAAACGATAAAGCTTCTACGTATAGTGCGCCCTTCTTTCTAGCCTTTTCTATCATCATCGCTGGGATGGTAATGAAACCGGCATTGGTGTGGATAGCGCTCCTGTTCAATCTGGCCGGCTTGCTCGTGGCATGGCGGCTGACCGGCATTCCGCTGTTTGCCAGCCCCTTTGAGCATGCGCTCCAAAGCGCCGCGATCCTGTTGCTATTTGGCACAACGCTCTTGACCTTCGTCGGCGGTTCCATTGTTGCGCAGGCGTTGCGCGAAACGCGCCGGTTGCGCGAGGCAGCCAGCCGGAACGCCTTCCGATTTACAGCGCTTAATGCCGGGTTAGAGATGGAAATCGCGGAACGCACCGCAGCATTACACAAAACGTTGCGCGATCTCGCGCAACGCGCGGCGGCCCAAGCCCGCTTGTTGGCCGAGAATGAGCAGCAGCGGCAGGTCATCCGCGAGCTAAGCGTGCCGGTCTTGCCGGTGAGCGATACAACCTTAGTCATGCCGCTGATTGGCCCGCTCGATCCGGCGCGCCTCGCTGATCTGCAACCACAGGCGCTCGGCCAGATTGCCCAAACCGGCGCGCGCGAGCTGCTGCTCGATATCACCGGCGTGCCGGCCATAGATCCGCAGGTCGCGCAAGGCTTGCTGCAACTGGTTGCCGCTGCCCGGCTGATGGGAACGAGGGTAACGCTGGCTGGAATCAGGCCGGAAGTGGCGCACAGCTTGGTGGATTTCGGCATTGACCTCCAAGAAGTTCGCACTGCGAGTACCCTGCAGGAGGCTTTAGCCCAACAGTAAGCGTCTCAGGAACCATCCGGCACGTAGCCGAGCGACACCAGAATAAGGTATCATTGGGGTTACAGACCGATCCTCGCACACGCTTACAGGAGAAGTTATGCAATCCTTCTTTGCGTGGCTAACCCAGATTCAAAGCACGAATGAAGACGATCTGCGCCGCGGGCGTACCACGATTATAGTGACGCTGGTGATGATTGGGTTAGCAGTGCTTGCCATCCCGACCAGTTTGCTGAGCGGTACGTCGCTTAGCAGGGTTATCATTATTGCGATTGGGATTACTGCCTATCTTGTTACTATCGCCGTTACCCGGAGTGGCCGGGTCAATCTCGGCAGTTTCATTCTGATCACTTTTATCATCCTGCCTATTTTGATCGCCATCGCGACGAAAGCCTCGCCAACTAGTCCCTATACAGGGGGCTTTTACCTGCTTCTCTCACTGCTCATCGCCGGCTTAACCCTGCGCCCGCCACTGATAGGGGCAGTTTTGGCGATCAATTTGACGGGTTTATTCATTGCGTGGAACATTGCCGGGATACCGCTGTTTGCCAATGCGATAGAAATCTCGCTGGAAGTGACAGCGGTCTTTTTGCAAATCGGCGCCGCGCTCCTCACCTTTATCGGCGGGACAATTACCGATGGCGCGCTGCGCGCAGCGTGGCGGCTGCGCGAGGAGGCGCGGCAGAGTGCGGCTCGGTTAGCAGAGTTGAATGCCAGTTTGGAAGCGCAAGTCGCGCAGCGCACGGCAGCTTTGCAAATAGCGTTGCGCGATCTCGAGCAGCGCGCAGCGGAACAGGCCCGCTTACTGGCCGAGAATGAACAGCAACGACAGACTTTCCGCGCGCTGAGCGTGCCGGTGTTACCGGTGCGTGATACGACCTTGGTGATGCCGCTGATTGGCGCGATTGACACCACCCGCCTGAGCGATATGCAAGAGCATGCGCTCAGGCAGATTGAACAGACTGGCGCGCGTGAGCTGTTGATCGATGTTACCGGCGTGCCGGCCATAGATACGCAGGTGGCCAAGGGGCTGATTCAGCTTGTAGAAGCGGCGCGGTTGATGGGGACGCGGGTGATGCTGGCTGGAATCCGGCCCGAAGTGGCCCAGACGCTAGTTTCGCTCGGCGTAGATTTGAGCAGCATCCGCACGTTCAGCACGTTGCAGGCGGCGCTCGCGAAGCGGTCATAGCCACGAAAAGGCCCAAACCACACCCATTTTTTGGGATAATCGGCCTTCATCCTCCCTAGGGCCTTTTCTTTATAGGGACGGACAGAGCATGTGAACCGTAGCCCGGCCCTTGAGGGCCGGGCGATCCAGCGCGAGGATGCACGTTCTTGCCCCCACCCCCACCCCCTCCCCCAGCGGGGGAGGGGTGATGGGGTGCGCAGTACGGGGCTGGACGACATCGCACCGCGATCAACGGTTGTACTCAACCACATGTTCTGTCCGCGCCGCTGCCTCCTTCTCCCACAGTGCGGGAGAAGGAGGCGAAGTACGTGTCTACCAAGCGCGCGCTTTACGCCGATGGCGCATCCTCTTGTTCGCCGGACGGCGGGGCAAGCTGCGGCAACACCCCGCTATCGCCGAGCAAGCCGGTGCGCAGGTAAACCATCAGTTTCTTGCGCGTGTCGGCAATATCGTTGTTGCGCATGTGCAACTGGCCGATCCGATCTTGCGGGGTAAAGCTGGCTTCCCCCTTCTCCATCGTCAACCGGCTGGGATCGTAGGTCAAATTCGGCGAGCTGGTATCGAGGATCGAGTAATCATTGCCACGGCGCAGGCCAATCGTCACTTCGCCGGTGATCAAGCGGGCCACCCAGCGTTGCAACGACTCGCGGATCATCATCGCCTGCGGGTCAAACCAGCGTCCGGCGTAGAGCAAGCGGCCCAGTTTGCGCCCGTACTCGCGGTACTGGTCAATGGTATCTTCGTTATGGATGCCGGTCACCAACCGCTCGTAGGCGATGAAGAGCAACGCCATGCCCGGCGCTTCATAGATCCCGCGGCTCTTGGCCTCGATAATCCGATTCTCGATCTGATCGCTCATGCCCAACCCGTGCCTCCCGCCAATCCGGTTAGCCTCGGCCATCAAGGCGACGTGATCGGGGAAAGTCACGCCGTTAATCGCCACCGGAAAGCCCTCTTCAAACGTAATCCGCACCTCTTCGTACTCGATTGGCACCTCGGGACGCCAGAAGGCGACTCCCATAATCGGGTTGACGATGGTGACATTGCGGTCGAGGAATTCGAGATCCTTGGCCTCATGGGTTGCCCCCAGCATATTTGAGTCGGTCGAATAGGCCTTTTCAGCCGGCATGCGATACTCAAGACCAGCTTGGCTCAGATAGGCCGACATCTCGGCCCGCCCACCCAACTCGTCGATAAAGGCTTGGTCAAGCCACGGCTTATAGATGCGCAGATCGGGGTTAACCAGCAGGCCATAGCGATAAAACCGCTCAATATCATTGCCCTTGTAGGTGCTGCCATCACCCCAGATATTGACGCCATCTTCGCGCATTGCCGCCACCAGCATCGTGCCGGTGACCGCGCGGCCCAGCGGGGTCGTGTTAAAGTAGGGTAGACCAGCGGTGGAAATGTGGAACGCACCGCACTGGAGCGCGGCCAAACCCTCGGCCACCAACTGGTGGCGGCAGTCGATCAGCCGCGCCGCCTCGGCGCCGTACATTAAGGCCCGGCGCGGAATATCTTCGTAGTCAGGCTCGTCAGGCTGGCCGAGATTAGCAGTGTAGGCGTAAGGGATCGCGCCTTTAGCGCGCATCCAGTGGATCGCGGCGCTGGTGTCGAGGCCGCCGGAAAAGGCGATGCCGATCTTCGCACCAACCGGCAGGTGTTGCAATATTTTGGCCATGGCGCTACTCGTTTCTGGTCTGCGAAATGACGTTCACTCGTTCCGCCGTATTATAGCAGGGAAGTACACTCCCGACGGCGCTGTAACCAAGCGCAGCAGAGGTGGTACAATAGTCATAAAATAGTGGTTAAACAACGGTTGATTCATCAATCGAGTATTGCTATGGATCTACGCGCACGCCTCATCCTCTCACTTTCACCACTGCTAGTGGCGCTGGCTATTATCGGGGTCGTGGCTGTGTACTCGCAACAGCGAGTAGCGCAGGCCATTAATCGCGTTGATAACACTGCCCGCGACCTCGTCGAAGTGGCTCAGAGCGAATCGCTGATCTTGCTTGAGCACTATTATGTGAGCGAGATCATTGCCGGTCGTCCATTGGATCGGAATGAGCTGGAGAAGATCCGCACCGAAGCGCGCAGCTTTTTCGCGACGTACGGGCAGTTGGACTCGGGACACATTGAGCTGGAATTGGGCGCCCGATTTGAGGCCATGGTCGCCCAACACGACGCCGCGCTCACTTTTCTTGACCGTGGCAATCAGGAAAAGGCGCGTGAACTGATCAACTCAACCGATTATCACCGCAATCTGCGCGCGATTCATAACTTGTCGCTTGGCGCGCAGTTGGAATATGATGCGGCCTACCAGCGCCGAGTAGCCGAGCTGGAACGGATTGCGAATGAAGGGTTCTGGATCGTATCAGCAGTGGTCGGCTCAGCAGTGTTGATTGCGCTGGCCTTTGCCGTATCGTTGATCTGGCAGGTCGGCAAGAGCGTCGATCAACTGACTGCTGATGCCGAACGCTTAGCGCATACTGACGATCGCGGCCAGCTCAGCGCCGTTAGTTCGATTAACCAACTCCAACGGCTGCGCGATTCCTTTCAGTACCTCCTTGATACGAATCACGATCGCCAACAGCAACTCGCTGCCGCGATACAGGCCCAGCAAGCCCAGCTTGAGCGCGAAGTGCAATTGCAGGCGACGATCCGGGCGCTCAGCCTGCCGGTAACGCCGCTCGGCCCGCAGACGATCTTTTTGCCGCTGGTCGGCCATCTCGACGCTGAACGCAGCAAACAGCTTGAACAAACGGTGCTCAATGCGATCCAACAGCGGCAGGCGCGCACGGTGGTGATTGATATCAATGGTCTGGCGACGCTTGACAAGGACAGTATCGCGACGCTGATCCGGGTTGGGCGCGGGGCGCGCCTGCTCGGCGCACAAAGCATTTTGGTCGGCGTCCGCCCTGAACAGGCGCTGCTCCTTGCCGATATGCCATCTGATCTGTTCCGGTTTGCCCGCGATATTCCGGCTACGTTGAGCCTTGCTGGCTAACACTCTGCTATAATGCAGTGCGTTACCGCCCATGGTACGAAGGAGGCCATAGCATGCACATCGTGGTGTGTCTGAAGCAGGTCCCCCGCGACAATTCGGTCAAGATCCGGCCTGATCTGACCATTGACGCCGAGGGGATTGAGAAGATCATTAATCTCTTCGATGAATACGCGCTCGAAGAGGGGATTCGCTGGAACGAGCAGCACGGCGGCAAAGTGACGGCGCTCTCGATCGGCGCCTCTGAATGGGTTGAGCAGTTGCGGCGGGCGCTGGCGATGGGCGCGACCGATGCGCTGTTGCTGAGCGATCCGGCTTTTGCCCAACTTGATACGATCGCTGCCGCGCGAGTGGCTGCCGCCGCGATCCGCAAGCTCGGCGATGTGGATTTGGTGATTACCGGTCGCAATAGCACCGACGATGAGAGCGGCGCGTTTGCGCCGGCGCTGGCCCGCTTGCTTGGCTGGCCGCAGTTGACCTACGTCGGCAAGGTGCTCGAACTCCAGCCGGGTGGCACAGTCAAGGTCGAACGCCACCTCGAAAGCGTGATCGAGACGGTGGTGTGCCGCTTGCCGGCAGTGATGTCGGTGATCAAGGATATTAACGAGCCGCGTTACCCGTCGTTGCTTAAGATCAAGCGTGTGGCCAAGGTTGAGCCGCCGATTTGGACGGCAGCCGATCTCGGCTTGAGCGCCGCCGATCTGACTCCAGCCGCCCAACTGGCCGAGCGGGTGCCGCCGCCGCCGCGCCCGAAGGGCGAGATGATCGATGGCCCCGACGCCGCCGCCAAGGTGCGCAAACTGGTCGATAAGCTGCTGGAGTATCAGGTGATTTAAGCGCGGAAAGGAGCCGATCATGAGCAACGTGTTAGTTATTCTCGAAGCGGTTGGCGATGATCTGGCCGCCATTTCGCGCGAATTGCTCGGCAAAGGGCGGCAGTTGGCCGATGCACTCGGCGGCTCGTTAGCGGCGCTGGCCATTGGCCCCACGACTGCAGTCGCGGCGCGGGCCGGCCAGTTTGGCGCCGATCAGGTCTATACCGCTGATGCACCGGCGCTGGCCCAGTACACCACTGATGGCTACGTCGCGGCGGCGAAGGCAGCGGTGGATGCCTGTCATCCGGCGCTGATTCTGGCCGGGGCGAGCTTCCAGATGCGCGATTTTGGCGCGGCGCTGGCCACCGATCTCAATGCCGGGTTAGTGGTTGACGCGACCGATCTGCAAGTGGTGGATGGCGCGATCCGGGCCACCCGCCCATCGCACGGCGGCAATGTGATCAACACCTACCAGTTTGCTGCCGGCAAGCCGGTGGTGGCGCTGGTACGCAAGCAGAGCTTCCCCGAAGCTGCGGCCCAGCCCGATCGCAGCGCGCCGGTGACGGAATTGGCGGTTGCGAACCTCACCCCGCGCACCGAAGTGCAGGCAGTGGCGCCGAAGGCCGGCGCGGTTAACCTGACCGATGCGGCGATTATCGTCACTGGCGGGCGCGGGTTGGGCAACAAAGACAACTACTACCGCCTGATTCCGCCGCTGGCCGAGGCGCTAGGCGGTGCGTACGGCGCCTCGCGCGCGATTGTGGACGATGGCTGGGTGCCATACGAGCATCAGGTCGGTCAAACCGGCAAGACGGTCAGCCCCAAACTGTACATCGCCGCCGGCGTCAGCGGCGCGATCCAGCATCTGGCCGGCATGCGCACCAGCCGCACGATCGTGGCGATCAACAAAGATTCCGAAGCGCCGATCTTCCGCATTGCCACCCTCGGCATAGTCGGTGATGTCAACGAGATTTTGCCGTTGCTGACTGCAGAAATCAAGGCGCGGCTGAACCGCTAAGCGGGCGTTGCCCTCACCCCTATGCCCCCTCTCCCGCAAGGTGGGAGAAAGGGATTTTGCTGATCTGCGCGAAAAGGGGGAATTTACGCTGCTGATAGCTGCAATGCCCTTACCCCCAGCCCCTCCCTCAGCGGGGGAGGGGCGTTACTGCGTTCCGCGCGAGTAATGCCTCAGACGCTGAGCACGCGGCTCCCCCTCGCCCGCCTTCAAGGTGGGAGAGGGGGCCGGGGAGTGAGGGAGGCAACGCCAAGCCACCAAGTAAGCAAAGGCGCAAAGGGCGCGGAGAGCGCAGAGGTTTTTTATTGTTTGGTGCCTTTTGCAGCTTTTCGTGGCGCTGCCCCCGCTGTCTCCCCCGGCGGTGCAAACGTGCCCCCACCCCCAACCCCTCCCCCGCTGGAGGATGGGTGGCTCTCACCCCCATGTCACCTAGGACAAAATCGGTCGATACGTTTGGCCATCGCACTGGCTGATCTGGTATGATGAACGTACCGTATCATTAACCCAAAGTTGCACAGGTATGAAACGCTCATTGACTGTCTTGCTGGTTGCGCTGGGATTGGCGCTCGCCGCCATCACGCTTGCCCAACCACCGTATCGGCTTCACCTTCCCATCGTTGCCCGATCACCCGTTGTTCCGCCAGCCGACGCGATCAGCGCGCGGTTAGAAGTCGCTGAAGGGTATGCGGTGCGACTCTATGCGAGCGGGTTGAATCGCCCGCGACTGATGGCCAGCGGGCCGGACGGCGCGCTCTATGTCGCTGAACGGAGCGCCAACCGGGTGGTGCGGCTGGCCGACGCCAATGTCGATGGGAGGGCGGACGGGATCACGCCGGTGGCCACGAATCTGCCCGGCGTGCATGGCCTCGAATGGTATAACGGTGATCTCTATGCCGCCGGCAATGCTACTGTGTGGCGGCTGCGCGACAGCAATAGCAACGGGGTGTTCGAGAGCGGTGAGATCACGGTCATCGTTGATGGCCTGCCCAACGATGGCGGCCACTCAACCCGCACGGCCCGCATCGGCCCAGACGGCATGCTCTACGTGTCGGTTGGCTCGAAGTGCAATATCACCGTCGGTTGCAGCGAAGGCGATCCGCGCCGGGCCGCTATTCTCCGCTATACAATCACTGGCGGCATTCCCGTCGATAATCCATTCGCCAGCGATCCCGATCCGCGCCGGCGCGCGGTGTGGGCCGAAGGCTTGCGCAACAGCGTTGATTTCATCTTTTTGCCTGACGGGAGGCTGTGGGCCACGCACAATGGCAGCGATGGCTTGGGCAACGATCTGCCGCCGGAAGAGGTGCTGATCGAGGTTGAGCGCGGCAAGCATTACGGCTGGCCCTACTGCTACACCGCCGAACTAGGGCCGGTGCCTGCCGGTGCGCAAGAGGTGCGTGATACGCGGGTGCCGCTCGATGCCACTTTCAGCAGTTGCGCCCAAGCAACGCCGGCGCTGTTTACCGATCTGGCCCACTATGCGCCGTTAGGGCTTGACCGGCTGGCGAATGGCGATGTCTTAATCGCCTACCACGGCTCTTGGAACGCTGACGAAACGCCACGCGATTGCCGCGTGCAACGGATTCGCGTCACCAACGGCATGCCAGTCGCCGGCGACGCCTTCCTCACCGGCTTCCGCGACAACCCGCAGCAAGAGTGCGGCGGGGCATGGGGCCGTCCGGCTGGTGTTACGATCGCCCCCAACGGAGTCATCTTCGTCTCGGATGACTGGAACGGCAATATCTACCGGATTGTGCCGGTTGGCACACCGTAACGCCGTTAGGTAGCCCGTTCCGTTGCGGCCACGTCGCAATAAAAGAGGGTGCCGGCAGTGATGCAGATCGGCACCGCCACCAAGTTGAAGAGCGGAATGCTCACCAATCCAAGGCACATTAAACCAAAACCGGCGCTGGCCGGCAAATGGCGGCGGATGAAGCCGAGCTTCGCGCGAAAGCGCAAACGCCGCCGTTCGAGCGGCGGGTCGAAGAAGTCGAGGCAGGCGATCGTCGCGCCGAGCGCAATGCCGGCGATCGTCGCTAAAACCGAACCGGCGCCGGGGATCAAATTGAGCAAGAGCGAGGGCAAGCCAATAGCGAGCGTCAGCAGCAACTTCTTCACCTCAAACGAGAGGGCACGGCCCAGATCACGGGCAATATTGGCCGGCGTTGCCGGCGGCGCAGTAATGGCAACCCCGCGCAACCGCTCTTCGAGCAGCTCGGAAAGCCGGCTGTAGAACGGTGAACCGAGCACCACACCGAACCGCACCAACAGATATCCCAACCCAACAAAGAGCGCAACGATCAGCAAACCGCGCGCCAGCCACTCGATCCACGCCGGCCAACCGGCCAGCAGCGCATCAATCGCTTGGAACCCGGCCAACAACAAGGTTGTGTAGAGGACAAAGCCCACCAGCAGGTTTAATCCGATTGGAATGGCAATATAGCGCCAGAGCAGGGGTTGGCCGGCAATCAGCCGGATCGCGCGGAAGGGATAGCTGAAACCGTGCAGAAACGCGTGCATAGGGGGTGAAACTCTCTTTCCTCACATCGTCGCCAAGTACCGCAGCGAGCGCAGGTTGCGGGAGACAACCCATGGTACCGCAGTAGGCGCGGAGGTGGAAGGGAGATTTTTACCGCAGGGGTGGGATGTGTTTTTTACCGCAGCGGGCGTGGAGGACACAGCAGGAGGCCTGCTGTCCTTGCGAGGGCGCGCCGCGCCCGCAGCACTCTCCCGCTGAGGCGCAA